>JAZKBC010000278.1:0-17861 GCA_040388825.1 Acidobacteriota bacterium | reverse complement strand
AACAACTAACAACTAACAACTAACAACTAACAACTAACAACTAACAACTAACAACGCCCTTCGCCAGCTCCACCACCAGGCCCGCAATCTTCTCCAACGCTCCCGGCTTCGCCAGCGACTTCGCCGCGACACTCATCCGCTGCCGGCGCTCTGGATCGTTCAGCAGTCCACTCAACGTCTCGAACAGCGAAGCCTCTGTCACATCCCGCTGCAGCATCATCACCGCTGCTCCCGCGGCCTCAAACACCTCAGCATTCTTCCGCTGATGATCATCCGCCGCCGTCGGCAGCGGAACCAGCACCGCAGGCTTCCCCGCCGCCGCCAGCTCGGCAATCGTACTCCCCGCCCGAGCCAGCACCACATCCGCCTCCGCATACTGCGCGGGCATATCCGTAAGAAACGCCTCAACACTCCACCGCGAGTGATCGGCGCCACTAGCCGCATACTCAGCCCGCGTCTCTTCGAGCCGCCGCGCTCCCGACTGGTGCACAATCGTCAACCCCGGAACGGCCTCCAGCAGCCGTAGAACAATCCGCGGCATCATCTCGTTGAACACCAACGCCCCATTGCTCCCCGCCGTCACCAGCAACCGCGGCGCTGCTCCAACAGCCTTCGCAGGCAGATCAAAGATCTCCGCCCGCACCGGAACACCCGTCACCACCGCATTCCGAAAGTAGCTCGTAGTCTGCGCAAAGTTCACCGCGGCCGCGCTCACATACTTGCCCACAATCCGGTTCGTCAGCCCCGGCACAGCATTCGGCTCATACGCCAGCGTAGGAATCCTCAGCAGCACCGCCGCAATCATCGCCGGTCCGCTCGCATATCCACCGACACCAACAACCACTTGCGGCTTGAACTCCCGCATCAACCGCACACAATGCAGCACGCCAAGAGGAAGATCCGTGAACGTCTTCAACCGCGTCATCAGCGACACATTCTTCAGCTGCCCGGACCGCACCATCTCCAGCCGAAACCCGGCCTCCGGCACGAGCTTCCCCTCGATCCCCCGCGCCGTCCCCACAAACCGCACTTCAGCCCCATGCTTGTCCCGTAGCTCCCGCCCAATCGCCAGCGCAGGCACCACATGCCCGCCAGTCCCACCCCCAGCAATCATCACTCGCAATTCGCTTTTCACTACGCTCTACACTCTGTCGTTCAGTCTACTTCGCGAGTCACGTTCAGCAACACGCCCATCGAAGCCAGCGTAACGAACACGCTCGTTCCACCCGAAGAAATAAACGGCAGCGGAATTCCCTTGGTTGGGAGCAGCGCCAGCACCACGCTCATGTTGAAGAACGCCTGCACCAGGATCGCCGTCGTCAGCCCAAACGCCAGGAACCGCGCAAACGGATCGGTCGAAAGAAACGCCGCCCGCATCCCGCGCCAACCCAGCACGCAGAACGCCGCCACCACGCACAGTGCGCCAATCATGCCCAGCTCTTCGCAGATGTTCGCAAAGATAAAGTCCGTATGCGGCTCAGGCAGAAAGAACAGCTTCTGAATCCCTTCCGTCAGCCCACGCCCGAAGATCCCGCCGGTCCCCACCGCAATCAGCGACTGCATCACGTGAAAGCCCGCACCCTTCGGATCGGCCTCAGGATTCAAAAACGCAATCATCCTCGCCCGCCGGAACGCCACATGGAACAGCTTGTAATACAACACAGGAGCAGCCGCCAGCAGCGCCAGCCCGATCCACTTCAGCTCAATCCCGGCAAGGTACAACATCAGCAGCACCACCGCCGCGCACACCAGCGAAGTGCCGAGGTCAGGCTCCTGCACGATCAGCACAATGTAGACCAGCGGCGGAATCACGGCTGGAAACAGCGTGTCCTTCAGTTTGTCCATCGCGTGCAATCGCGTCTGCAGCCACCACGCCAGAAACAGCACAATCACCGGCTTGGCCAACTCCGAAGGCTCCAGCGTCGTGCCTGCCACGCGAATCCAGCGATGCGCTCCGTTCATGCCGCCCATCACAAACACCGCGAGCAACAGAATCCCCGTCACCGCCATCAGCGGAAAGATCAGCTTGGGATTGTTATAGCGGCGATAGTCCACGCGCATCAGCACAAACAGCGCCACCATGCCGAACGCCACCCACACCGCCTGCTTCACCACGTACGCATACGGCGAGCCCAGCGTCGCCTTCGACAACACCGCCGAAGCCGAAAAAATGCTCACCAGCCCGAACAGCACCAGCAGCAGCACTGTTCCAAACAACCACTTGTCGACGCCAACTCGTTTTGCCATCCGCTACCTGCCCACGCAGAGCAGCGGACCTTCGCTGCTATCTGCTCACCAAGCCCGCAACCAGCTCCTTGAACACACGCCCTCGATGGCCGTAGTTCTCAAACTGGTCAAAGCTCGCACACGCCGGAGCCAGCACAACCGTATCGCCCGCAACGGCCAGCTCCTGCGCCATCGCCACCGCACGGTCCATCGTCTCCGCTCTCTCTATCTTCACGACTCCGGCGAGCTGCCGCTCAATCTTTTCCGCGGCTGAACCAATGGTGATAACCGTCTTCACCCGCTCCTTCAGCAGCTCACTCATCGTCGAGTAGTCCGAATCCTTATCCTTCCCCCCCAGAATCAGGTGAATCCCCCCGGCAAACGACTCCACCGCCTTCACCGTCGCATCCACATTCGTCGCCTTCGAGTCGTTGTAATACGCCACGCCATCCAGCTCCCGCACAAACTCCAGCCGATGCTCCACCGCCTTGAACGCCCCAACAGCCGCACGAATCGTCGCCGCATCCACCCCAGCGAGCCGCGCCGCGCAAATCGCCGCCAGCACGTTCTCCACGTTGTGCGCTCCAGCTAGCGGAATCTCCCTCACCGGCATCACCGGCTCCGCCTTCGCACCTTCCTTCGGCACAAAGAAGATCGACTCGCCATGCACGAACGCTCCCTGCTTGATCGGCCGCTTCGCACTGAACCAATAAATCTGGGCCTTTGTCTTGGCCGCGACCATCTGCGTCGGCACATCCTCCCCATTCAGCACTAGGAAGTCCTCGCTCGTCTGGAACTCCGTAATCCGCGCCTTCGCCGCCGCATAGTTCTCAAAGCTCCCATGCCGGTCCAGGTGGTCAGGAGTAATGTTCAACACCATCGCGATCCGCGGCTTGAACGTCTCCACCGTCTCCAACTGAAAGCTCGAAACCTCCAGCACCGACCACGTCTCCGCCGAGCTCTCCGCGACCATCGCCGTCACCGGCCGCCCGATATTCCCACCCACCAGCGTCGGCCTTCCGCTCGCCTTCAGAATCTCCCCCATCAGCGTCGTCGTGGTCGTCTTCCCATTCGACCCCGTAATCGCCGCCACCTCACCGAGCAGAAACTCCGCCCCCAACTCCAGCTCCCCAATAATGTGCGCCCCCAACGCCCTTACCTGCTTCAGCTCCGGCACATCCGCCGGCACACCGGGCGACACCACAATCAAGTCCTGCCGCCGAAACGTCAGCAGCCCATGCCCTCCGGCCTCCACCATGAACCCTTCATCCAGCAACTGCGGAAGCTCCGCAATCAACGTCGCCGGCCGCGCATCGCTCACCGTAACCCGCGCTCCCCGCTCCTTCAAAAAACGAGCAGCCGCCAACCCACTCTGCCCCAAGCCCACCACCAGCACATTCTTGTTCTTCAACTCAATCATCATCAACGTCCTTCTACGCTCTAAACTCTACGCTCTACCTCAGCTTCAGCGTCGTCAACGCAAACAGCGCAAACACCAGCGCCAATATCCAGAACCGCGCAATCACCTTCGACTCGCTCCACCCCATCAGCTCAAAGTGATGATGCAGCGGAGCCATCTTGAAAATCCTCTTCCCGTTCCTCAGCTTGTAGCTGCCCACCTGCAGCATCACGCTCACCGCTTCCATGATGAACACGCCGCCGATAAACGGCAGCAGCAGCTCCTGCTTGATCACCACCGCCACCGTCGCAATCGCTCCCCCCAGCATCAGCGATCCAACATCGCCCATAAAGATCTCCGCCGGATGCGCGTTGTACCAGAGGAAGCCAATGCTCGCGCCCACCATCGCTCCGCAGAAGATCGTCAGCTCGCTCACCTGCGGCATGCGCTGCAGCTCAAGATAGTCCGCAAACACCACATGCCCACTCACGTATGTCAGCACCGTCAACGCGCCGGCCGCAATGATCGTGCATCCGATCGCCAACCCGTCGAGCCCATCGGTCAAGTTCACCGCATTCGAGCTGAACGTAATCACCAGCATCACAAACGCAATGAACGGCACAAACGCCAGCATCCAAAGGTGCGGCACATGCAGCAGAGGATCGAAGATCAGGTTCGGCCGCATGTGTTTGGCAAACGGCACCATCAGCCTCGTCGAGTACGATCCCTGCTGCTCCAGCAACACCAGCGTCACCGCCACCGCTCCACTCGCCAGAAACTGCAGCAGCAGCTTCTGCCGCGACGTCAGCCCGAGGTTCCGCTTATGCACCACCTTGATGTAGTCATCCGCAAACCCGATCGCCGCAAACGCCAGCGTCGACCCCATCACCAGCCACACAAACGGATCGCTCAGGTTGCTCCACAGCAGGGTCGGCACCAGGATCGAAATGCAGATCAGCACGCCGCCCATCGTCGGCGTTCCGCCTTTCTTCTGTTGGCTCTGCGGTCCCTCTTCCCGAATGTACTGCCCTATCTGGAACTCGCGCAGCCGGTTAATGACAAACGGCCCAATCAGCAGACCGATCAGCATCGCCGTCAGGCTCGCAAACGCGCACCGAAACGTGACGTAGCGAAAGATCCGGAAGAACGGAAAGTAAGGGAAAAGTTTTTGATACAGCAGCCAGAAGAGCAAGGATCCAACCTCGGGTAAATCTTATCTGTGCACGGCCGCACCCGCCGTGTGAATTTCTCTAAGCGCCCAGCGCGTCCAACGCCTTCTCCAGCCTTACTCCACGCGACGCCTTCAGCAGCACCGCATCGCCCTCGCGCACGTTCGCCTTCAACCACTCGCCGGCAGCCTCCGGAGTCTCCACAAACTCCGCCTCCACGCCGCGATCTCTCGCCGCTAGCACCAGCTCTTTCGCCAGTCCGCGCACTCCCAGCACCACCTCGATCCCCGCATCCGCCGCTACATCTCCGCAGTAAGCGTGCAGCCCCGCACTCTCCGGCCCCAGCTCCAGCATCTCTCCTGCCACCAGGATCCGCCGTTCCGCATCCACACCACTCAGCGCCCGAATCATCGCTTCCAGCGCCTTGGGATTCGAGTTGTAGCAATCATTGATCAGCTTCGCCCCATGCCACTCCATCACCTCACCGCGCTTCGCCGAAGGCCGCATCTCCTCCAGCGCTCCGCAGCACTCATGCAGCTCCAGTCCGCTCTCCATCCCCACCGCAATCGCCGCCAGCGCGTTCAGCACGTTGTGCCGCCCCATCAGGTGCAGCAACATCTCCTGCGCCTCGCCATGCGCCTGCACGCCAAACTCCGTTCCACTCAACCCCAGGTCGTCCAAACCAAACCCGCGCACATCCAGGCCTTCGCGCGTTCCATACAAAACACACCGGTCACGCATCCCCCGCGCAAATGCCGCAACGCGATCATCATCGCCATTCAAAAACGCAATCCCATCCTCAGGCAGCGACTCCACCAGCTCATACTTCGCCCGCGCGATTCCGCCAATGCCTTCCGGAAAAAACTCCAGGTGCACCGCCGCCACGTTCGACACCACACCCCAGTCCGGCTCCGCGATGTTCGCCAGCGCGCGAATCTCGCCGGCATGATTCATGCCCATCTCCACCACGGCCACATCGTGCTCCGGTTCGAGCCGCAGCAGCGTCAGCGGCACCCCAAAATGATTGTTGTAATTCCCCTCGGTCTTCAGCACGTTGAAGCGAACATCCAGAACCTGCGCAATGCACTCCTTGGTCGTCGTCTTCCCCGCCGACCCCGTCACGCCGATCACCCTCTTGCCCCACTGCTTCCTCACCGCGCGCGCCACCACCTGCATCGACCCCAGCACGCAGTCTGTCTCCGCGTCCGGAACCCGCAGCAGCCGCGCTTCCTCCACCAGCTCCGGCCGCAACCACCGCATCGAAACCACGGCAGCCACCGCTCCATTCGCCAGCGCGGCCTCTACGTAGTCGTGCCCATCCACGCGCTCGCCCGTCACCGCAAAAAACAACTCCCCGGCGCCAATCGTGCGCGAGTCGATCGAGTACCCCACCGCCTCCGCATTCGCATCGAAGTCGCCCTCTGCATGTATCCAGTCCGCAATAGTTCCCAGCGTCAGCCTCAACCCCTCACCTCGTTCAACACACGTTCGGCCTCCGCCATATCATTGAACGGAACCGGCCCATCCGCACACATCTGTACCTTCTCATGCCCCTTGCCGGCCAGCAGCACAATGTCTCCCGGCTTCGCTGCACGAATCGCCATCTCAATCGCCTTCGCGCGATCCGCTTCCACCATAAACTGCGTGCCGGTCTCGCGCACACCCACCAGCGCCTCATCGATAATCTTCCACGGGTCTTCATTCCGCGGATTATCGCTGGTCACAATCACCAGGTCGCTCCCCCCGCCCGCAGCCTTGCCCATCTTCGGCCGCTTCGTCCGGTCGCGATTGCCTCCGCACCCAAACAGCGTAATCACGCGCCCGCCGCTCTCCTTCACCATATCGCGAGCCAGCGCCATCAGGTTCTTCAATGCATCGTCGGTATGCGCATAGTCCACCACCACCGTAAAGCCCGCATCGCGCGATCCATCCACCACCTCAAACCGCCCCGGAACCTGCCGCAGATTCTCCGCCGCAGCAGCAACCTGTTCCAGCGTCAACCCCCGAGCCATCGCCGCACACGAAGCCGCCAGCAGGTTATACACATTCACCCTGCCCGTCAGCGGCGAAACCATCTGCACATGCCCCTGCGGAGTCACCATCCGAAACTGCGTCTCTCCCGCCTTCAACACCACATCCAGCGCTCGATACTCAGCGTTTGTATCCTCAGCGGCAAGTCCGTACCTCATGAGCTGAGTCTCCGGCTTCAACCCATACGCGAACCGCTCACCACCCCACCAATCATCTTCATTGATCACCGCAACTCTCGGCGGCGGGGATCCCACTCCTTCGAAGATCCGCGCCTTCGACGCCGCATACGCTCCCATTGACCCGTGATAATCCAGATGGTCCTGCGTCAAATTCGTAAACATCGCCACATCCACCGGCAGGCCCCACACCCGCTCCTGCGCCAGCGCATGGCTGCTCATCTCCATCACCGCTTCCGTGCATCCGGCATCGACAGCCTCAGCAAACAGCGCCAGCACGTCGCGGCTCTCCGGAGTCGTATGCTCGCTCTCCTTCACCACCTCGCCAATGTGCGTCTCGATTGTTCCCAGCAGCACGCACTTCCGGCCCACACTCCTCAGCATCTGCTCCAAGAGAAAAGCCGTCGTCGTCTTCCCATTCGTCCCGGTCACCGCGCTGATCTTCAGCTTCTTCTCCGGATGTCCATAGAACCCCGCGCTAGCCTCCGCCAGCGCCCGCCTTCCATGCGCAGCCAAGAAGAACGCCACCGCCGGATACTCGAACCGCCCCTCAAACGCCTCCAGCGAATCCGTCACCACCGCAACCGCACCCGCGGCCACCGCCGCCCCTATATATTGATTGCCGTCCGTCGACCCACCCCGCATCGCCACGAACAAATAACCCGGCTCCACCCTCCGCGAGTCGTACTGCACCCCGCTGATCATCGCCGGTGAAGCGGCGTCAGACTTTCCTCGCCGCATCAGCGCAACGCCAGCCAGCACCTCGTCAATCGGTTTCGCCGCAGTCATAGGTCTTTCCTCGTTCCAACCCACTCTGTGCCTAAGACTAGCAGCGCCAACGCCGCCCGGTCACCGCGAAAACCGCACCACAACCTCTGTTCCTAACGGAACCATCGTCCCTGCCGCCGGAGCCTGCTCCCGCGCCAGCCCGCTGCCCAGCGTCTGCACCCGCAAACCCACGTGGTCCGCGCTCTCCACCACGCTGCGCAAAGCCGCTCCAGCAAACGCCGGAACCGCCACGCGCCTGCCTCCATCCACCACCACCGCCCCATTGCCGCGCGCCTGCACCGGCGGAGCCACTACCGGCGCCACCACCTTAGCATTCGCTCCCGCATCCATCGCTGCATTCGGTCCGCCCGCATGCAACTGCGCGAGCGCCCGCTCAGTCAACTGCGACAGCTCACTCTGGCTCGCCTTCTTCGCCACCGCAGCCTGTGCCGCTGCAGCCTCGTGCTGGCGGTCCGCCTCTTGATTCGCCGCAATCGCCGCTGCCGTCGCCGGCTGCCGCAGCGGGTCATCCCCCGGCAGACTGTTCACCTCATCAAACATCGCCGTCAGGTCCGTGCCCTGATCCGGAGCATCGTCCGCCGCATCATCCTTCTGCGCCAGCTCCATCTGCTTCTGCGTCTGCAGCGGCTGATCGTGGGGAACGCCCAGGTACTCCAGCACTTCCTGAGCCACCTCGTGAAACACCGGAGCCGAAACCGCCGCTCCATAAAAGCTGCTGCCCGCCGTCGGTGTATCGATCACCACCGCCACGGAGATCGCCGGATGATTCACCGGTGCAAACCCCGCAAAGCTCGCCACCAGCTTCGTGTGCGAGTACGTGTGCGTCGCCGGATCAATCTTGTTCGCCGTCCCCGTCTTTCCTGCCGCGCTATATCCATTCAGTGCCGCCGAGCGCCCCGTACCCTCGGTCACGATCCCCGCCATCATCGTATGCATCTTCGCCGCGCTCTCCGCGCTGATCACGCGATGCGCTCCATCCGGCAGCGGGCTCGGCAGCGTCGCGCCGGGATGAAACTCCATCGGCTGCAACCCCGGATCGCCCTTCATCATGTCCGTCGACTTCAGCAGCACATGCGGCGGCAGATACGTTCCTCCGTTCGCAATCGTCGACACCATCGTCACCAGCTGCACCGGCGTCACCGCCACTTCCTGCCCAATCGCAATCGACAGGATGCTCGTCGCTCCCCAGCGCTGCGGCTTCTGCAGCAATCCGCGCGTCTCACTCGGCAGCTCAATCCCTGACCGGTCTCCAAACCCATACGCCTTGATGTACTGATAGAACTTGTTCGGCCCCAGCTTCAGCGCCATCTTCGCCGCGCCCACATCACTGGACTTCTCCAGCGCATGCTGCACCGTCACCACACCCATGCGCCCGTCGGACTTGTCATCATGCAGCGTCCGCCCATACATCGTCAGCGCTCCACCCTGGCAGTCCACACTGTCGCCCGGGTTCACACCCGCACCATCCACCGCAGCAGAGTACGTGACCAGCTTGAACGTCGATCCTGGCTCATACACATCGCTCACCGCAAGATTGTTCAGCGAGTCCGCATCCACGTGCCGCGAGTCGTTCGGATTGAACCGCGGCGAAACCGCCAGCGCCAGGATCTGCCCCGTATTCGGGTCCTGCACCACCACGGTCCCGTGCAGCGCCTTCACCTTCGCCATCTGCGCGTCCAGCGCCTTCTCCGCCATGAACTGAATGTGGGCGTCGATGGTCAGCACCAGGTTCTCGCCCGGGTTCGGCTCATTCTCTTCCGACCCCATTACGTGCCGCTTCGCATCAATCGCCGTCAGCACATGCCCCGGCACGCCATGCAGCTCATCGTCGAACTCGCGCTCAAGCCCACCCAGCCCGTTATCGTCCGTGCCCACATAGCCCAGCACATGCGCCGCCAGGTCGCCGCTCGGATAAAACCGCTTGAACTCCTGCTGAACATAAATGCCCTTCAGGTTCAGCTCCTTCACGCGGCTCGACGTATCTGGATCCAGCTTCCGCGCCACCCACGCAAAGTTCCGCGAGTCCGTCATCCGCGCCAGGATCGCCTGCTCGGTCGTAAACCGGTCCAGCGGATCGGTGTGCACTACCTTGGCCAGCAGCGCTGCTTCGCTCGCACGATTGTCCCCCACCTCGCTCGGAACCGCATAAACACTATCCACCAGCACGGTCATCGCCAGCGGCTTCAGGTTCCGGTCGTACAGCACACCACGCCGCGGAGCCACTTCGAACGTCCGCTGCTGCTGCCGCTGCGCCTTCTCCATAAAGTCGTGATGCCGCACTACCTGCAGCCACAACAGCCGCCCGCCGATTGCGGTTACCCAGAAGCAGAAAAACATCGCTACATAGACAAACCGCACCCGGCGAATCGGTGCGGTCAATCCCTTACTGGGCGCCTGTTTCATCTGAGGACCTATCCTGTTTCAAATTCGCCGGGACTTCAAGCTACTTCCTGCTCACTGCCTTACTGCATCTCCGGCACATGCGCCTGCGCCAGCACCGGAGCCGCAATGCCCAGCTCTTCCGGCCGCACAACCTGCCCGGGCAGCGGAGCTTCCAACCCAATCGACTTGGCCATGCGATCGATCCGATTCGGATCGCTCAACTGTGCCTCCGCCAACCGCAGGTCGCGGTTATGCTCGCGCATCAGCTCCACCTGGTGCTTGGCCGCTTCCACGCGATAGCCCATCTCGATCGCCGCAACGTGCTGCCAGACATACGCAATCGTCAGCATGCAGCTCAGCACCATCGCGATGGTGAACGTCCGCATCTCACGCCGCCGCACCAGGTCGTCGGCCTTCACCAGCCGCGTGTTGTCGATGTACTTGGCGAACTGCATCTCCGGTGTAGGCCCACGGCGCTGCGCCCGCTGCTTCTCGTACAGTTCGCGGTTCTTCTCCGCGACGCTCAACACGCGCCGCGACCGCGGCTGCCGCGAGTGCATCCGGTCCATCCCCGCTCCTGCTATCGCCATCGTCGCCATTACACTGCCTCCAAAACTTCAGGGCCCAAAGCCAAACTCTTCCACTGAACTCTTCGTCAGCCGCTTCGCCAACATGAGCCCGTCGATCTCGTATCTCGCCACTCGCATCCACAAAGGCAATCCGGGCCGGGATTGCTGTAAGGGGGAGGGGACTTTTTCGTTCAAGGTGTCTTTCGCCTGAAAGCACGGCAGGACAACCCCGGCCCGATCTCTACAAAACTTTGCGCGTCAACTCAGCGCCTCTTCCACGAACCCTTCGCAGGTCTTCCCTGCTCAACGATCCTTACTGCCGGCTTCTCCGCCGCTCGCAGCTTCGCACTTCTCGACCGCGGATTCCGCCGTTCCTCATCCTCGGTCGCCGTCACCGGCTTCTTCGTCAAAATCTCCAGAACGCCTTCTTTCGCTCCTTCGCGAAACGCGTCCTTCACCAGCCGGTCCTCCAGCGAGTGGAAGCTGATCAGCACCACTCGTCCGCCCGGCTTCAGCAAGCTCCCCGCGCTTTCCAGCAGCGATCGGATCTCGCCCAACTCATCATTCACTCGAATTCGAAGAGCCTGAAAGGTTCGGGTCGCCGGATGAATCTTCTCGCCTTTTATTGGCGGGGCAACGGCCGCAACAACTCGAGCAAGTTCTGCTGTCGTCGTCAACGGCCGCGCCCGCACAATAGCTCTGGCGATTCTCCGCGACCTCCTTTCCTCTCCAAATTCGTAAATAAGGTTCGCGAGATCTTCTTCGTCCGCCTCATTTACCACTCGTTCGGCCGTCAGCTCGCTGCGAGGATCCATCCTCATGTCCAGCGGCCCATCGGCCCGAAAACTAAAACCACGCTGCGCCTGATCCAGCTGCATGCTGCTCACGCCAAAATCAGCCAGCAAACCATCCAGCGACCCTGCCTCAATCTCTTCAGCCGCCGTCGAAAACGCCCGCGACACATATCGCACTTCCGGCATCTCCGGCCCAATCTCTTCAGCCAGCTCGGCGAGTCTCGCCTTTGCCCTGACCATCGCTTCTTCGTCGCGGTCGAAGCAGATCAGCTTGCCTTCGGCTCCGAGCTTTCTCGCGATCGCTACAGAATGTCCGCCAAATCCCAGCGTCGTATCCGCAATCACGCCGCCCCGGCGCACGTTCAGGTACTCCAAAACCTCATCTAAAAGAACCGATACATGGGCCTCAGCCATCACTTCCGCCTCATGCGTCCCTGGGGACTCTCTTTACTTCCGGATGCCAAGCCTGGCCACGTCCGCCAGCGTTACCGGTTTTGCTACCAACTGCGCCTGCTGCTCATCCTTCGACCGCACCTGCAGATACCGCTGCAAACCAACCACGGCCACATCGCCCGTAACGCCCGAATGCTCCCTCAAATCCTGCGGAAGCAACAGCCGCCCCGCCGAATCGAACTTCACAACCTGGCCCCAGTAGTTCACCGCTTCCAAAAACGCCGCTTTCTCCTCGCTGGCATCTTTCTCCGCCAGTTGCGCTTCAATCTGCTCCCACTCCTTCATGGGCCAGATCTCAATCACCTTTCCGTCCAGGCTGGTGATGAAGAAATCGCTTCCGTACTGCGCATCCACCACCTCACGGTGATCGACCGGGAGCTTCAGGCGCCCGCTTCCGTCGATCTTCGTAGGGTGATTTCCGCGAAACATTTGCCTCTACCTCAGACCCGTACCTACCCGGGCACTCATGCCGCCCAGCCTTCCGGGGTACGATCAGAGGGTTGCTAAGGCCTCTAGGTTCCAGATCGTCCCAAGAAAGTACAAAAACTTACAAAAAAGAACACTAGAAGACCATCGCACTACCGCCACCGCCACGCAACCCCAAAATTCAGGCAATAAAGGCCTCTTTTCCACGCATTCTGTGGAAAATCCAACGCCTAGCGGTTACCCACCTCAATACCCCTATACCTAGTGTTTACCCAACCGATTCATGCCATTTCTCGCTCTTGTGCTTCCGGCCCACTTGCGTTAGGCGAAGTAAAAGCGAAAATAGTCACTCCCCACCGATTTCCCCTTACCCCCAAAACCAAATCTTTCTACTCCCTACTCCCTATTCCCTACTCCCTGGTTTTCCCTCTTCTTCTTCAGCACCCACACCAGGTACACCAGCACCGCGATGTTGAAACTCATGACTCCCACTTTGAACCACGTGAACCCCTTGATCAGTTCATAGGTCTCCCACGGCAGCCCCATCAGCGTGAGCGTCACGGTCAGGTACTCGGCCCAGCGCTTCTCCAGCATCAGCCCTGCGCCTTCAATCAGGCATACCCCCGAGTACAGCCCAGAAAACAGCGCAGCCCTCCGCAGTTCGTGGTGTCCAATCACGCTGGACTTGGTCAGCACCGCGTTCACAATGCGGCTTTCCGGGTCCAGCCGCAGCAAGTCCACCAGTTGCAGCACCACCAGTTGGATGTCCTTGTGCACCAGGTGCAGCGCACCGGCCGCAACCGCCAGGAAGAAGATCGCCTTGCTCAACTTGAACAGGCCTACCACTAGCAGGCCCTTTTGCCGCTTCACCGTTTCCGTCTCCCCATCGCGATGTTCCTCCACTCTGGACCGCCCACCGTTCTTTGCGATAGCCCTTGGCGAACTCCGGCTCTGCTCGACCATCCACATGCTCAGGTTTCAGTTGACGGTTGCCGCCGCTCTTTGTCAACGCTTGCGAACCTCAAACGCGACCCCCGCCATCCTTCCTCTCTGATCTTCTTCGGCTGCCTTCGCACTTTTCTTCACATCCGCAATCCAATTCTCCCCGAGCCGCGTAGATGAGATGTGCGCCTTTCGCCTGATCAGCAAAGGCTCCTCAGTAGCCCGGGCCCTGCACCTGACGCGCACAACCACGGGCCCGCCAATCAGCAACCGAACGCTCAACCACGTTTCCTACTCTCTCAGGAAACGAAAGGAATCTTTCGTCATGAACAAGACCCTCCTCACTCTCCTCGCCGGCGCTGCAATCGCCACCTCCATCACCGCCTCCGCCCAAATGAAGGACCCTGACGTCGGCGGCGCTCCCATGTACGCCAACAAGACCGTCGTCGCCAACGCCTCCACGGCCCCCAACCTCACCACTCTCGTCGCTGCGGTCAAGGCCGGCGGTCTGGTCGACACCCTCTCCGGCGTCGGCCCCTTCACCGTCTTCGCCCCCACCAACGACGCCTTCGACAAGCTCCCCGCCGGCACCGTTGACACCCTCGTCAAGCCCGAGAACAAGGCCACCCTCGACAAGGTCCTCACCTACCACGTCCTCGCCGGCACCGTGACCTCCAAGGACCTCAAGAAGTGGATCAAGAAGGGCAACGGCACCTACACCGCCAAGACCCTCGAAGGCGGCTCCCTCAACTTCTCCCTGGATATGGGCAAGATCAAGATCACCGACGAAAAGGGCGGCACCGCCTGGATCACTACCGCCGATGTCTACCAGTCCAACGGCGTCGCCCACGTCATCGACACCGTCCTGATGCCCAGCTAAGTCCCCCACTTGAATCGCCCTGCTGTACCTGGGCAGCGACGCCGCTCTCTCGGCGCCGCTGCCCGTTTCTTTTTCGCCAACACCTTTGTCATACCTCGCCACTGGACATTCGCGCGCCTCAACCATTAAGGTGAATCAGTACCTGGCACCTGAAGCGAACCATCGACCTAACAACTGAAACTGAGCCTTTCTCCGTTTCGAGCGCATCTTAAGACCGCATCCATGCGCCATCACTTTGACGCCCAGCAATGGCTCCCGTGCTCCCGCGAACTGGTCTTCGCCTTCTTCGCGAATCCGGAGAACCTCCCGCGCCTGATGCCCCGCTGGCAAAAAGCCCGCATCGAAGAAGCGACCTTCGCTCCGCCGCCGCCCCGTCCTGAAAGCACCCCAGTCTTCCCCGGAGTCGTCGCTGGCAGCGGAACCCGCGTCACCTTCAGCTATCTCCTCATCCCCTACATCCCCATCCGCTTCCCGTGGGAAGCCCGCATCGACGACTTCCGCTGGAACGAAGGCTTCTCCGACACGCAGGACCGTGGCCCCTTCACCTACTGGCATCACACCCATACCGTCGAAGCCACAGCCGAACCCGAATCCAACCGCCCCGGAACCCTCATCCGCGACTCCATCGACTACGAGCTCCCGCTCGGCGCTCTCGGCGACCTGGTCAACACCCTCGTTGTCCGCCGTCAGATCGAAGCGCTCTTCAAATTCCGCCACGCCCGCACCGCCGAGATCCTCTCCGTCCTCGACCGTCTCGCCACCTGATTCCGCTAAACTCCCACAGCCTTTCGCAACAACGGCCTCATCCGCTCCATCGCCGCCTCCGCCGTCAGCCCATGCATCTCCCGCAGAGCCTCCGGCTTGCCATGCTCGATAAACTCATCCGGCCACCCCACCCGCACCACCGGCACATCGATTGCCTCAGCATTCAGCGCCTCCAGTACCGCTGACCCAAACCCGCCCGCGAGCACATGGTCCTCCATCGTCACCAGCAGCCCGCAGCCCTTCGCATACTTCGCAATGCAAGCCGCATCCACGGGCTTCGCAAACCGCGCGTTGATCACCGCCACGCTCTGCCCTTCAGCCTCCAGCATCCGCGCCAGCTTCTCGCCTTCGGCGACCATGTTGCCCAGCGCAAAGATCGCCACGTCGTCGCCGTCCTTCAGCACTTCAGCCTTGCCAATCTCCAGCGCCCGCGGCTGCTCCTTCACGGCAGTTCCCGGCCCAGTCCCTCGCGGATACCGTATCGCGCTCGGCCCATCGTGCTCCAGCGCGGTGAACATCATGTCCTGCAGCTCGTCTTCATCCTTGGGGTCCATGTGGATCAGGTTCGGAACTCCGCGCAGATAGCTGATGTCGAACAGCCCATGATGCGTCGGCCCATCGTCTCCACTCAGCCCGCCGCGGTCCATGCAGAACACCACCGGCAGCTTCTGCAGCGCCACATCGTGCACCACCTGGTCGAAAGCCCTCTGCAGAAACGTCGAGTAGATCGCACAGAACGGCCGGTACCCCTTCGTCGCCATCCCTGCGGCAAACAGCACCGCATGCTCTTCCGCAATGCCCACATCGAAGTACCGCTTCGGATGATGCGGCCTGAACAAATCCAGCGCGGTCCCATTCGGCATCGCAGCCGTAATCGCAACCACCTTGTCGTTCCCATTCGCCAGCTTCGTCAGGCTCTCCGCAAACACCTCGGAATAAGTCTTCTGCCCTGCGGGTTTCGTCTCACCCGTCTCCGGGTCATACGGCCCCAGCCCATGAAACTTCTTCTGCTTCTCAATCGCCGGCTGGAACCCGCGCCCCTTCTGCGTCAGCGCATGTAGCACCACGGGCTTGTTCTGCTTCTTCAAAAACTTGAATGTCTCAATCAGGTTCGGCAGGTTGTGCCCATCGATAGGACCGTAGTAGCTCAGCCCGAACTCCTCAAAGAACATGCCGCGCCCAATCACACCCTTGGCCGCTTCCTCAGCCTTGTGCGCCAGATGTGCTACCGCACGGCCACCATACTTCTCCACCAGCCCCACTGCGCGATCGTGCAGGTTCACATACGTCGGATTCGTCGCAATCTTGTGAAAGTACTCCGCAATCGCTCCAACATTCTTGTCGATCGACCACTCGTTATCGTTCAGCACAATAATCAGCCGCTTCGTCGAAGCCGCCACATTGTTCAGCGCCTCAAAGCTGATCCCATTGGTAAACGCCGCATCTCCCGCCAGCGCCACCACATGCTCATCGCCGCCGCTCATATCCCGAGCCACAGCCATGCCCAGCGCCGCACTCAGCGCCGTCCCGGCATGCCCCGCACCAAACGAGTCATGCTCGCTCTCCGTCCGCAGCATAAAGCCGTTCAACCCACCCGGCTGCCGAATCGTCTCAAACTTCTCCTCGCGCCCCGTCAGCAGCTTATGCACATAGCTCTGGTGGCTCACGTCGAAGACAAAGCTGTCCTTCGGCGTATCGAACACATAATGCATCGCAATCGTCAGCTCGACGACGCCAAGGTTCGGCCCAATGTGCCCGCCGGTCTTGGCCACACCCAGGATCAGCCGCTCGCGAATCTCCTCCGCCAGCCGCTCCAGCTCCACCATCCCCAGCTTCTTCACATCCGCCGGAGACTTGATTCTGTTCAGATACTCTTCCATTCCTGCGCCTTCTGATGACTCCGTGCCCTTTGTATAGGATGCAGAGCCATCCCGCCAGTGTACCAACCCCCGACCAGGGAGAGTGTCGCTTCACCTATCTGCAGCCTTCCGTCGAGCAATCGTCATGGTCCTGCCCAACCACAAGCAGGCCTCATCTGACTCCTCAAGAAACGCGCGAACCCTGCTCTGTCCAGCCATCAACAGCGCCTCAACTTCCGCGTTCCGGCAATTGCCCAGACGGAGCCAAATCACCTTGGGTGGATGCCCCATGAGTATGCAGCGGTCGGGAAAATCAGAGTCTTTTGTGACAATTGAGAACCCGTGCTCCTTCGCGTAGTTCCAGATCACTGTGTCGTCCACAGCGCCGAGGCCCACGCTATGAACGTGCTGTGAACCCGGATAAATCTCCGCCAGCGACTCCACCAGTCGCGACGAAAGATTTTCATCCAGTAGCAACTTCACGCAACTGCAATCTCCACCATGCGTTCGCGATCAGCCGCGAACGCCAGGCAGGCACGTATATCTTCCTCGGTAAGGTAGGGGAAGTCTTGCACGATCTCCTCGTGCGTCATTCCAGCCGCCAGATATCCCAGCACGTCACCCACGGTAATCCGAAGCCCGCGAACGCACGGCTTCCCGCCCCGCTTCCCAGCCTCGATCGTGATGATCCCCGTGTAATCCATAGCCTGTAAGGTACGCCTCCGATTCCGCACGGTAAAGCCGAAACGCGGTACAAGCGGCCAAACCCACTCTGCACAATCCTCTTCCGGCATACTATGTTTCCCATGAGAATCCCGGCCTCCGCACTCGCTCTCATCCTCGCCCTCAGCCCCATCACTCTCGCCGCCCAGCAAACCACCCTCCCCCTCTGGCCCCACGCCACTCCCGAGCCCGCCCAGACCGCCGACCGCGAAAAGGACGTTACCACTCCCGACATGGCCCTCATCAGCGGCCACCGCACCGCCCGCCTCGCCAACGTC
>JAZKBC010000277.1:0-1782 GCA_040388825.1 Acidobacteriota bacterium | reverse complement strand
CTCCCGAAACCCAGGGCGCGTATCCACCCGGTCCGCCCCACTCACCGCCGCATCGTAGTACTCGTGCACAATCTCGAACCCGCGCGCCTGCGCCCACTCCCTCACCGCCGCCTGTTGCCTCCCCAACGAATCCTTGTCCGAATGCAGAGGTGCAGAGGGGGTATATGCCGTTTCGGCGCTTAGGACCGGTCTCAAAGGGGACCCATCGGCCAGAAAGGGGGGGCTACCCCCTGATTTTTGCCTAATAGGCGTTCGACCGACGTTCGTAGCTGAGCTCGTGCGGTAGTAGGCGACCGCGGTGCGTTGCTTGTGTGCTGTCTCGACCATGTGAGAAGGATCGCACACATCAGCTAGCTTGTCAACTACCCTGAGATAGATGACAGTTCACTCGCTCACAATCGTACGATCCTCAATACTATCAACCACTTGCGCATCACCCAGCCCGCCAGGCTGCTGTAGTACGTGCGCACTCTGCTGCTCCAGCAGCGCCGGATCCGACTGCGCCAGCATCAGCCGCAGCTGCTCTCGCTGCTCGGCGGTCAGCTGCGAGCTGTCGAGGATGCGGCTCGGGCCTGCATCAGGCTTCACGATCTCTTGTCGGGACAGCTTCGGAATGTGGTACTCGATGAGTTTGCAATACAAATCAATGGCTTTGGCTGGATTCTTCTTCGCAACCCTGGCTAACCAGCCGTCGATCTTGCCAACGTTCTTCTCCGCGAACTTCGCGATGAGCATGCGCACATCACCCGTTGCCTTGTTGGGAACGCCTTTCTTGCGCCCTACGCCCGCATTGGGAGGCTTCTTGCCCTTCTTCGGGACGTCCGGCTGTACTTGCTCACCACAGTGCTGTGCTTGGCTCATGGGTCACGAGGCTCAGTCAAGCGTAACCATGGAGTCAAGAACCACCGGTGTTTCCGGTGTTTCCCGGTGTTTGGCTTAGCTCTATCCTATAACTCTCACCTACATTCGCTCGCGAAGGGTTGGGACAAACACCGGAAACACCGGGAAACACCGGCATTCATTGGGATCGATATTTAGACTGAATCTCAACGAGATGGTATCGCTGATTATGGGTGTCAGGATCGGGCAGGCCTTTCACGAGCTTCAGCCCGTTCTCGACGGTGCGCACGCAGCGCGCGAGATATTTTCCCAACCGCCGGCTATTGATGGTGCGGTCTTTGTTCCCCGCCACAGTCAGGAACGCTTCGAGCAATTCGGGTCGCGCGGATTGGCCAACGCCGTCCGCTGCCTTGATGGCCTCCGCGACCGTGCCCAAGTTGTTCCCGAAGATCTGCTGCCAGGCGCGATGCACGCCGATGAGCGATTCGCGAACCGAGTCATTCTCGCGGACGTCCTCTTGCGTGAGCATGGGATCCGGCCTATCGAGCCAGATCAGTGGCCGGCGTACAAAGTCATCCCAGGTGGCGAAGCGGGAGCGTGCGTCGGGCAACGCTGGCCTGCCCGCTACTAGGTAGGCCAGTGGGATTGTGAGTGCTGCGGCCAGCAGTTCGCCGCGGTTGGCTTTGACGTACTCCAAAAGATCGCGATTGAATTCGCGCGCTTCCGGGCGCTCGCACTCCGGATCGAGCGTACTCACCATAACGCGGCTCGTGAGATCCCCCACAAATTCCAAGTGATTACCCGTGAGGAACCAGGTGACCGTACTGGGGACCGTGATGCGCTGATTGGCGCCCAGCAGGCGCTCGCTATAGCTGGCGCTGGTCAGAACCGCGCACAGGCTGCCGGAGTCCACCGGGCGGTCGACGTTATCGATGAGCACGC
>JAZKBC010000276.1:5256-22572 GCA_040388825.1 Acidobacteriota bacterium | reverse complement strand
TCGGCCGCTTCAACACGAAGGAAGAAGTGGACTACGTCGCCGACAAAATCATCGCCGTCGTCCAGCACCTCCGCGAGCTCTCCCCGCTCTACGAGATGGTCAAAGAAGGCATCGACCTCTCCAAGATCGAGTGGGCCGCGCACTAACACTGCCATCTGCATTAGAACGCGTAGAACAACAAAGCCCCCGTAACGGGGGCTTTGTCTATTGAGGTTACCGCTTCACATCGAAAAATCCTTTCGCTTCAAAGCCCTTCGTTCATGCAACACGCGCTCGATGCGAACGGCGTTGTCCAGGATGCTGTAGAAGATGATGTGGCGTCCATGCTCGATCCGACGTAACCCAGGGAATACTCGCGCTGCGCTCCGACCAATGAGCTGCCGCTCCCCTAGCGATCGACAGACGTCTTCCAGCCCGACGAGATACTTGCCGGACTGCGCCTCGCCCCACTTAGCGGAGGTGAAGTCAGAAATCTCCGTGAAATCCTCAGCTGCTCGTTCGGATACCTCGTAGCTCAAAACTAGTTCCGTGGAGGAAGGTTGTGTTTCGCCCGCAGCTCGGCGAAGATATCGCCTTTATAAGTCCCGCTCGCCCGGCCTTCGGCAACAGCTTTTCGAACATACTCAAGATCAAGGTCGTCCGGCTCAAGCAGCGCCTCTTTCGCCGCGTCCAGAACCTCGCGCACGCTCGCATAGCGTCCGCTGCTCACCATCTCGTCCGCGAACTCCTCAAACTCCGCCGCAAACCCCGCGCTCTGAGCCGCCATCGCCGTCACCTCTTTCATCAGCGTAATCCCGCGGCCGCTTTCTGCCAACCACCGTCTAACCCCACAGAGGCCCGCGATGTTCAAATCCAAACCCACCTGGCTCATGTGGCTCGCCTGGCTCATCGTCTACACCATGCTCGACATGACCCTCGCCTGGATGATCCACTCCCGCTTCACCTGGTCGGACTTCCCCGACGCCTTCGAAGGCGCGCTCCTCGCCGCCACCATCACCTGGCTCATCTCGCTCTACAAGTGGCACAAAGCCGACTCCGGCCTCTAACCCGCACCACGCCATCGCTCCATCGTGCATCCAACCACAAGCAATCCAACAGGAGCACGACCTTGAGCCAGACCAGCCACACCCCCGAAGATCCCACCAGCCTCAACACGCCCGCCCACGGCAGCCTCGACGAAAAGATCATCAAGAAGAAAAGCATTCCCGCCCACATCGCTCTCTGGATCGTTGTCGTCGCTCTGCTCTTCCTCTTCTACAAAGCCTTCGCCCACTAAGAACCCAAAGTCCGGGTGGCCCATTCATGACGGCTTCATCGTCATGAGTGGGAACCGCCGCCGCCCGCACCCTCCTCGGCCCATCTCACCTCAGCTCTACGCCGCAACCGTCCGCTCCCGGTTTTCTTTCCGCAACGCCAAAGCCGCCATCCCCAGCCCCACCAGCAGCAGCGCACCCGCCAGATAAAACGGCGCTCCCTGCGTCGGTATCCAAGCCTTCGGCCCCAGCGTCTGCGCATACACCCACGTAAACATTCCCGGCCCAATCAATCCCGAAATCCCACGCAGCGAGTTCACCGCTCCCTGCAGCAGCCCCTGCTCGTTCGCCGGTGTATGCCTACTCATAATCGACTGCGCCGACGGCCACGAGATTGCCATCAGGTTCAGCAGCGGAATCCCCAACAACAGCAACAAGCCCGTCTTCGTAAACCCAAACATCCAGTAGCCAACCGCCCCGCCCAGATACCCAATCACCATCGCCTTGCGCTCGCCCAGTTTCGCCACCGTGGGCTTCACCAGAAACACGCCATAAACACCCTGGCACACACCGACCAGCGCCAACGACAGTCCCACCGTGCGTATCGTCCACCCATAGCGCACCGTTGCATAGATCACATAAACGTTCTGCAGCGACTGCTGCGCGATGTACCCCAGCAGCATCAACCCCGCCAGCGGCATCAACCCATGCACTCGCCGAAACAGCGCCAGCGATCCCACCGGGTTCGTATGCTTCCACGAAGCCTTCTTGCGCAGCGACAGCGGCAACGACTCCGGCAGCACAAAATATCCATACACACCATTCAGCATCGACAGCCCCGCCGACACCCAGAACGGCAACCGCGGATTCACATTGCCCAGCATCCCGCCCACCGCCGGCCCCAGTACAAACCCCATGCCGAACGCAGCATTCAACAGCCCAAACGCCGCCGCGCGTTTCTCCTTCGGAGTCACATCGGCCATGTACGCCATCGCCGTCGGCACGCTCGAAGCCGTCAGCCCCGAGATCACGCGCCCCACAAACAGCCACGGCAGCGTTGGCGCCAATGCCATCACCACGTAATCCATGCCCAGCCCGAAGTTCGAGAGCAGCACCACCGGCCGCCGCCCATAGCGATCCGAAAGCGCTCCCAGCACCGGCGAAAACACAAACTGCATCGCGGCAAAGATCGTTCCGAACAACCCAATCATCTTCGTCGCGGCCGAAGCATCGCCGTGCAAAAACCCTTCAATCAACCGCGGCAGCACCGGCGCGATCATCCCCAGCGCCAGCATGTCCAGCGTCACCGTCATAAAGATGAACGTCGACGCCGCCTTGCGCCCTTCAGGCATCGGCACGCCCACCGGCGCCCCATCGCCCACCGGCTCCACCACCTCGGGCTCGGACAGCAATGGATTGGGAAACTCGTCTTCCATGAAGCTGAAGTATATCGATCACGCCTGCGGAATCTCCCCGCGAATTTTCCGCAGGCATTCCGTATCCTGTTCCACGGAGGCCCACGCATGCCCCGTCCCACCCTCAACGCCATCGCCCCCTGCTTCATCGTTTCCAGCGTCCCCGCCTCCGTCGCCTTCTACCGCGACCAGCTCAACTTCGCAGTCACGCATCTCGAACCCGCCGCCGATCCCTTCTTCGCCATCGTCGAGCGCGATCACGCCATGCTCATGCTCAAAGCAGTCGGCGCTCCTCCCGCGCCCAACGCCTCGCTCCATCCCTGGGCTCGCTGGGACGCCTACATCAACACCCCCGACCCCGACTCCCTCGCCGCCGAATTCGCCTCCCGCAACGTCGCCTTCTCCCAGCCGCTCCAGGACACCACCGACGGACTCCGCGGCTTCGAACTCCGCGATCCTGACGGCTACGTCATCTTCTTCGGCCGTCCTCGCGAAAATTAAATCCCGAGCCCGCTCTGTCCGGCATCCAACAAACCCTATGCGCAAGTGCTGGCTCTTCCTGCTTTTCTCGCTCGCCCTCTTCGTTCGGCCAGCCCACGCCTACTCCCTCCTCACTCACGAGCAGCTCATCGACCTCACCTGGGACAGCTCCATCGTTCCTCTGCTCAAGAGCCGTTACCCCACCCTCACTCCCGCGCAGATCGAGCACGCCCGCGCCTACGCCTACGGCGGCTGCGTCATCCAGGACATCGGCTACTACCCCCTCGGCGACCAGTTCTTCTCCGACCTCACCCACTACGTCCGCAGCGGTGACTTTGTCGTCAACCTCTTCCGCAACGCCGGCAACGCCGACGAGCTCGCCTTCGCCATCGGCGCTCTCTCGCACTACATAGGCGACTCCGTCGGCCACTCCGAAGCCACCAACCTCGCCGTCCCGATCCAGTTCCCCAGGCTCCGCGCCGAGTACGGCAGCAACGTCAACTACGCCCAGGGCGAGCGCCAGCACGTCCAAACCGAGTTCGCCTTCGACATCAACGAAATCGCCCAGCATCGCTTCGCTCCCGTCCATTACCTCCGCGCCGTCGGTCTCGAAGTTCCCACCAAGCAGCTCGCGCTCGCCTTCTACCAGACCTACGGCCTCCGCGAAGACTTCACCCAGACCCGCCACCAGCGCATCAACATCGGCGGCTACCGCTGGGCCGTCCACGATTTCATCCCGCGCATCGCCTACGCCCTCACGCTCATCCATCGCAAACACGAGCCCGCCGACCCCACCATCACCGACGCCCAGGCCTACGCCGAAGTCCAGCAGCTCACCGCCGAAGTCACCGCCGTCGCCAAGGCCAACAACTGGGACGCCTATCGCCGCCACGCCGGCATCGGCACCTGGTGCCTCGCCGGCTTCATCCGCATCGTGCCCAAGTTCGGCCCGCTCAAGCTCCTCGCCGTCAAAGGCCCCACGCCCAAGACCGAGGCCGACTACGTACACTCCGTCCTCATCGCCACCGCCGCGCTCAACCACACCCTCCGCCGCTTCACCCCTCCGCCCGCCACGCGCTCTACCGCCGCCGAAGCCGCCTCCTCCGACACCCACTCCGACCCCGCCCCCTCCAATCCGCTCCCCGCCAAACCCGGCGCCGCCCAGGTCATCCCCCGCGACTCCGCCGACCCCGAGCATCCGCTCATCAACCGCGACCTCGACACCGGTATCCCCGTCCGGCCCTCCGGCTACCGTCTCACCGACGCCACCTACGCCGTCCTTCTCCATCGCCTCACCCTCACCCCCACCAACAAAATCCCTCCCGGCATCAAGGAAGAAGTCCTCGCCTACTACGCCGACCTCACTCTCCCCTTTGCCACCAAAAAGGACCCCTCCGCCTGGGCCCAGGTCCAGCAGGACCTCACCACCCTCCAGGCCATGACCACCAGCGACCGCCCCAAGCCCTACCCCACCTACGGCGACGGCGACGCCGACCAGCCACCCACCTCCGTTCCATCAGTCCCCGACGCCCCGCGCCCCGAACCCCGCCACCAGACCAACTAGCTCCGCCTCAAGCTCCAGCCCCGCCTGCCGATATAACCCTCTGAAGCACCATCACGAGGGTCCATGTTCGCCACCGCAACCCGCTCCACCTCCCTCGGGAACCGCAACCACCCTTGCCGCTGCGGCTCCGGCCGCAAGTTCAAGCACTGCTGCGCCGCATCCTCACCCGCGCCTTCCGCTTTTGACCTCAATCTCCAGCAGGGCATCGAGCATCTCCAGGCAGACGACGCTCCCCGCGCCCTGCTCTGCTTCGCCGAAGCCCTCCGCATCCAGCCCAACTCCGCCCCAGCCGTCTCCAACCTCGGCGTCACCTTCGTTCGCCTGAACGAAACCCAGCGCGCCCTCACCTGCTATCGCCAGGCCATCCAGCTCGACCCCAACTTCGCCCCCGCCCACAGCAACCTCGGCCAGCTCCTCTACGCCCTCGGCCACGCCACCGAAGCCGCCGAAAGCCTGCAGACGGCCATCCAGCTCAACCCCACCCTCGCCGACGCCTGGGTCAACCTCGGCGCCGCCCTCCGCTCCCTCGGCCGCTTCGACGAAGCCGCCGACGCCAGCCACCGCGCCCTCCACCTCCGTCCCCGCGACGTCGACGCCCACCTCAACCTCGGCAACGCCCTCAAGGAGCAAGGCCAGCTCTCCGAAGCCGCCGCCGTCTACCGCCGCGCCATCGATCTCAACCCCCACGATCCCCGCCCCCACTCGAACCTCGGCGAAACCCTCCGCGACCAGGCCCAGCCCGAAGCCGCTGCCCATGCGTATGAACGCGCCGTAGCCGCCAGCCCCACCTTCGCTCCCGCCTACAGCAATCTCCTCTACCTCCACGCCTTCACCCGCGACATCACGCCCGCAGCCGAGCTCGCCCTCGCCCGCAACTTCGAGCGCCGCATCCTCACGCTCGAAGAGCGCGCCGAAGCCCGCGCGGCAGCCTCGCCCCACAGCGGCGTCTTCCAACCCACGCCACTGGACAGTCGCCCCCTCCGCCTCGGCATCGTCTCCGCCGAGCTTGGCACCCACGCTGTCGCCGAATTCCTCCAGCCCATCCTCGAGAACTTTAATCGCACAGCAAATCTCGACCGCCCCGCCGTCCACCTCACCCTCTTCCCCACCACCGGCCGCCACGACGCCCGCGCCGACCACTTCCGCTCCCTCGCCAACGACTTCCACCCCATCACCACCCTCACCGACCCCGCCGCCGTCAACCTCATCCGCAGCCGCCACATCGACGTCCTCCTCGACACCTCCGGCCACACCGTAGGCAACCGCCTCGGAGTCTTCGCCCGCCGCGCCGCGCCCGTGCAAGCCACCTACGTCGGCTACTGGTCCACGACTGGCCTGACAGAAATGGACTACTACGTAGCCGACCCCGACGCCGGCCCCGCGCTCGAACCCCACTTCGCCGAAAACCTCTACCGCCTCCCCCGCCTCGGCACCACCTACCGCGGCGACCCCGCGCTCGCCATCGACTGGCAGCCCGACCCCCACGGCCGCCTCCGCCTCGGCTCCTTCAACAAGTTCGCCAAGATCCGCGAGCAAACCATCGCTCTCTGGTCCACCGCCCTCCACGCCCTGCCCAACTCCGTCCTCATCCTCGAAGACCGCGGCACCAACGAGCACGAGTCGCACCATCGCATCCGCTCGGGCTTCGCGACGCACAACATCGACCCCACCCGCATCAGCTTCATCCCCTACATCCCCGGCCACGAACGCCACATGAGCCTCTACAACCAGATCGACATCGCCCTCGACACCATCCCCTTCAACAGCGGCACCACCGGCTTCGACGCCCTCTGGATGGGCGTCCCTCTCATCACCGTCGAAGGCCAGACCATGGGCTCACGCATCGCCACCGCCGCCCTCAACGCCCTCGGCCGCCCCGAATGGGTTGCCCCCACTCCCGAAACCTTCGCCAACCTCGTCTGCGACGTCGCCACCACCCTCTCCCCCAACCCACCCACCCGCAACAACCAGCGCGAAGCCCTCCGCCACCACATGCAATCCAGCCCCCTCCTCGACGCCCCAACCCTGACCCGAGCCCTCGAATCCGCCTTCGCAGACATGTACATCCGCTGGCTCCAAACCGCCTAACTCACTCGTGCTGAACGAACCACCCTAACTCTGTCATCTCGACCGGAGCGCCACGCCCTTGTTTTTGTGGCGCGCAGCGGAGAGACCCGCAGCCCCGCCTGCAGCCGCACACAGCTCGCCCCTTTCTAACCCTGAAGCCCCAGCCACAGCCATTCGCCGCTACCACACCCCCTCAAAATCACTCTGTGACACAAATCACACCCATTGCGCACCGATTCAGTCCGAGTTATCATCGAATGACTGAGGTATTTCCCCATGGCATACAGCGAAAAAGTCGTCGATCACTACGAGCACCCCCGCAACGTCGGAACGCTCGACAAGTCCTCCTCTGAAGTAGGCACCGGCCTCGTCGGAGCCCCGGAGTGTGGAGACGTCATGCGCCTCCAGATCAAGGTCAACCCCGAGACCCAGGTCATCGAGGACGCAAAATTCAAGACCTTCGGCTGCGGCTCCGCCATCGCCTCCAGCTCCCTCGCCACCGAGTGGGTCAAGGGCAAAACGGTCGCCGAAGCCCTCACCATCTCCAACACCGACATCGTCAAAGAGCTCGCTCTTCCCCCGGTCAAGATTCACTGCTCGGTCCTGGCTGAAGACGCCATCCGCGCCGCCATCGGCGACTGGAAGAAGAAGAACAACGTCGCTGAAGAAGCCGGCGTCGCCGTCGCAGCTCACTAAGCATCCAGCACAACATCGAAGGCCGGTGACGCTCACGCGTCGCCGGCCTTTTTGCTTGGACACTCTACAAATTTGTCATCCTGAGCGAAGGCTCGCGCCTTTGCGAGCCGTAGCCGAAGGACCCGCCACCCTGCCAGCACCTCGCACACCGCTGGAACCTTTCTAACCCGCTCTTGATTTTCGCTGGCCTGGGTGCCCCGTTCATGCCAGCACTCGGGCATGAGCGGGCCGCCACTGCAGCTCGAAACCGCACCCGAAGAGACTTCCCCGGCGTAGTATCTGGGGCGTAAGCTTGACGCCATCGTGAGCCTATCCCCACCGACACGGGCGCAGCCGATTCTCTTCCGGCTGCTCAAGCGCATACTGCTTTTATTTCCATTAGCGGTGTTGGTCGGCTTTATCCCATCGCAGCACCGGTGGCTCCGTTCAGTGCATTTGACGTGGCCTGAGCACCTTGCCGCTGCCGCCGTCATGACGATCTCATACGGCATCTACAGTCTCTGGGAGGACACAGGTCACCCCCGCCGCATCCGCCGGAGAATTCTTCGCCGTGTCCGGCGCTAGAGAATCCTTGCCCGACGGCTGAAACCAAATCACCAGGCGATGTTTCCTCCAACTTCCAGCCCAGCCCTCCGCCTGGGTGCCCCGTTTCATGCCAGCACTCGGGCATGAGCGGGCCGCCACTACAGCCCGAGGCCCCACCCCAAATCCTGTCAACCCCCTCAACCCATCAAAAGTCACCAAAACCGCACCAACACTGGCGATTTCTGTCTAAAAATCCTGGCCCACTTGGTATACGCACCCATCTAAAATAGAAGTAGGAATCAAGAGCCTTGCGACCATCTGCTGTGACAGTTTTCGTTTGAGGGCCGGAGGCCCGCTCCATACCAGCGCGGATCGTAGCCCCACGAACGTGCCCCAAAATGACCCGAGCGCCGGATGGCCCAACCCATACCGCAACTGCATCCGCACCAGAATGTCCTTAACCCCAGCAGAATGAAATACTTGACAGGTAACCCCTTTAGAATCAAGGGCGTAGCGCAGATCCCCGCCTGCAACCCGAACAATCCACGCCACTTAGCCCCGGGCAACAGATGAAAGGGGGTGGGGGGTACCTCACCAATCCAACCGCACCCCGGCGCAAGCGACTATCATCAAACAAGAAGCCTATGTCCACCGTCTCCATCTCGACCAGCACCAGCCAATCGATGAGCGCCCCCGCGCCCGACGCCAATAAAGACCCTCTAGCGGGCATGACTCTCCTCACCGCCGAGGGCCAGCAACCCCGCGCCAAGGCCGCCATCGAGATCACCAAAAACGCCCTCAAGCGCATCCGCGTCGCTATGGCGAAGGAAGGCGTCTCGCCCGACCAAGGCGGCCTCCGCGTCGGCATCCAGGGCGGAGGCTGCAGCGGCCTCAGCTACAACATCCGTTTCGACTCCCAGCCCCGCGACCGCGACCGCACCTTCACCTTCGGCGCCGGCATCGAAACCCCCAACGACCCCAGCGGAGCCAAGCCCGTCCGCCTCTTCGTCGACCCGAAATCCTTCCTCTATCTCGCCGGCATGGTCCTCGACTTCGAAGAAACCCTCATGCGCCAGGGCTTCAACTTCATCAACCCGAATTCAACAAAATCCTGTGGCTGCGGCAGTAGCTTCTCGGCCTAGGATTCGCGACATCGTTTCTCATACCGCGCAGTTGAGGGTTAAGCCGGGATGAAGTACAGAGACATTATTAAGCGAGTTGAAAAGGATGGCTGGCAGTTTCTGCGCATGAAGGGCAGTCACGGTCAATACATCCATCCGACAAAGCCAGGCCTCGTCACAATCGTGGCTCGTCCAGGAAAAGATGTCCCCGTCGGAACGATGAAGAGTATCCTCAAGCAAGCAGGCTTGGAGTAGCTCATGAACGAATACACCGTTATCTACGAGCAAGGCGAGGACGGCGGGTGGGGCGCATATGCTCCCGACCTCCCCGGTCTTGGCGTTGTCGGCGACTCCTTCGAAGATGCCAAGCAGCTCATCACCGAAGGAATCGCAATTCATATCGCGAGCCTGAAAGAGTTTGGCTATCCCGTGCCCGAACCGAAAACTTTGTCCGAGCGCATCGCCGTAGCTGCCTAGTTCTTCGGCATCCCATGCGGCTTCACCGCATACTCCCGCATCCCGAGCGCCCACCGCAGCGCTCCCACATAAATCCCCTGTACCCGCGCATCGTCCCAAGCCTCAACCGGGTGCCCAAACGTCGACCAGAACACGTTGCCGTGCCCATACGTCTTCGCCCACGCAACCGGAAAATCCATATCCGTGCGCAAGCCCGGCTTCGATAGATCCATCTTCGAAGCATCGAGCCGCGCGATCACATCCACCTTGCTCCGCGAGTACGGCTCCGGCAGCGTCATATAAAACTCATCGCGAATCGGGAACCGCGCCGGCAAACCACGCCATCCCGGGAACCCATGCTCCTCCACAATCACCGTCCCATCGGCCACACCCCAAGGATGATTGTCGAAGTACCCGCCCATCATCTCGCCAAACTCGGGCCAGTCGTAAAACGCATCGATCGCCGTGTGCGCACCGACGAACCCTTTGCCATCGTCGTGCACGAAGCTGAGCAAGTCCTTCTTCTGCGACTCGTTCAACCATCCATCGCCGATGCCGTAAAAGAACACCGCATCGAAGTCATTCAGGTTCTTCGCATTCGTCTTCTTGTTGCCTTCCGGCGGTGCCGCGTACTTGCCCGTCCCCCAAACCGGCTGCTTGGTAATCAACTGCGCATCCGTTCGAATCGTCGTCGCCCACTCGCCGCTCGCATAACCCAGGCGCTCGATCGTAGCCAGCGCATGGCTCACCGACTCGTGCTGATACGCAGACGAAACGTCGCCAATCGCCAGCACCTGCTTCTTCTTCACCGGAGCAACCGGCTTCGCAGCCGCATGCCTCACCTGCGCCGGCAGCATGGCAGCAGCACCCATCGCCGCAGCACCGGCAAGCATTTCCCTGCGCGAAACCTTCCGCTGCATCGACATCACTCCGCCGTCGTCGGGTCGATCACGCTGCGCACTTCATTCACGGCATCCGCCGGAAACTGTCCCAGCCGCGCATGCTCCCGCACCATCTCCGCATTCGGAGCAATGTAGGTGCAGTAAACCTTGTCGTCCGTCACAAACGACTGCACCCACTGAATCTGCGGCCCCAGCGACTGCAGCACACCGCACGACGTCTGCGAGATCGCCTTCAGCTGCTCCCCTGTCAATTTCCCTGCACCCGGAATCGTCCGTTCAATCACAAACTTCGGCATCGCTCATCCCTCCATCCATCCCGCAGCCATGCTACCAAACACTCATCGCCAGTCCGTGCACCGCGGCGCTATACTTCGCCAGTCACCAACGCTGTATCAGGAGTCAACATGCGCCTCCGCTTCGCCGCCCTCGCTCTCACGCTCATCGCCGCCCAATCCGCCTTCGCCGGCTCTCCCCTCAAAGGCATCGACGTCAAGCTAGGCAAGAATCCCGGCGGCGGATGCTCCGCCCGCACCACGGACGCCTCCGGCTCCGCCAACTTCGGCGTCTGGCCCAAGGGCAATTACACCCTCACGTTCACGGCACCCACCGGCGGCGCGCCAGCCATCAAAACCGTAGGTAACGCCCGCACCGCTGCGCAGCCGCACGCGTTGCACCTCGTCATCACCGGAGCCACGACCGGCAAGATCGAGCGCGATCTCCCCGCCGCAGCCTCCGCCGACCGCACCACGCCCATCACCTTCGCCCTCAGCGGCAAAGAACCCCTCACCGTCCAGGTCACCGCAGCGGATTAACCGCGCTACGGCCGCACGATCATATCGCTCACCTGCACGTGATACATCTGCGCCAGACCCTGCTTGTATGCCGCCATCGGGGGAAGGAACGCCCGCGCACGCCGCTCATCCAGCCTCTGCGGGTCTTCCACCGCGAACATCATCGCCTGCCCATCCACCATCTTGAACTGCGTCCCATACCGCTGCAGCTTGTGCTCCGCCACCAGCTGCTTGTCCACCACCAGCGCCACCATCGATCCGTCGATCTCTTCATCACCCGCCAGCTTTTCCAGTGTCGGCAGTTGTGAAAGCTGCCATGCATGGTCAGTTGTATGCGCCAGGATCAGCATCGCTGCATTCGAAGCATCGATCCCCACCATCGCAATCGTCGGCCAGCCGTCCTTGCCCACAATCGCCTTCAGCTCTTCTGTCAGCTTGTTGTCCGTCTCGCGCGCATTGGCCGACAGATGAAACCTTGCCTCATCCCCCACCTTCGGCTGCGTCAGCCCGCGTTCAGGCGCCGCCTGGTCTTCCCTGCCCATCTCCAGCAGTCTGGCCCGCAGCGCCGAATCCGTTCCCGGCCCTCTACGCTTCACCAGCGCATCATGCCGCGCATGCAGCTCCGCCTCCCACGCCGGTTCCGCTGCAGCCTTCTGCTGAGCCACCATCGCCCCACCACTCACCGCCATCCATCCCGCCAGTACAACCATCGCCATCCGCGTCATACTCCGCAGTCTACGACGCCCGGCCCAGCAGCACCTCATTCTGTTCCACCGCGCCCGCCGTCCGCACGCAGTTCCTGCCTGCACGCTTGGCCGCGTACAACGCCGCATCAGCCTCCGCCACCAGCACACGAGAGTCCTCGCCCGCCACTGGCATCCGGCTGCTCACGCCAATGCTCACCGTAGCGAACTGGCTCACTCCCGAACTCGCGTGCTCCAGTTGCAACTTCAACACCCTCAGTCTCAGCTCTTCGGCAATCCTCGCCGCATCCTCTGCCTTCGCTCCCGGCAGCAGCACTGCGAACTCCTCGCCGCCAAACCGCGCTATGCAATCGTAGCCACGTCGCGGAGCCCCAACCAGCGTCCTCGCAAGCTCCCGCAGGCACTCATCTCCACCCAGGTGCCCATAGCGATCGTTGAACGCCTTGAAATTATCTACATCGATCAGCAGCAGCGCCAGCGACTTGTGCTCCCGCCCCGCTCTCCTCCACTCCACGCTGAACACCGCATCGAAGTGCCTGCGGTTGAACAATCCCGTCAGCCCATCACGCACCGCCAACTCATTGAGCGCCGCAATCGCCTCGCGCAACTGCAGCTCGTTTTCATACAGCGCCCGCTGCACCTCCACCAGTTCGCGATTCGCCGCGCTCAGCGCTCCCATCCTGCGTTGATCAAGAGCTGCCATCACCAGCGCCCCCAACAGCATCAGGGACGTCACCACAGCCACGCCCCAAATCCCCAGGCGGCTCACATGGATGGTTCCGGTATAGTCCACCGGCGTATCCATGCGATAAAACGTCACCCCGGCCATCGCGATGTAATGCATGGCGGCGATTCCGACCCCCATCAGCACCGCTCCCATCAGCCGCAAACGCAGCCCGCCGGTAAATCCTTTCGGCCGCACCGCAAAGGCCGTCGCCAGCGCCATCCATGAGAGTACCGCCGCCGCAGCCACCGACAGCGCCACCACCCACGGGTTGTAGCTCTCCATCGCCCGCGACCGCATCGCCGCCATTCCGACGTAGTGCATCAGCCCAATTCCCGTCGCCATCATCAGCGAACCCACGAACAGGTGCTCTCGGCCCGCCTTGTCCCGGCTCATCACAATCAGCGTCACGCCCGACGCCGCCACCGCCAGCATCCCTGACAGCAACACCGTCGGCCAGTAGTAGTACATCGCCACCGGCAGTTGCACGGCCAGCATTCCCAGGTAGTGCATCGCCCAAATCCCGCTGCCGAGTGCCATTGACCCAGCCTGCAGCCAGCTCCAGCGCTCCGGCGCCGTACGCGCCACGCGCATCCGCTCAGCCAGCATCAGCGCAACGTACGCCGCCAGGATCGAATTCCCAACCGACACTGCGATCAGCCAACCAACGTAATGGACTTCCAACACTGACATCAAAGAAAATCTCCTCGGACGCGCGCAATAAACCCTGTCAGGCAGTTATCGTCCGCAACGGCCTTTTCTTTATGCAACTTTCAGATCAGCGGCACTGTCCACAGACCTTCGCCCTTCCTCCTTGACGGCAGAAATCGCTTCCACCATCAGCTTTTTCCGCTCCACGCTCCATGACGGAGGTAACCTTAACTGCAATGAGTCACGATCCCCAAAGCCCGGAAATCCCGCCCAGCTACTTCTCCCAGTTCAATCTCCCCCCGCACCTCCACGTCGATCTCTCCGCGCTCGAAAAGTCGTTCTACGCGCAATCCCGCCGCCTCCACCCCGACCGCTTCGCCGCTCGTCCCGCCTCTGAACAGGAAGCCGCCTTAGCCGCCAGCTCCCGCCTGAACGACGCCTACCGCACCCTCCGCGACCCCATCCTCCGCACCGAGTATCTGCTCGCCCTCGAAGGCATCCAGCTCGAAGAACAATCCCGCGCCGCCACCGACGCCGCCAAGGCCGCCGGCACCGAAAAGAAGCAAGTCGCCCCACCCGACCTTCTTGAAGAAGCCTTCGAACTCAACATGCAGCTCGAAGAAATGCGCATGGCGAAGAAAATGGGTGACGACGATCCCCAAACCCGCGCCGACCTCGAAGCCGCCCGCGAAAAATTCACCGCGATGCTCACAGAGTCGCAGCAGCAGCTCGAAACCCTCTGGACCAGTTGGGACAACGCTGTTGACTCGAGCGACGACTCCGCGAAAGAGTCCGCCAAGCAAGCAATGGTCGCCCTGCTGAACCGCCGCAGCTACATCCGCAACCTCGTCCGCGACGTCAACGCTGCGTTGGAGTAGGTTTTTCCGTAAACGGGATCACCGGTACCGACGCCGGCATCTTGACTTCCGCAGGCGGCATCGGCGTTTTGGAAGGATTGACTGGCGGAGCTCCCATGAAAACCAGAACGGGCTGCAGCTTGAGCCGAGTCGGCATCGCCTGATCGCCCTCCCGCAACACCAGAGTTTGGTGTCCAGGAGTAAACCCGGGACTCGCCGCGCTTATCTCATACGCTCCGGGAGCCGCTGTCACGACAAAGTTGCCCTCAGCATCGGCGGTGACCTGAAACGTCGTTCCATCTTTCCCACGCAGCTCAACGCGGGCCCGGCCAATCTTCAGACCGGTCGCGTCGGTCACCCGCCCGCTCAATTTGGCTAAGACCGGCTTCGCATCCTGCGCCGCTGCCACCGTGGCTAAAATCATCGCTCCCACACCCGCAGCCACCCGCTGATACCATCGCGGCCGCACCACTTCCGTCGCCGTCAGCAACATCCCATCGTGCAGCTGCACCATTCGCATGCAGGGATACGCTCCCGCCCGCTGCCCTTCGGCGATCACCGCCTCCAACTGCCCCGGAGTCATCGCCGCCACATTCAGCACATCGCGATCGCAGCTCCCACAATGCCGCACCCGCGAGCCACCCTCCATCGCCTCCCAGCTTTCGCCACAAGGCTGCACCATCCGCAACTCCGCACTGGGCCGATACCCCGCCATAGCCCCTCAATATACGCCTCAGCCTCTTCCCTACTCCCTACTCCCTATCCTTTTGATCGCCACCACCTTCAACGGAGCATTCTTCTCATCCCGCGGCACCCGTGCAATCGCCTCCACCACCTTCACGCTCGCGTCATCGCACTGCCCAAAGATCGTAAACCTCCCATCCAGCCGATGCACCGGATGCTCGGTCACAAAAAACTCGCTCTCATTCGTATTCGGTCCGGCGTTCGCATACGCCAGCCTCCCTGGCCGGTCGAACACCAGCCCCGGCACCGTCTCCACATCGAAGTGAAATCCAAGCTCGCCACCACCCGTCGGGTCTCCCGGCATATCCGACTGCTGCACCATGAAATCCGGAATCACTCGCCGAAACGCCAGCCCGTCATAGAACCGCTTGCCGTGCATCACCGCATGCGTCAGCGGCATCTTCCAATCCTTGGTTCCGTTCGCCAGCGCGATAAAGTTCTTCGTCCCCACCGGCGTCTCGTTGAACAAGCGGCAAGTCATCGTTCCCATCGAAGTCTCAATCGTTACCGTCACCCCGGTCGGCTCCGGCGCCGGGATCGCGCCCACCGGCATCGGCACCATCTGCGGCGTAATCTCTTCCGGCGGAACCTCCTTCGCCACCGCCGGCATCGCGTCCCCGTCCTTCAACACAACTACACGATTGATCCCAATCGGCTTCGCCGGATGATTATCCACGCTCAACATCGCATGCGACACCGCCTCCACCACCGGCAGCGATGCCTCATCACAAAGCCCAAACACCGCCGCCCCGTTGCCTTCATACTCCCTGTTCGCATGGTCGAGCACATAAAACACCGAGCTGCTCTCCATCATCGTCGCCTTCGGATCACCGGCCACCGACGGCACCTTCGCCATCACCATCAGCCCCGCGCGGTCGAAGCCTATCCCCGTCTTTTCAATCGCGACCGGCTCGCCGGCCACGCCCTTGGTTCCACCCATCCGGTCGCCCGTCAACAATGCCGTCGACGCTCCATACAACGCCACGCCGTCATAGAACGGCTTCCCCTTCTGCACTGCGCCCGTCGCCCCATCCTTCCAATCCAGCGTCCCGCTGGCCAGCCCCACAAACCGCGCCGTCGTCACCGGAGCCTCTTTGCTGAAGAGCCTGCAAGTCAGCCTCCCCATCGCTGTATCGATCACCACCACCGGCCCCGTCGGCTCCACTTTCGCCTTCGCCGCAACATGCCCCGCCGCACGATGCACCTGTGCCCCTGCCCCACAAGCCGCCATCAACACCAACGCCAGCACACGCTTCATCGCAAGCCTCCAGATGCCAACGATTGTAGCGAAGCCAATAACCCCGCATATCCCCAACCGAAAACGCACACCCCCATCAACCGCCGCATCTGCTATGAACGAACTGATGCGTACCCTCCGCCAAACCCTCACCGTCCTCGCTCTTGTCCTCGCCACCTCTCTGTCAGCGCAAGCTCCAGACAAGCCCGAGTGGACCACCCCGCTCCCGCCCTTCCAGATCGCCGACAACCTCTACTACGTCGGCAGCCAGGACCTTGGCGTCTTCCTCATCACCACGCCCAAGGGCAACATCCTCATCAACGCCAACCTCGAGTCATCTCCCCCACAAATCCGCGCCAGCATTGAAAAGCTCGGCTTCCGCTACAAAGACACGAAGATTCTCCTCAACGGCCAGGCCCACTTCGATCACATGGCCGGAGCCGCCCAGGTCCTCCGCGAAACCCACGCCAAAAACATGGTCATGGACGGTGACGCCGAAGTCGTCAGAACCGGCGGCCACTCCGACTTCCTCGCCTCCACCGGCTCCGTCCGCTTCTACCCACCAGCACACGTCGACCGCGTCCTCCACGACGGTGACAAGGTCACCCTCGGCAACGTAACGCTCACCGCTCACAAGACCGCCGGCCACACCCGCGGCTGCACCACCTGGACCTTCCGCGTACACCTGCCCGGCGACCCACCAACACAGCTTCGCAACGTCGTCATCGTCGGCGGCGTCACCTTCTGGTCCGACTTCCACTTCGTCACCACGCCCACCCACCCCGAGTCCTACCCCGGCATCGCCGCCGACTTCGCGCAAACCTTCCGCACCCTCCGCGCGCTCCCCTGCGACCTCTTCCTCGGCGAACACGGCAGCTACTTCGACATGCTCACCAAGCTCCAGCGCTACCCCACCGAAGGCCCCAAAGTCTTCATCGACCCCAAAGGCTACCTCGAGCTCATCAACGACAGCCAGGCCAAGTTCGAAGCCGCGCTAGCCAAACAAAAGCAGGAAGCAGCGGCCGCTCACTGACCTTCGAGCAGCCGCAGATGATGGTTGTCATGCCCCGCCATCGTCTCCACAATCGTCCACAGCACCATCTCCCCGCGCTCCGGATGCGTCACCTTC
>JAZKBC010000276.1:1007-5246 GCA_040388825.1 Acidobacteriota bacterium | reverse complement strand
TCCCGCTCTTCCGCCGTCAGCTTCTCAATAAACGCCACATTCCACGCCCGCAGCGCCCCATACGTCGCCAGCCCCGCCTCGACGGTATACGCCGCGTAAACTTTCGCCCAGTCATCCTGCTCAAACGGCTGGATCGACACTCCCGCCAACCCCTGCCGCAACCGAAACCCAAACGCAATCTCGCAGTCCGCCAGATGCGCCACCGCCTCGCGCACGTTCCACTTCCCCGGCGCCGGCCTCGTCTCCACCTGCTCCGCGGTCAGACGCCCCACAAACTCCGCCAACCGCGCCGGAGCCGTAGCCATCACCGACACCGGATCCATCCCCTCCACCGCATACGCATAAGGATTCAACGCCACTCCGCACCGCCTCTCTACGCTCTACCCTCTACACTCTGCTCCTAAACCCACGGATCGTACTCACCCACCGACCACACATACCCCTCTGGATCGCGCACGGTGAACGCCCCGCCGCCATAGTCCATCGTCTTCAGCTCCATCACCACCTCCGCACCCGCCCCCTGCGCCCGCGCATACAGGGCCTCGCAATCTTCGCTCACCAGGTATATCGGCGAAGTCACCCGTCCCTCAATCTCCTCCGGAGTCGCATACAACTCCCCATGCGGACTGGCATTCGACGCCGACCCCAGCATCACCATCCCCGTATTCTCAAACGTCAACTGCGCATGGGCCACGGTTCCTTCCGGCCCGTCGTACACCGCCTGCCGCTGCATCCCAAACGCATTCTCAAGCCACGCTATCGCCGCGTGCGCATCCCTGTACCGCAAACTCGGAATCAACGTCGATCCACCCACATCGCACCTCCAGAAAAATTCACCGCGACCACAATGTACGCTCTCCACTCTAACTCTGTATGAACGCCGCCACCGTCGAATCTTTCGCAACATCGGCCACCTCGTCTCGCTTCCCACCCCCCTACTCTCCAAAAAGTATCCGTTGACACTACATCCGCCACAGATATACTCCTCCTCATGGCGTCCTCCACCCTCAAAGACCACACCCCCCTCACCCCCGCCGTCTTCGCCATCCTCGTCGCTCTAGCCGACGGCGAAAAGCACGGCTACGCCATCATGCAGGAAGCCCGCGAGCACACCCCCATGGGTCCCGGCACGCTCTACGGCACACTCGACCGCCTCCTCACCGCCTCGCTCGTCGAAGAAACCGGCCTCACCGACGACGAACGCCGCCGCTACTACCGCCTCACCTCCTCCGGCAAACAATCTCTCGCCGCCGAAACCTCCCGCCTCGAACAAGCCGCCGCCCGCGCCCGCGCCAAGGGCATCAAAGCCGCTCCGCGCACCGCAGGAGCCCGCGCATGAGCCACACTCGTAACATCCTGCTGCGTCTGTACGGTTTCCTGCTCTTTCTCTACCCGCCTGCTTTCCGCGACCGCTTTGCGGACGAAATGATCGACGCTGCCCGCCGCCAGGCACTCGAAGCCCGCAGCACAACGCGCTTCGCCGCTTCGCTCTTCTCGGACGTGTTCCGGTCGCTTCCGCGCGCCCACTGGCAGTACTTCACCTTCGCAGGCCAGTCCTTCACCATCGCCCTCCTGCTCTTTCTCGTAGCACTGTTCGCGTTCGAAACCCTCTCCGACCAACAAAGAAGCCGTCGCGCCGCCGACTACATGCCGGCGTCAATGGCGCGGCAGTACAGCAACGCCGTCACCGCGCGTACCTGTGCCACCTATGTCCCCGGATGCACCCAGTGGTACGCCCACATTCTGGCCTCCCAGCGCCCACAAGATATCGCGTCCCCCTCCTGGCTCAACAGCGGACTCGCTTTCGTCGCCATTTATGACAACGCCGGCAACGCCTTGGGCGGCAACGCCACACTGAACGGCCACTGGCCCCAGCCGCCGCACGGGATCTTCGATACCATCCGCCAGCGCGGAGAATTCCGCGTCACCTGGCAGCCCCAGCCCGGAGTTCGCATCGCTCTCGTCGGCCGCCCCCTCGCTTCCGGCGGCTTTGTGCTCTCCGGCGACGGCCTGGCCCAAACCGAGGCCGCGCACGCGCGCTTCCTGCGCACCACATTCGCGAACTGGCCGATTTTCATCATCATCGCCATGGTCCTGTGGTTGGTTGGCGGAAGCACCCGTATCCGCCACACTTCAGCACCCTAGATCTCTGCCGCACCCCAAATCCCCGCATCCCCAACCGCTCCTCCGCATCCCACGTATAGGACAATAGAGGTTGGCGCATTCCCAGCAATCCCGCGCCCGGAAGAGGAAGCACTTGGCAGACCAGCAACGCGTCGTCGGCATCGATCTAGGTACCACCAACTCCCTCATCGCCTTCATGGACGGCGACACTCCCGTCGTCATCCCCGGCGAAGACGGCTCGCCCATCGTGCCCTCCGTCGTCGCCTTCGATCAGGACACCCTCAACGGCTTCTCCGTCGGAAACGCCGCCCGCAACGTCCTGCTCTCCAACGCCGCCAACGCCGTCTACTCCGTCAAGCGCCTCATGGGCCGCGACCTCACCGACGTCGAGCCCGAGCTCAAACTCTTCCCCTTCAAACTGGCCGAGGGTCTGGAAGCCAATCAAGTCCTCAAGCTCAACGTCGGCGGCCTCACCCTCACCCCGCCCGAAGTCTCCGCCTACATCCTCCTGCAGTTGAAACATAATGCGGAGCGCTTCTTCGGCGCCCCAGTCACCAAAGCCGTCATTACCGTCCCGGCCTATTTCAACGACGCGCAACGTCAAGCGACGAAAGACGCCGGAAGAATAGCCGGCCTCGACGTCCTCCGCCTCGTCAACGAGCCCACCGCCGCCGCGCTAGCCTACGGCCTCGATAAACAAAAGGACGGCATCATCGCCGTCTACGACTTCGGCGGCGGCACCTTCGACATCTCCATCCTCAAGCTCCACGAAGGCATCTTCGAAGTCATCGCCACCGGTGGCGACACCCATCTCGGCGGCGATGACATCGACAACCTCCTCCCCGCCGTCGCTCTCGACGACATCCGCGGCGACCTCAACATCGACGTCACGCAAAACCCCGAAGTCATCCAGCAACTCCGCAAAGCCGTCATCGAAGCCAAGATCGCCCTCAGCTCCGCCGACTCGGCTCGCCTCACCCTTCAACTACCCGGCACCGAGTCGGGTGGCCCATCCTTCGCGTCTTCTGCGAAGGGTGGGGTCGAACCAGCACAACTCTACGCGCGCGAAATCACCCGCACCCAGTTCGAACAACTCATCGCCGCCGTCATCGAGCGCACCGCCGCCCCCGTCAAGCAGGCCCTCAAAGACGCTAACCTCACCCCTGAGCAGATCGACGAAGTCGTCATGGTCGGCGGCAGCACCCGCATCCCCGCTGTCCGCACCCTCGTTACCAACCTCTTCAACCTCGACGCCCGCAACAAAAAACTCCACACCGAGCTCAACCCGGATGAAGTCGTCGCCCTCGGCGCCGCCGTCCAGGCCCAAATCCTCTCCGGCACCGACAACACCGCCACCAACGACCTCCTCCTCCTCGATGTCACACCGCTGTCCCTCGGCATCGAAGCCCTCGGCGGCGTAGTAGCAAAGATCATCCAGCGCAACTCCACCATCCCCGCCTCCGCCACCGAGCACTTCACCACCGGCGTCGACGGCCAGACCAACGTCGCCATCCACGTCCTCCAGGGCGAGCGCGAGCTCGCCAAAGACTGCCGCTCGCTCGCCCGCTTCGACCTCAAGGGCATCCCGCCCATGACCGCCGGCCTCCCCCGCATCGAAGTCAAGTTCCTCATCGACGCCAACGGCATCCTCCACGTCTCCGCCAAGGAAACGCGCAGCGGCAAAGAAGCGCAGGTCGAAGTCAAACCCACCTACGGCCTCACCGACGAGCAGGTCGAAACCATGATCCTCGACTCCTTCGACCACGCCGAATCCGACATCACCGCCCGCCAGCTGATCGAAGCCCGGAACGAAGCCAACACCATCCTCGAAGCCGTCGCCAAGGGCGAGTCCTCCTCTGCCTGGCAACAGCTCACCAGCCAGGAGCACGAGTCCATCCGCGCCGCCCAGCTCGAGCTCAAAGCCTCGCTCACCGGCACCGACTACAAGATCATTCGCAACGCCATCGAACGCCTCGACAAAGCCACCCGCCGCTTCGCCGAGATCATGATGGACACCGCCGTCACCGGCGCCCTCGGCGGCAAAACCATGTCCGCCGCCAGCGACAACATCAACGCCGGCCTCTACGACTACCCGGTGCTGATGGCGGCCGACAT
>JAZKBC010000276.1:0-997 GCA_040388825.1 Acidobacteriota bacterium | reverse complement strand
AACGCCGGCCTCGCCGCCCCCACCTCCGCCCCCCACGCCTTCGCCAAAGCCGAAGTCAACGACGGCACCACCGCGAAACCCGAGCCCCCCAACCTCATCCAGATCGACGAAGCCAACCCCGCAACCCCCGGCGAATCCACCGAAGACTGACGCCTAACTCTCTCCTCGGAATCCGCCTACTTCTTCTTACAAGGAAACCTCTCCTTCAGCGCCCCCTTCAACACCTCCCCCGACTCCATATTCATCATCTCCTTGTGCTTCTCCACATACAGCACATAGAGGTGCCCCACCTCCGGCACCGTCCACTCATGCGGACACACCCCGCGCTGCTCCATCGCTCCACTGCCATCCGCCAGCGCATCGATCCACCCGTCAATGTACCCCGAGCACTCATGCGCCCACGCCGCATCCTCCGCACCCGGCTTCTCTCCCGCCGGCAACGCGCTCACCCGATCCAGCGCCTGGCAGGCGCGATACAGATACCGCCCCCTGCCCCTGTCCGTCACGGTCGCCATCTGCACCTGCGCCCGTACTCCCAACGCCAAAGCCGCAACCAGAACCAGACTCAAGTCACACCTCCACTCTCGCCGAAATACTATCCGAACCCATCCACCCACCGCCAAACCAACCCGACACAGTTAGCATGGAGCTAACGATGGAAACCCAGCTCTTCCGCCTCAACAACACCCTCCCCCGCGACCCCAACATCGACGCCTGGCTCCTCCAGCACCGCGGCGAACTCGCCACCGTCGCTCGCCACTGGTTCGGCGTCATGCGCGAGTGCGGCACCGAGTTCCGCGAGCTCTACCACGACGGCTGCCCCACCGCCTGCTTCGGCGACTTCCCCTTCGCCTACGTCAACATCTTCGCCTCGCATACCAACGTCGGCTTCTTCCAGGGCGCACATCTCCCTGACCCCGAGCATCTACTCCAGGGCAAGGGCAGGCTCGCCCGCCACATCAAGCTGAAACCCCAAACTCCCGTCGATGCCGCGGCG
>JAZKBC010000275.1:0-2624 GCA_040388825.1 Acidobacteriota bacterium | reverse complement strand
GGCATCGGTGACGCAGCGGAATCCCAAGGCTGCGGAGCGGTCGTAGCTGGGGGCCATCATGAGTAGCTTTCCGTGGGTATCGTTGCGGTAGGCCTGCGGGAAGTACCAGATGGATCCCTGCGGCTGATAGTCACTGCCGCCGCGCAGAATGCCGCCGCGGGTGTGATCATCCACATACTCGTCGGTCCACTGCCAGACGTTGCCGACCATATCCATTACGCCGTAGGGACTGGCTCCGGTTGGATGCGCGTCGATGTTGTCCGGGCCGCGCATGGTGCGACCTTGATCGGGCTCAGGCACAGCCTTTGCATCCCATGTGTTGCCCCAGGGATAGATGCGATCGTCGTTGCCCTGCGCGGCGAACTGCCATTCCCATTCGTGCGGCAGGCGCTTGCCGGCCCACTTAGCGTAGGCGCGCGCGTCCTCGATGGAGACCCAGGTGACCGGCTTGTTCTCCCAGCCTGCGGGGATCGCGCCGTTCTTCCAGTCTTTCAGGAAGTTCAGATCGTTCTGCGGGCGATAGTGCGTGGCGTCGAGAAATGATTTGAACTCCGCATTGGTCACCGGATATTTGTCGATGTAGTAGGGCTTCAGTTCCATGCGGTGCTCATGGAAGCGGCGCGGACTGTTCTCCCACGGATACTGGACATCGACACCAACATCGTCGGAGCCTTCTACTTCGATTCCGCGCACGCGAAAGACATAGCTGCCACCGGGAATGCGGACCATGTTTTTGGGCGCTGATGATGCGGGCGGAGTGAGAGGAATCTCGACCTGCTGCTGCGGCAGCATCTTCCACTCATGCGAGAAGCTGGAGAGGGGCTCGGCGGTCATCGTCTTCATGCGAGACATTAACTTCTGCATGGCCGCATCGGGCTCGCCGGGCGTTGCCAGGATCATGCCGAAGCCGTGAGCCTCGATGGAAAAGGACAGGATGGCGGAGTCGCCCTGCTGCTCCGGCTTAAGCTCGACACCGTGGTAGATGTCGAAGTAGCGCATGCCTGCTTTGTACGGCACGGTCATCTGGCGGCCGTCCGAGTCGTATTCGTTGCGATTGATGATGGTCCACACGGTGCGATCGGCAAGCGGCCAGCGGCTGGCGAAGATGCCATACATCTGCGTGGGATAGAGCGGTTCCCAGTCAGGGCTGACGAGGAAAGGAGCGACGCCGCGCTCCATGGTGGCCATGCGGCGCGTGGCTTCCCCATCGCGCGGCGTGACGCCGTTCCAGATGCCCCAGACGTTCTCCCAGCTCTCCCAACCTTCGCCGTTGAAGAAGGCGTATTGCAGATCGTCGGTCTTGTCGCGATTCCAGCGGCCCTGGATGTTGACCTGATGGCGCGTCTCCAGCCAGCGATACTTATCGAGCGTGGGGGCGAACTGAAACTTGTACTGGCCCCAGGTCATGACGTTCCAGGCGAGGGCTTCGTCGGAAGGACCGTCCTCCGGCTCGAATGCGAGGGGATGACCGACCTTGTCGGCAGCGAGCGAGAAGGCGAGCGGAACGCCGTCCTGCGTGTCGCCGTTGATACCATCGGCGCCGATCTCCTTCATCAGCTGTGCGGTGGCGTCGGGCCAATCTGTAGATGGATCGCGTGTGCCCTGATCCCACATCATGATGGGGAACAGCACGCGCACGCCGCGGCGGTGAAAGTCGGCGACCATCTGCTTGACGCCTTCAACCCCGCCGGGCATGGAGCGCACCATGTCCTGCTGGTTGCGATTGTCGATGCCCATGTTCGGATAGGTCGCCCAGATGAGCACCGCATCAATGCCGCCGTAGCGTTTCTCAAGATCGTCGAGGTAGCGATCGACGGTGTACTTGCCGGCGACAGAATCGTAGAAGTAGCGATCGTGCACCATCATCTGCGGCTGAATGAAGCTGGACTGCGTCCATTCGAGCGCAGGCATGGCGTAGCGGTCGCCGTTGTAGCCGACGCGGATGCGGCGCTCCGTGCGCCAGTTGGTGACAGCCTTCAGCCACTCTTCATGCGTGTCCGGGGTGCACAGCGTGTCATCCAGCGGATCGTCCACAGTTAGGCACGCAGGCGGCGGAATCTGCTGACCTTTCGGTTGATAGCGAAAGTACTGCGCCGACGCGGAGAGTGCGAACGTTGCTGCAAAGGGCAGCAGGAGGGTCAGTTGTAAGCGATGGTTTGCAGGCTTGCTCATTCCGTGTTCGCTCCGATTCTGTCTTTATGGTCGTGCACGCCGTCGCGTCCTACCTCATCGGACCGGTTCACGGCGACGAGACCGATGATGACACCGCGCATGCTGAGTGAGCGCTTCTTGGTTTCGCGCAAGCAACAGCAACAGCGTCGAGGACGATGATGCCGAGATTTTTGGCTGATCCATCAATGGACCTTTTGCTGCTCATTTCGAATTAAACCGGCTTTTGCGAGCATCTCTTGTGTGCTTTTCGATAGAGCCGCGGAGCAGCGTAAGAGCACCCACACCGCTTGATGGATATACAAAGGCTCGTCGATTCGCTCGCTTGTCACTCCAGATGCACCGTGGTCACGCACTCGTGTACTTAATCTGTCGGTACGGTATTTCACCCGAGACTACTTCTACAAATGGTTTACCGTCCTTGACACCCACTGTTCCGAAACCTGTTTCAGTTG
>JAZKBC010000274.1:3300-5687 GCA_040388825.1 Acidobacteriota bacterium | reverse complement strand
TCTCGAGGAAGCTGCGGTGCTGTTCGAGCTCGCCTGAGAGAGTTTCGAGCTGACCGCGGGCGTGGCCGAGATCTTCGTTGCCAGAGGTGATGCGCTGGGTGAGTTCGGCGACGCGGTCGGCGTTGGAGGCGGTGCGAGCGGCGATGCGCTCCAACTCAACGGCGGAGGAGTTGGAGCGAGAGCCGGCTTCGCGAATCTGGCCATCGAGCTCGTAGCCCTTGGCGACGCCGGTGGAGTGCTCGGCGTCCATGGTTTCAAGCTCGGCGGCCTGGGTGTCGATGAGGCCGGCGAGGCGGGTGATCTCGGTCGCGGTGGCGGACTGCTCGGCGTCCATCTGCGTGAGGCGGCTGGCGAGGACGACGCGGAGCTTGCTGCGGAGCTCATCGCGCAGGGAGCCGTAACGCTCAGCCTTGGCGGCCTGGCGCTTGAGGACTCCCATCTGGCGGGTGACTTCTTCGAAGATGTCGTTGACGCGGGAGAGGTTTTGTTTGGCGGACTCGAGGCGGAGCTCGGCGAGGCGCTTCTTGGTCTTGAAGCGGGTGATGCCGGCGGCTTCTTCGATGATGGCGCGGCGATCGAGGGGCTTGGAGGAGAGCAGTTGGCCGATGCGCTCCTGGCCGATCATGGCGTAGCTTTCGCCGCCGAGGCCGGTGCCCATGAAGATGTCCTGGATGTCGCGGAGGCGGCAGATTTTTCCGTTGAGCAGGTACTCGGACTCGCCGGAGCGGAAGAGGCGGCGGGTGACGGTGATTTCGCCGGCGCGGACGGGGGTGCGGCCGAATTTGCGGCGGCGGATCTTGAGGACGACGTTGTTGGCCGGGGTGGAGTCTCCGGAGTTGTCGGCGGGGGCGGCGTCTTCGGCAGCGGCCTTGGGGGCTTTGCCTTCGACTTCGTAGACGGTGCCGGGCTGGGCGTCGGCAACGGCTTCTTCGGTTTCTTCGGCGGCTTCGGCGCGGAGGGCGGACTCGTCCCAGTCGCCGGCGACGTCGATGGGGGTGGGGGTGTTCTGGCTGTCGCCGAAGGTCTCGGCTTCGGATTCGCCTTCAGCGAGGGTGTTGCCGTCGTAGACTTCGGGGTCGACGAGAGTGAGGGACACCTCGGCCATTCCGGTGGGTTTGCGGTCGCGGGTGCCGGCGAAGATGACGTCTTCCATCTTGATGCCGCGCAGAGATTTGGCGGATTGCTCGCCGAGAACCCAGGTTATGGCATCAGAAATGTTGGACTTGCCGCAGCCGTTGGGGCCGACGACCGCAGCGATACCGGTGCCGCTGAGCTGGACCTCAGTGCGGTCGCAGAAGGACTTGAACCCGAGAATCTGAACTTTTTTGAGCTTGAGCAAGGAGCGGGACCTCAACAAATATGCGACGCAGGAAACCACCAGCGGCTAGCTCGAATCGTAAGCGGGGGAACCCTTGGAATCAACGGGGGACAACGATATGTTGTGGATAAGGCGTCCGGTACCACGAGCGGTTTGGCTGATGGTGACGAAACGCCGGTTGCGAGGTCGAATGAAGTGTAGAAGTTGCATGGAAGGAAAGTCGTTCTTATAATTCAGCACACCCCTTGTCCTAAGTGCTGGTGGAAGGGGTGAGTTGGGCCGCACACGGTGCGTAAATCTGACAGAATACAGACTGATACCTCCTGAGGAGCTCCCCCTATGAAGAAGGTCGTACTTGCGTCACTGATGGCGATGGCCACTGCGGCGTCTTTCGCGTTACCCACCTATGCGCAGCAACCGGCGGCGGCAGCCAAAAGCGGCGACGTGCAGATGTCTCCGGATGAGTATGCGGCGTACAACAACGCGAATACGCAGACGACCCCGGCGCTCAAGGCGCAGGCGTTTGAGGCGTATCTGAAGGCGTATCCGAAGTCTGCTGTGAAGGAAGACGTGCTGAACACGCTTCTGGCTCTGTACGGCTCGATGAACAATAACGATCAGACACGCGACGTTGCCGATCGTTTGCTGCAGATCAACCCGAACAATTTGCAGGCGCTGGTGTATGAGGTTTTCCTGCGCCGCGCGGAAGCGGAACAGATTGCTGATCCGGTGGCCAAGCAGGCTGCGCTGGATAAGGTTGTGGTTTACGCGCAGACCGGCCTGGCGGCTCCCAAGCCGGCGGGCGCGACCGCTGCGCAGAAGGCTGCGGCTGACCAGACCTTTAACAGCGCGATTGCCGCCGACGACGCTGCCAAGAAGGACTACGAAGGCGCGGTGAAGGTGCTCAAGGCTGAAGTCGACGCCAACGGCGATCAGACCAAGGCTCCCGGGCCTGTGCTGCAGGACATGTACGTGCTGGCGAATGACTACTACAAGCAGACGCCTCCTGATTACCTGAACTGCGCATGGTATGCGACGCGTGCAGCGGCATTTGCGGGGCAGTTCGCGG
>JAZKBC010000274.1:0-3290 GCA_040388825.1 Acidobacteriota bacterium | reverse complement strand
CGCGGCGCAGATTCAGCCGCTGGCAACGTTCTGCTACACGCGCTATCACGGCAACAAGGAAGGCTACGAGAAGATGCAGGCTGCGGCGCAGTCGGGGACGCTGGATACTCCTCCGATCTGTCCGCTGGCGCCTCCGGGTGGTGTGGCACCGCCGGCGACTCCGGGCTGCCTGGCTGTGACACCGGCACCGAAGCCTGAGGACATTGTGGCGAACCTGATTGCCACGACCTCTGACCTGGCGACGCTGGCGTTGAGCGACAAGGAGTATGTGATCCAGAACGGCAAGCAGGCGGACGCTGATAAGGTGTTCGACACAGTCAAGGGCAAGAGTGTCGAGATTCCTGGAGCGATCGTTGTTTCGGCTACGCCGAGCACGCTGACGGTTTCGGTTTCGGATGACGCGGTGCAGGGCAAGACCGCGGACTTCACCTTCACCATGAAGGAGCCGATCAAGGACGCGGACGTTCCTGCTGTGGGCGCGAAGATTACGCTCGAAGGAACGTACAGCTCGTACACGCAGAAGCCGCTGATGATCACGATGACCGATGGCGCGCTGGTGCTGCCGAAGAAGGCGAAGCCTGCTCCGGTGCATCACGCTGCACCGGTTCATCACAAGGCTCACTAAGAGCTGATTGCTGTTGAAACGGCCTCTCCTGCGGGAGAGGCCGTTTTGCTTGTGTGGCGTTCTCCGGGGTTCATTTCGATCGCGTTGTTCAATTTTGAACAGACTTCGTCGCAGGCCTGGACGTACCTTGGCGTTGGTATTTCCTTAGTCGTCGAGCAATAAGGGAGGTGTGCCATCGTCAGCACAACGAAAGTTACGTTTACGCACCGTTTTACACTCGAAGGATTTTACGAATCCATTTGTTCAGATTGCTTCATGACAGTCGCCTCGGTGGAGCACGAGCGGGAGTTGTCGTTCAGGGAAGTAGCGCACCGGTGCAATCCGGTTCGGCTGTATCAACTCACGCAGCATTGCGACCGTATGCCGCTGGCTTCGCTCGAACAGCGGAGCGTCGACGGAGGCGGATTTTCTGAATAGGCCGGTGCGTTATGTTGGCCGCGTGTAGGCCTTGCCCATAAGAACTGCGCAGGCTCCAAGGAGACGGTTTTTCAGGTTCAGCGGAAGAGGCGGAGAAGGGGGACTCGGCGGCGGCGCGCTCTTATCCGCCAGCAGTCGCGAGCCGATATTGTGCATGTCCGCGTGCCAACTTCGTCCGCTGCTCGAATCCCACGCTGCGTAGATGGAGCTCGCCGAAACCTCCGGCACTGGTTCTGCTTGATACGGGCGCTTAGGCGCCGGCCCAACTTCAATGATCATAAGGAATACCTGATGCTCCGCGGTGCAGGGTAGCCAGGCTGTGATTGCTGTCCACTCCAGAAGAATGAAGTGGCTGGCTATCCTCAAATCGTTGGGTTCAGCCTATTCCTCTTGAAGCGATAAATATGTGCGTGAGCGCACAGACGACGGCCCGACGCCGCGGGCTCAGCGCCTGGCAGGAGGGGTGATGAGGTTGATGAAGAGGCGGAAGGCGCCGGGGTTGGCTTCGGGGAGCTGGCGGTAGAGGGCGAAGGCGCAGTAGGTCCAGCGGCCTTTGCCAAGGTGGGTGGTGATGAGGCCGCCGCGCTGGGGGAGTTCAGGCTGGACGCCTTCTTCGGGGGAGCCGGGGTCGTGAACTTCGAGGAGGGCGGTGTAGTGGGTGTCCCAGGTGGAGAGGAAGCCGTGGCCGCGTTCTTCGAACCAGTTGTCGAAGTCGGTAGGGGTGATGCGGTTTGGCGTGGTGAGAAGAGGTGAGGCGGACTCGAGGAGTTTTACGGGATCGGTTTCGTCGACGACTTTTTCAGCGGAGCGGCCGAGCGAGAGCGGGAAGGGAGCGTCGTCTGCGGTGAACTCGTCGGTCTGGAACTGGACGAGGACGTTGCCGCCGTTGCGGGCGTAGTCGAGGAGAGCCTGGGTGGGGATGCCGTGGAGGTCGGGGTGGGCGTTGTAGGTGCGGACGCCGAGGATGACGGTGTCGAACTTGTCGAGGGTGTCGGGGGTTAGGTCGGAGACCTTGAGGATGGTGGGGTTGTAGCCGAGGGCGGTGAGAGCGGAGGGGATGTCGTCGCCGGTGCCGGGGAGGTAGGCGATGCCGAGGGATTCAGGCACAGTGAGGTTGAGGGGAACGATGCGGGTGGAGGCGGGGGTGTAGATGTTCGTGCGGGGGAGACCGCCGTAGCCGATGGAGCGGTAGCCTTCGGTGTATTCGTGGTGGGTGGATGTGGAGGTGGCGATTGCCTGCACCGTTGCGGGCTGGGTGGCGAGCGAGGGCGGAGTGAGCCGATAGACGTGGCCTGAGGGGAGGATGTCGGGCTTGACGATCCAGTTGGGTGGCGTTTTGAGGGAGACTTCGAAGTCTGGGGTGAGTGTGTTGGCGGTGATTGAGGGGTCGGCGCCGTGGACGGCGATGGTTACGGATTTTTGTCCGGGGAGCAGTAACTGCGTGGGGCTGGAGGTGCTGAGGTTGATGGGGGGAACGAAACGGACTGGCTGGCCATCGTGCAAGGCCGTTGCGCCGATGGTGATGTCGACGCCCATGAAGTTGACCATGGCCCAGCAGGAGAGTGCCGCAGGTGCGGCGGGCGCGTTGCGGAGGTCCGACGTGAGCAGAGTGTAGACGGGGACTTCGATGTTGGTGCGGGTGAAGTAGGGGCGGGTCACGGCGGATTCTTCGGCGGAAAGGCCGCACTCGCGGGTGAGGGGTTTGTCGCGGCTGACCTTCCAGACGGGCCCGCCATGGGAGCTCGCGCCGTCGCCTACTCCGCGGAGGGTGCTGCTGCTGCTCCAGGCGCGGACGTAGGTGATGGGTTCGGCTGAGGTTTGGCTGAGCGTGGTGGTGACGGAGGAGGGGGTCTGCGCGGGGAGATCGGCGGAAGCTGCGGTGGCTTTGAGGGAAAGGCCGAGGGCGAGGGTGAGGGCCTGGTTGAGCTGGGTTTGCTTGATGCGGAGCTCGTGGAGGGCGTTGTACTTTTCGAGGGTGGATGCGCTGGATGTCTCAGTGAAGTGGATGAGCTGGTCGACGATTTTGAGGCCGTCGGCGAGTGTGGGGGCGATGGCTTCGGGGTGGGTTGGATTGAAGTTGCTGGCGGCGGAGTCAATGTCGCCGGCGAGTTTGGGAACGATGTCGGTGGGGAAGGTGCGGTACTGCTGCAGGCTGAGGATCGAGGTGCCGATGCCGTCAAAGAAGGTGGGTTGGGCGGCTGTTCCCGATGCGGGCGATTGTACTGCTGCGGGCGGAATACAGAGGTCC
>JAZKBC010000273.1:18353-19461 GCA_040388825.1 Acidobacteriota bacterium | reverse complement strand
TCCGGCACCGAAGCCGACGCCCAACGCGCCCTCTCCCTCGGCTTCTACCTCTCCTTCGCCGGCAACCTCACCTACCCCAAATCCACCACCATCCAGGCCGCCGCCTCCGCCGCCCCCGCCGACCGCATCCTCGTAGAAACCGACGCCCCTTTCCTCGCCCCCATCCCCCTCCGCGGCCAGCAAAACGAACCCGCCCATACCTCCCTCACCGCCGCCTTCCTCGCCAACCTCCGCCACACCACCCCAGACCTCATCGCGGACCAAACCACCGCCAACTTCCGCCGCCTCTTTCCCTCCACCCAACCGTAACCCGGTGCACCGTGGCAAAATAAACAGCGACCAGCACCACGCAAGCATCTGAAACTTCAGAAGGAACCCACCACCATGGCAGCAGATCAAAGTTTCGACGTCGTCAGCAAAGTAGACCTTCAGGAAGTCAAGAACGCCCTCGACCAGGCCACCAAGGAAGTCAACGCCCGCTTCGACCTCAAGAACTCCAAATCCACCATCGCCCTCGAAGGCACCGAAACCCTCCAGCTCGCCAGCCAGGACGAGTACACCATCAAGGCCGTCATCGACATCCTTTCGCAGAAGCTCGTCAAGCGCGGCGTCTCGCTCAAGAACCTCGAGTTCGAAAAGATCGAGCCCGCCTCCAACTCCTCCGTCCGCCAGAAGATCAAGCTCAAGCAGGGCCTCACCGGCGAACCCGCCAAAAAGGTCGCCGCCCTCGTCAAGGAGTCCAAGAAGAAGGCCACCGCCAGCATTCTCGGCGACACCGTCCGCATCACCAGCAAGGACCGCGACACCCTCCAGGAAATCATGGGCATGCTCCGCGCCAAGGACTTCGGCGTCGAGCTCCAGTTCACCAACTATCGCTAACAACCACTCCGCAACGCGGCAGTGTGAGCGCGGTCACCTCCCTGGCCGCGCCACCTGCTACTCTAATTAGCAACCGTGAGTTCTATCTCCATCGCGACGGCTGCGGAGGTCTTCGACCTCCTTCGCGACGACCTCGCTCTGATCGAGTGCGAGTTCGCCCGCCAATCCGACTCTCCCGTCGCCGTCGTCACCGACATCGCCAACTACCTCATCTCCGGCGGCGGCAAAC
>JAZKBC010000273.1:3493-18343 GCA_040388825.1 Acidobacteriota bacterium | reverse complement strand
CTGCTCTTGCTCGGAGCAAAATCCTTAGGCTGTAAATCAGAAGCCCGCATCCGCCTCGGCGCCGTCGTCGAAATGCTCCACACCGCCACCCTCGTCCACGACGACATCATCGACGAAGCCAGCACCCGCCGCGGCCGCCCCTCCTCCAACACCACCTGGGGCAACTCAAAATGCGTCCTCGCTGGCGACTGGCTTTATATGCAGGCCTTCCAGACCGCACTCGGCGAGCGCAACTTCCGCATCCTCGACCTGCTCATCTCGCTCACCCAGCAGATGGTCGAAGGCGAGCTGCTGCAGATGGAAAAGCTCGGCCACCTCATCAACGAGGAAGAGTACTTCGACCTCATCTACCGCAAGACCGCCTGCCTCTTCAAAGTCTCCATGCAGCTCGGCGCGGTGCTCGGCAACTCCAACGCCTCTGAAATCGAATCCGCCGAAGAGCAATATCTCGGCGAGTACGGCCGCAACCTCGGCCTCGCCTTCCAGATCGTCGACGACATGCTCGACCTCACCGCCAACGACGTCATCCTTGGCAAGCCCGCTGCCTCCGACCTCCGCGAAGGCAAAGCCACCCTCGCTGTCATCCACGCCCTCGAACGCGGCACCGGCGCCGACCGCGAAGCCATCCGCACCGTCCTCGCTGACCGCAGCTTCACTCGCGTAGCTCACGGCGACATCCTCGAAATCCTCCACCGCCACGGCTCCCTCGCCTACGCCATGGACACCGCCTGCGCCTACGCCGAAGCCGCCCGCCAATCCATCTCCGAGCTCCCCGAATCCGACTACAAACGAGCCCTCCTCTGGGTCCCCGGCTTCGTCACCACCCGCAACAGCTAACCCACCCGAAGCCCCGCCGCCCACTCCGGCACAGGCTCGACCCAATGCATGAAATCGGAATGTCCGAAAGCCACCAGTACGTACCCACTGGGCCGCGAGTTATCCAGAAGTACCGCCAAATCCGCCACGGGAAGCAGCTTCGCCATGTTCGCCAGCGTTCGCGGAAATCTCCTCCGCTGATCCTCTTCCGGAACGTTGTGTCCACCCTTTTCGACTCTGGCTTTCACTCGCTCGATATTGATCTCGACAGAGCATGTGCCAACGAAAACCACCATCACAGAAAACCCGGCATCCTTGGCTCGCGCCGCCATCCTCAGGTAAGTACTGCCGGAAAGCGTGGTTTCAACCGTGAAGCTCTGGCGCGCAGCAATCAAAATCTCCGCGCGATGAAGCACTTGCTTACCCGCTTCAATATCCGAATGAGACGGCCCCCCGGTGTCTTGCAATGACTTGGCAATCGCGTCCGGGTCAAGAATTGGATCTTGTTGGAACTTGTCGCGCGCCGAACTGGTCAGCGTGCTTTTTCCGCAACCGTTAGACCCGGCAATGATCGTAAGAACGGGACGGTTCAAGCAGCTTCGCTTTTTTCGTTCGCTTCCTTCGCTTTTTCCTCGCGAATCCACTCCAGCTTGCGACGCTCCCACATAACGCCTTCGCGGCCAGCCTTAACCAGGCTCTCCGCGAACTTCTGGATGTCGAACGACTCTACTTCGATTTCGCTGCCCATGGCCAAAATCCTACTCTTCCCCATCCAAACCTTCAATATCATCCTCATCCTCGTCCGCATCCACCTCGACCGCCAGCTCCTGCACCCTCACCGCCCCTGTCTCCGTCGGCTCCAGCAGCACCTGGATCCGGCTCTCCGCCTTCTGCAACTGGGACTTGCACGCATTCGACAGCTTCACGCCCCGCTCGAATAGCCGGACACTATCCTCCAACGGAAGTTCCCCACGCTCCAGCTGCTCCACCACCTTCTCCAACTCCGACAGCTGATCCTCAAAGCTCGCCATCCCATCCACTCCTTCCACGCCGACTACATCCAGTCCAGCACAACCTAACCGCGGCCGTCCGCACGAGTCTCATCCTATATCGCCGCAAGCTCCCGCCGGAGCCGCTTTCCGCCCCCCGCCTGCTATACTTGGGCAAGGAAATTGCAGCTTCCTGCGCGGTGGCGCGTTAGCCTGGAGTCGTTTACGTTGAAGAATAGAAGGTTCTCTGCCCAGCTCCTCTCGGCACTGGTTCTGGCAGCCGGTACGCTGGTGCTTACGTCCTGCGCTCATAAGATTTACTACTACCCGCAATATGGCTACGCCGGCCGGCCTGTGCCGCCGAGCGGTCTGCTCCAGCGGGTTCTCGCGTCTTATACCGCCAACGGCACCTCCGGTGGTCTGGAGATCCTGGACGGCCTGCGCAACCTGCGCGGCAACATCCAGAACACGACGCCATCCTTCTTCGTATCCGGATTCTCCGCCTCCCAGCCGGTTCAGATCTTCAACTTCCCTGAGCAGCAGCGCGGCTACATCCTTTCTTACACAGACGGCTCGCTCGACGCCGTCAACTACTCCACCGAAGCCGGCAGCGGAGCGGTCGAGTCCGTCGGCGCCAATCCTCCCTCGGTCGCAGCAGCTCCCGACGGCAGCGTCTTCGCCGGGGCCTCTGAGGCTTCAGGCCAGGTCGCCGTCACGGCGTACGGCGGATCCTACGCGCTCAGCCTGCCCAACGTGAACAAGGTCGTCATCAATCGCGGTGCGAACATTATCCTCGCCATGCTGCGCAACTCGAACACGCTCTACCGCGTGGTCAAACTCCCGTCCTCCAACAACCCCGTTCCGCCGCCCGGAGCCATTGACTGCCAGCCGCTGCTGCTGCCTCTGTTCTGTGTCGTTCCCGTCGGCAACACCAACAGCGCAGGAACCCCCGGCGCCGCATACGATCACCCAATCGACGCCTACTTCTCGCTCGACGGCAACACCGTATACATCATGAACTGCGGGCCGGAGTGCGGTGGCACCCGGGCCGGCGTCACCTTCCTGCAGACCGGCGCTCTGGACATCAACAACGTCCCCACGGTCAACCCGCTCAGCGCCGCCACGCCGCTCAGCCCCATCGGTGTCGCCAACCCCATAGCCATCCCCGGTGGCGTGACGACTGCGGTTTCCGACGGCACGACGCTCTACCTCTCCGGTCAGAGCATCCAGACGGGTGGCCTGCTCGGCGGCAATCTAACCAGCATCAACCTCAACACCTACGTAGCCTCGTCGCCCCTCGCCATCTCCGACGGCACGCACACTCGCATGCTCTTCGCCGACGACAGCACACTCTGGGTCGGTTCCACACAGTGCGCCAACGGTGTCCGCGCCGCCAAGGCCGCCTCCGAGCTCGCCTCGCAGGGCTTCACCGACCAGGCCGGCAACTACAACTGCCTCACCATGGTGAAGCTCGGTGCAACACCCACTGCCACCATCATTCCGGCAGTCGTGCAGTCCAGCGTCAGCGGCACCAAGTCGGTACAGGTCAGTTACCCGAACACCAACCAGAACCTGTACTACTACGGCTCCCTCACCGGCATTTGCTGGATCGAGAACGACCATAAGGTCTACACCGCGTACGGCGGACAGATCCACGCCTTCTACACCGGCGGCACCATCAACACCGCGTTCGATCCCGCCCTCGGCCAGACACCAGCCGCCGGCACCGAGATCGACAACTCCAACGTCACGGTGCAGGGCACGGTCCTCGACGTCGCCTACATGGACGCCACCACCAACAGCGTCAACTAATACAACGCCTCATGGCTGACTTCGACGACACTCCCGCATTGCAGGATCCCGTCGCAGTCAGCCATGTTGACGTTCTAGCCATCGCCGCCCATCGCGACGACGTTGAGCAGACCTGCGGCGGCACCCTGCTCGTCCAGCAGTCTCTCGGCTGGCGCACCGCTATCCTCGATCTCACCCGCGGCGAAGCCGGCACTCGCGGCTCCGCTGCTGAACGCGCCGCCGAAGCCGAAGCCGCCGCTCGCATCCTGGGCGTCTCGCATCGCGAAGCCCTCGACCTCCCCGACGGCAACGTCGAGAACACCCTCGCCAACCGTCTCAAGATCGCCGCCGTCCTCCGCCGCCTGCGTCCCCGCGTCGTGATCCTTCCCTACTGGCAGGGCCGCCACCCCGACCACTACACCACCGCCACACTTGGCTACGAAGCCTGCTTCGCCAGTGGCCTCTCAAAACTCGACCTGGACCCTGTCCACGGCAAGCCGCACCGCCCCTACAAGATCCTCTACGCCTCGCTCTACGCCGACGTTCGCCCCACCTTTGTCGTCGACATCACCGCGCACATCGAGACCCGCCAGCAGGCGCTCTTCGCCTATCGCTCGCAGTACGGCGACCAGAACACCGGCGCCGGCCTCTTCGTTCCCGAAGCCGACATCCGCGAGCGCATGTTCTCCACCGCGCGCCATTACGGTCTGCTCTCCGGCGTGCGTTACGCCGAGCCCTTTGTGCAGAAGGAAGTCGCCCTCGTCGATGACCTCATGACCCTTCCCGTGCAAAGCATCTAGCGAAGCTTCGCCGCGCAGGCAACCTTTCAAACGTCGCGTTTTTACCGCAAAGAATCGCCGCGCGCGTTCAATCCAGACCGTCGATCTGGTCGTAACTCCATCGAACGAGCAAGAAGCAACAGCTCGCTGACGACCTCGAGCAACAACGACTCTCTCATCGCAGCGGCCATCCCGGCCCCTCGCGTTGCGCACCGCACGCCCAAACAACCGAACGACGCGCAGAACGAATTTCGCCTTCAGCGAGATTGACGTTCCTGCTCGCTCCAAACCTTGCGCCGCTCGAGCATCACCGCTCGTGCGTTCGGCGTTGCTCGCTCCAAAACAGACCACCGCGCACCAGGAGACGTACCGTGAATATCAACAAGACAATCGACAAAGCGCTCTCAAGGCGAAATTTCCTCGTCGGAGCCGGAACCACCGCAGCCACTGTGGCCGCGGCTACACTCGTCGCTGGCTGCGGCAACGACAACAACAACTCCGGCAGTAGTGGCGGAACCACCAGCTACTCCGACACCGACATCCTCAACTTCGCCCTCAACCTCGAGTACCTCGAAGCTTCCTTCTACCTCTACGCCGCCACCGGCAGTGGTTTGGCTGCGACGGACACGACCGCGGGCTCTGCTTCGGGTTACTCCACCGTTGGCACCGTCACCCAGGGGAGCGCCGCCAAGGTCGCCGGCACCACCACAACCCAGCAGCAGATCATCAACGAGATCGCCTTTGAAGAGCAGCAACACGTGAAAGCGTTGCGCTTCCTGCTCGGCACCAAGGCTGTCCCCATGCCGAACATCGATCTCTCCTTCTTCGGTCCGCTGGCCACCGCGGCGGGCATTACTGGCGCAACCTTCAATCCCTTCGCATCCTTCGACGCCTTCCTCATCGGCGCCTTCATCTTTGAAGACGTCGGTGTCACCGCCTACCTCGGAGCCGCTCCGCTTATCTCCGCTGCCGGCGTCTCCGTGGGTTATCTCTCCGACGCCGCCGGCATTCTCGCCGTCGAGGCCTACCACGCCGCCTACATCCGCACCGCGCTCACCGCCAACGCCGTCAAGGCAGGCGCCACCAGCCCCACCTCGTCGGCCTATCCGTACCCAGGCATCGCCAATCAGGTGGGGGCTCTCCGCGCCACGCTCACCGTTGGCAACTCCGGTGCACCGGGAAGCAGCAACACCGGCAACAGTGGAGCGGCAGGCTCCTCGGCTTCGGTCGAAGTTCCTCTCACCGTCCCCACGTCGGCGACCTCCATCAGCTCCATCGTGGCGGCTGACTCCAAGTCCGCCATCGCCTTTGGCCGTACCACCAACCAGGTCCTGCACATCGTGTACGGCTCGGCAACGGTGGGCGCCAAGAGCGGCGGCTTCTTCCCCAGCGGCATCAACAGCGTTTTTGCAACCACCACCGCCTAAGCGGCAGACGGAGACACCACCATGGCAACTCAAGAAACACAGCTCCTCGACGACATCCTCGTCCGTAGCCGCCGCAAGATGCTCTCCCTCGGCGGCGCGGCTCTCGCCGGCCTCATGTTGGCCGACGCAAAACCCGCGCAGGCCGCCACCACCTACACCGACGCCGACATCCTCAACTTCGCGCTCAACCTCGAGTACCTCGAAGCGAACTTCTACTACCTCGCTGCCTTCGGCTGCACCATCGACAAGCCCAACGCCGCAGCCATCGCCGCCGGTGCTCCTTCGGCCGGCATCCCCATCACCGGCTCCGTAGGAACCGCCGGCACGGTCACCGTCTCCGGAACCACCAAGGTCCCCTTCGGCACCGACTACGCCACCGCCGCCTACGCCAACGAGACCGCCATCGAGGAAGGCAAACACGTCCTCTTCCTCCAGACCGCGCTCGGCTCCTCCACCTACGTTGCGCAACCGGCGATCAACCTCGACGCGGCTGCCGGTGGCGCGTGGCCCACACTCGCCACAGCAGCAGGAGTCGCCGGCGGCTCAGGCTTCTCGCCCTACACCAGCAACCTCAACTTCCTGCTCGGCGCCTACGTGTTTGAAGACGTCGGTGTCACGGCCTACCACGGAGCCGCATCGCTGCTGACCAACGGCGGCAATCTCTCTGCCGCCGGAGGCATCCTTGCGGTCGAGGCCTACCACGCAGGCCTGGTCCGCACTGCGATCTTCGCGCAGGATCCCTCCTCCACCAGCATCGGCGCCATCGCCGGTCAGATCTCCGCGCTGCGCTCCGCTCTCGCGCTCGCAGCCTCACCCGTCACCCTCACCGGAACCGCCGCAACCCTGCCCACACTCGATCCCAACCCGGACGACTTCGGCACCGCGGTCTTCCCCGTCACGCTCGCCGGCGTCACCAGCTATATGGGAGCGCGCGTCGTCGACTCCGACACCACCGACACCACCAACCCCATCCCGCTCGCCATTGCCTTTGCACGAAACACCACCCAGGTGCTGAACATCGTCACCGGCGGCGGCGCCATCAGCGGCAAAACCGTCGTGAGCCCGGCCAAGGGAGTCTTCTTTCCCAATGGCCTCAACGCCGGCCCCAACGGCTTCAAATAAACAGCTTCTCCCAGGAAGAACGAGCGGCCCGGCGAAACTGCCAGGCCGCTGGTCGTCTGCTCTCTAACGCTTATCTACGATCCCTGCCACGCCCGCGCCATCAGCCGCTCGCGCACAAACGCCGCCAGCTCCGCGCTGCAGTACACCGGCGGAGTCGCCGCAAAGTGAGGTTTGCTGGCCAGCATCGCCGCCGACACGCCATCCCACGCGTCCACCATGTCCGCCTGCCCGGACACCACCAGCGCGTCCGCGCGATCCAGATACCGCATCGCCGACGCCTTGAAGTCCGCCACCGCCGGATCCATCACCGTCAGCGACACATCCGGATGCAAAAACCGCAGCACGCTGTTGGACTCGATCACCACGTTGTCCGCCGCTGCGATCAACTGCCGCACCCGCGGCATCGCCTCATGTAGCTGCCCCTGCCGCGTCCGCACCCAGTAAGCCTTCTCCGCCCCCGCCTTCAGGTAGCGCGACGAATCCGTCCCCGTCGTCGCGCTATGCTCTTCGCTGATGGCAATCGTGTGGTCCGCCGTCACGCACTCGCACGGCTTTCCATCGGCCGAGCAGACGCCATGCCCAAACTGCGTGATCTTGATCGCTGTCCAGCGCATCTCCGGCATCGCAGCAATCAATCCGGCGACAACGCTCGTCTTGCCGATGTTCCGCGTATGTCCGCCGACAACGACAATGGCCACTTTGCTCCTCGTTACTTCAATCGCCGAACTTTCGCCACGTTCTTCAAATACTCTCGCAGCGGCTCCGCTGGCACGCCCATAAACATCACGCCCGGCCCCTCCAGCGTCTTGCCCGGAAACACTCCACAAGCTCCGCCCAGGATCACGCCCGGTCCGATCGTTACGTGGTCTCCCAGCCCCACCTGCCCAGCCATCACTACGCCATCTCCAACCGTACACGATCCCGAGATCCCCACCTGCGCCGCAATCACCACGTTCTTCCCAATCGTGCAGTTGTGCGCGATGTGCACACCGTTATCAATCTTCGTCCCCGCCCCAATCCGCGTTTCCCCCAGAGCTCCGCGATCGATCGTCGTGTTCGCTCCCACCTCAACATCATCCTCAATCACCACCCGCCCCTGCTGCGGAAACCGCACATAGCTCCCATCGGCGGCAACGCCAGCTGCACCGCTACACCGAGCATCGCCCCGATCACCGCCCCTGCCTGCAGCACCACCCGATCCCCAATCACTGCGCATCCATACACGGTCACGTTCGCATCGATCCTGCACCCTGCACCCACAACAGCTCCCGCCTCAATCACCGTACCCGCGCCCACGGCAGTCCGCGCCCCCACGCTCGCACCTTCCGCAATCACTGCCGCAGGATGAATCTCCGCACTGGCAAACTGCTCAAACCACCGCGCCACCACTGCGAACGCATGCTTGGGATGCTTCACTCCCAGTAACCGCGCATCCTCCCCCGCCAGCTTCACTGGAGCCAGCACCAACCCCGCTGCACTGGCCAGCGCCTTTGCCAGAGCAACCTCATCCTGCGCGAACACCACGGCATCCGGCCCGGCGTCGCCATATCCTGCAACCCGCACAAACCCACGCTCGTCCTCGCGTGCCTCGGCACCCACCAGCGCCGCAATCTCCCGCACCGAAATGATCGCGACGCTCACGCGTACAGTTTACCTTCGCCTTCCGGCCGCGTCTTCCATCTCCGATGCACCCAAAGCCACTGCTCCGGATACCGCCGCACATAGGCCTCAATCGTCGCCGTAAACAGCGCCGTATTCGCCACCACATCCTTCGCCACATCCCCCGTCCGCACCAGCTCCAACTCCGGCCCAAACCGCAGCACATAGCGCTTCTCGCTCGGCTCCCACAGCAGAAACCCCGGCAGCACCGCCGCACCCGACTTCAGCGCCACCCGCGCCAGCCCGCTCGCCGTGCAAGCCTCCACACCGAAATACGGCACAAAAACTCCCTGCGGCGGAGTCATATTCGTGTCCATCAGAATCCCCACCGTCTCCCCGTTATGCATCGCCGTCAGCAGCCCACGGGCAAAGTCGTCCTTATGAATCACGCGATTGCCATGCAGCGAACGAATCTCATTCACCATCGCATCCACCAGCGGATTATCCAGCCGCCGGATCACCATCGACATCGGGTAACCCATCAGCGAGTGGTAGAAGCTCGAAAGCTCCCACGCCCCCAGGTGCCCCGTCAGCACGAACACGCCCTTACCCTTGTCGCGAGCGCTCAGGTAGTTCTCCAGCCCCTCGTAGCGCACAAACTCCGACGCCTTCCCGGCCGTATAGCTCCGCATCTTCGCAAACTCGCCAATCTGCCAGCCCAGCGACCGATACACCCCACGCAGAATCGTCCGGCGCTCTTCTTCCGTCTTCTCCGGAAACGCCATCGCCAGGTTGCGGAGTCCAACGTTCCGCTGCCTGCCCAGCAACACCCACACCAGCCAGCCCAGCCCCGCACCCACTGCCCGTGCCCAACTGCGAGGCAGCGCCCCCAGCGCCCCCATCAGCACTCGCAGCACACCGTACTCCAGCCTCTGCCTCAGCGCGTTCCCTCTCCGGCGGAGCTTGCTTGCCCGCCGCTCTCCCAGTGTACGGGAACCCCGCCAGCCCCTCACAAACGCCGAAAGGGACGGCCGAAGCCGTCCCTTCCAGTCACATCATCCAGCTTAGTTGTTGCTGCGAGCCACAACGAAGTACCGCGCAACCGTATGCACAAAGTGCGTCGCGTTCGGAGGTGTCGGCTGCTCTCCAGCCAGCACGCCATGGAACGAGAAGTTCGCGCCGTACTCCGTACGCGTGTCATCCGCATTCTGCGAAAGCACCGTTCCGTCCAGATCGATGCCCGCAAACAAACCACGGCTGCGAGAGTACGTCAGGAACTCCGCGTGCATGCTCGCATCCGTCGAAGCCTGCGCATTGCGTCCAACCGGACCAGCCGAAGCTGCTGCATCCGCGCCCAGCTTGAACTTGCTGCTCAGCATGTGCTGCAATCCGTGCTCGTTCATCGCCACCAGGATCAGGTCAGTCGACTGTCCGCCGATCTGCCACCCGAAGCTGCCGCCTTCCAGCCGCACAAACACTGGTGCCGACCATCCGCGATGCGTCCTGCAGGTCGCCACTCCCTGTCCATACTGTGCGCCAATAACGAATGCGCCCTTCTTGTACGAAGGCACAACGACAACGCATTCCGCGCTCGACAGGATCGACTGCGGAATGCTTTTATCCGGCGATCCCATCACTTCTTCCAGAACGGCGGCCGCATGGTTCAGCCGGTCACCCAGCTTCGCATCCTGCGCCTGCACCGGAACAACCGCGGCCGTCATGGCCAAAGCACAAAAGAGTCCAATAACTTTCTTCATCGCACTTACCTTTCACTTCCAAAAGTTTTGCGGCCCGTTGGAGCAGTTTGCCGGCCCGGTCGAAGCTCCTCACCACTAGGGCGCGCTCCGCCGAAACCTGCATGGCGACAATCTACTTGATTCCTAAAAACTGGGGAACCCACTCAAATGGGCCGCTTGAGTTGCTGCTTCCTCTACCTCAGATGGAACCCCACCACCCCGGGTTGCACCCCGCACAAAAAAGGGGGGCTGCGGACATTCGCGTTTCCGCATCGTCCGCAACCCCTTTTCTCCCAGGTCTGTACTAGGTGAACTGTGCGTCATCCGCTATCTCGTGACAAGAGTACCGAGGACTGTATACCTTTGGTCACCTTTCCCCCCACCCACCCGTACCGTCCAAAACGCTTTCTACGCGTTCGACGCGTCTCCCGCCGGACGCTTCTCTTCCATCGCACGCAGCGTCAGCTCCACCCGGTTACTCGATCCCGTCTTGCGCAGCATCCGCCCCAGGTGCGCCTTCACCGTCACCTCGTCAATCCCCATCGCCGCCGCAATGTCCCGGTTCGACCGCCCGTCCATCAGCAGCCGCAGCACATCCATCTCTCGCGGAGTCATCTTCTGCTCCACACCATCCGGCCCACCGCTTCCCGTCGCCGCCGCCGCCGGATTCACCCCACCCGCATCGATCAGCTTCGCCAGCACCTTGCGCGGAGCCCACACCGACCCGTCCAGCACCACCTCCATCGCCATCCGGATCTCGTTCTCACCAGCCGTCTCCGCCAGGTATCCCTTCGCCCCTGAAGCAATCACCGCCTGCACCTGGTCCGGAGCCAGCGGCTCGCCCATCGCCACAATCTTCAGCGTCGGCTTCTCCCGCCGCAGCCGCCCCACCGTCTCGGTCAGCTTGTCGCCGGTCGACCGCGAATCGATCAGCACCGCCGCCAGGGTCGAATCCGCCAGCGCCGCTTCCAGCTCCATCGGCACCGCATCGAACCCCGTCATCGTCTCCAGGATCGTCAGCAGCCCCAGCGACCGCAGCGGATCAGCCGCCACAATCGCCACGCAGGCTCGACCGTCGATCTTCTCCGCTGTATCCATTCCTTCAGTGGCCCTCTTGCATTTCTTCGCGAAACCGCTCGCCTAAAGCTTCGGCAGCGTGATCCCGTGCTGTCCCTGGTACTTGCCCTTGCGGTCCGCGTAGCTCACCTCGCACGCTTCATCGCCCTGGAAGAACAGGATCTGGCACAGTCCCTCATTGGCATAGATCCGCGCCGGCAGCGGCGTCGTATTCGAAATCTCCAGCGTCACAAATCCCTCCCACTCCGGCTCAAAGGGCGTCACGTTCACAATAATCCCGCAGCGCGCATACGTACTTTTGCCCACACACAGCGTCAGCACGTCCCGGGGAATCCGAAAATATTCAATCGACCGCGCCAGCGCAAAAGAATTTGGCGGAACAATCACGCTCTCTGCCTCCACCGACACAAACGACCGGTCATCGAACGCCTTCGGATCGATGATCGCGCTGTTCACGTTCGTAAAAATCTTGAACTCGTTGGACACCCGCAAATCGTAGCCATACGACGAAAGCCCGTATGAAATCACGCCTTCGCGCACCTGCTTCTCGCTGAACGGCTCAATCATTTTGTTGGCCAACGCCTGTTGCCGAATCCACTTGTCGCTTTTGATGGACATCCGCTCTCCGCTTGTTCGTCGTTGTGCCGCAGGGTCTCCCAGCGCTCCAGGCGCCCCCTGCAACCCATCTTTTCTATGCTTCGAGCCTATCGCAAACTCCTGTGGGCCGTTGACAATCGAAATGCGCCTTTCTACCATCAGTCAGCGGGCGTACATCGAACGAACCAATCGGGCTTCGGCCCGGGAACAGGAAGGCGACCCACATTGATCAAACAGGACCTTATCCAAAGGGTCGTGGAGCGCACCGGGCTCCCGCGCATTAAGGCAGAAGCTGCCGTCGACGCTATCTTCGAGTCCATGAAGAAGGCGCTCACCGCCAGCGACCGCATTGAACTCCGCGGCTTCGGTGTCTTCACCGTCAAACCGCGCAAAACCGGTGTCGGCCGCAATCCCAGGACCGGTGCCGAGGTCAGCATCGCTCCGGGCAAAGCCGTGCGGTTCAAGCCAGGTAAAGAGCTGCACCTGTTAGACTAGCTCGCGTTCCCCAAAAGAGCGCGAGCCCCAGCTTTCCTATGGCCACACCTGCAATCCTGCCCGAAGGCCAGACCCCGGAAGCTCCCAAACCGCGCACCCCAAAACCAGATCGCCTCTGGATCCATATCCTCCTGCTCGTCGTGACCTTCTGCTCCACGACGGTCATCGGCATGCGCTATATGGACAACTTCCAGCGCGGCCTCCTCCCAGTCAACTCTGACCAGGACATCTTCCCCTATAGCTGGGCCTGGCAGCATCTCTCCACCTTTTACCTCGGCCTTCCCTTCTCACTCACGCTGCTCGCCATCCTGCTCACCCACGAGTTCGGTCACTACTTCGCCTGCCGCAAGTACGGCGTCCGCGCCACCCTCCCTTTCGTTCTCCCCGCACCCACCCTCAGCGGAACCGCCGGCGCCGTCATCCGGCTTCGCTCCCGCGTCAAATCCCGCGAAGCTCTAATGGTCATCGGCGCCATGGGGCCCATCGCCGGATTCATCGTCGCCTTCATCACCTCCTGCGCCGGTGTCCTGCTCTCGCGCCCCGTCGCTGTGGCCCCCGTTGGCATGGTCCACTTCCATGCCCCGCCGCTCATTCGAATGCTGCTCCGCCTCTTCCATCCCGGAGTCGCCGAGCCGTTCATGCTCTGGCACCCCATCTACGTCGCCAGCTGGATCGGCCTGCTCATCACCTCGCTCAACCTCGTCCCCGCCGATCAGCTCGACGGCGGCCACATCCTCTACGCCATCGCTCCCCGCGCCCACCGCTGGTTTACCTGGACCACCATGGCGGCCCTCGCCATCCTCGGCTTCACTCACTGGATGGGCTGGCTCCTCTGGGTCGGCCTGCTCCTTCTGCCCGGCATGCGCCACCCCAAAGTCAGCGACCCCACACCGCTCCGCAAGCCCATCTTCGCCATGGCCCCAATCTGCCTCGTCCTGTTTCTGCTCTGCGCTGTCCCCAGACCGTTCGATAAACTCAGCCTCAAACAGATCATCCAGGAACACTTCCCCCACTCCACGACCGCTCCGCTACATCAGGTGAATAGCATCAACGTCCACCACAACTGACCGCCGCGGAATCCCCTCCGCGTCCACCATCGCCAGCATCTCCTTCAGCGCCGCCCCCAGCACATCCCTGCGATCCGCCTTCAGCAGCAGGTGGTACCGATAGATCCGCTTCAACCGCACCAACGGAGCCGCCGCCGGCCCCAGCACCTTCACGCCCGCGAACTTCCTCCGCTCCACCCACTTCCCAATCTTCGCCGCCCACCCCAGCACCTCCTCCAGCCGCTCCCCTGTCACCAGCACATTCGCCAGCACCGCAAACGGCGGATACTTCATCCCTCGCCGAAAGTACATCTCCTTCGCCGCGAACCCCACATAGTCATGCTTCTTCGCGAACTCATTCACGTAGTGGTGCGGCTGATACGTCTGCACCAGCACCTTGCCCGGAAGCTCCCCTCGCCCCGCTCTTCCACTCACCTGCGTCAGCAGTTGAAACACCCTCTCCGCCGCCCGAAAGTCCGGCAGCCCCAGCGCGAAGTCCGCGCCCACCACACCCACCAGCGTCACTCCATGAATGTCATGCCCCTTCGCAATCATCTGCGTCCCCACCAGCAGATTGATCTCCCCCGAGTGCAGCCGCTGCAGCAGCCGCTCCATATCCCCGCGCGACCGAATCACATCGCGATCCATCCGCCCAATCCTCGCCCCCGGAAACAACTCCTGCAGCCGCTCCTCACCCTGCTGCGATCCCGCGCCCAGGTAGTACAAATGCTCGCTCGCACACTTCGGGCACTTCTCCGGCACTCCCCTCCGATACCCGCAGTAGTGGCACTCCAACCGCTGCCCCACCCGAGCCTCTCCGCTCAAATCACTCTCGTTCCCCGGCTTGTGATACGTCAATGAAATCGCGCAGTTCTCGCACTCCAGCTTCTCGCCGCAGCTCCGGCACATCACCACAAAGCTGTACCCGCGCCGATTGATCAGCACAATCGCTTGCTCGCCGCGATCGAGCGTAGACTTGGTCTCCTCCAGCAGACGCCGCGAAAAAAGCTGCTCCGCCCCGGTCTCCCGAAACTCCTCCCGCATATCGATCATCTCGACCGCCGGCATCGGCCTGTCCGCCACGCGCCGCAAAATCTCAATTCGCTTATACCGCCCGCGCTCCGCATTATTCCAACTCTCCAGCGAAGGCGTAGCCGACCCCACCACCACCGCACACCCCAGCAACTTCGCCCGCATCACAGCCACGTCCCGCGCGTGATACCGCGGCGTCTCCTCCTGCTTATAGCTTCCATCGTGCTCTTCATCCACGATGATCAGCCCCAGCTCCGCCACCGGAGCAAACACCGCCGAGCGCGTCCCAATCACCACCCGTGCCTCGCCCCTCCGAATCCTGTGCCACTGCTCCGCCCGCTCAT
>JAZKBC010000273.1:345-3483 GCA_040388825.1 Acidobacteriota bacterium | reverse complement strand
CATCCGGCGTCAGTTGCGAGTGCAGCAACGCCACCTCGCCGCCAAACGCCGCCACCATATGCATCGCCGTACCCGGCGTCAGCCCAATCTCCGGAACCAGCAGCAACGCACTCTTGCCCATCTCCAGCGCCCGCGCCATCGCCGCAATATAAACCGCCGTCTTCCCCGACCCCGTCACCCCATACAACAAGTGCGGCTGAAACCCACCCTTATCCATCGCCGCAACAATCGCGGCCAGCGCCTCCATCTGCGCCTCATTCAGCGCATGCTCATGCGCAAACTTCTTCCCCTCATTTCCCAACCCACTCACCGAAAACGCCGACGCCACCTCCTCCATCCGCACCAGTCCCCGCTTCACCAGCGTCCCCAGCGAAGACTCCGGAATCCCCTTCCGCTCCAACCTCAGCTTCAACTCCCTTACCAGCTCCCGCCCGCCAACCCCCGCCAGCTCCGCCATCACGGCAAGCTGATTCTCATTCAACTTCGGCAACCTCTTCCCACCAGCACCGTCCCCTACTCCCTCTTCCCTACTCCCCACTCCCTGCACTTCCAACACCGCCACCATCTCCACCCGCCGCGCATCCCTCTCCTCCGCCACGGCCTCCCGCACCAGCCACCGCTTCTTCACCATCCCATCCAGCAAAGCCTTGTTCGCTCCGGTAGCCGAGCGAATGGTCGCCACCTTCACCGCATCCCCGGCCTCCAGATAATTCAGCACCGCATACTCCCGGTTCTGCTCTTCCACGCTCAACTTCGACCGCCGCGACGACCCCTTCGCCGCCTCATACATCACCTTCCGCCCCTGCTCCCCAATCCGATACGTCCACTGCCGCTTCACCTCGGCGGTCAGCGGCATCATCCCGCGCAACACCTCGCCCACCGGCGCACAATAGAAAGCCGCAACCCACCGCCCCAGCTCCATCAACTCTTCCGACAGCAGCGGAGCCTCATCCAGCACCCGCTCCACCCGCTTCACCTCAACATCCACCGGCCGCGCATCATGCAGCCCAACCACCACCCCCACCAGCCTCTGTCCCGCAAACGGCACCATCACCCGAGCCCCCACCTCAGCCGTCATCGTCCCCAGCTCGTAGGTAAAGCTCCGGTCCAGCGGCACCGGCAGCGCAACATCGCAGTACAAAGCCATCCTCATAGGTTAAGCCCACCCCCACTGCAAAACCCTCCACCCTCAATGAGCAGCACCACTCGCTTGCGCCGAAGCAGGCGCAGACACCGTCATCGCCGGTCGATCATCCCGCACCTCTACATCCAACGCCACACCCGTCGCCGCGTCATACGCCACAATCGCGCGATGCGGTGTCAGATGATGGCACATCGTGTAGTGGTCTTCGCCCCACCAGAACGTGTCCGAAAACCCAACCATCAGCGGCCCGCCGGTCTTCAGCCGCAGTGGTTCTGCATCCTTCGCTCCATCCGGCCGAAAGACCACCACCGTGCCTGTCGCGCACGTCAGGTCTTCCAGTTCGCCCTCCGCCACCGTCGCACCCTTGGGAAAATCCCACTCCGGCGCTGCCTCTGTACCCTGCGACGCCGCCGGAATCTGCCGCCATATCTGCACGGCCTCGTTGTGATCCGGCCCCGTCCAATGCTCCGCCACATAGCGCGCATACTGCGCAGCCACCGGAGCCTGCTTGCCCTCCAGCAGAATCTGCGCCGTCAGCAGGTGATATCCCGCGCGCCACGGCTCCAGGGCTTCCGCCTTCCTTGCATCCCTGTACGCCAGTTCCAAAGCCCCCAGCTTCCACTCCAGCAGCGCCTCCTCCACATACGCCGGAGCGTACTTCGGCTCGATCGCCGTCACCTTGCGCAACGCATTCAGAACCAGTCTCTGTTCGTCGCGCGTCTCCTCCAGCAGCGTCGTTCCCGTCCGCGCCATCGTCAACGCGAACAGGCTTCGCCAACGGTCGGGGTCCAGCTTCAGCGCCGCCTCCCATCCCTTCTCCGCCGCGTCGTCGTGCCCCATTTGATAATCCATGTAGGCCAGCTCTTCCACCGCTGCCGCCATCGTCGGATCCTCCGCAATCGCCTTCTCGATCGACGCGCGCGCCACAGCCTGTTCCCCAGCGCGCTCGCTGAAGCACCCAGTCTCGTAGTCCACCTCCGCCTGGGTCATCTTGCGTTCGGCGAACGTCTTCGGAGCCAGCCCCTTGTCCGGAGCGAGCGTGCCCGCGGCAAACGCCGGTTGCCGCGTGTACAGGTAGAAACTCTCGTCGAAGTTCTTCGGATCGCCGAACACCTCACGAAACGCCTGCACCTGCGGCTCGTCATTTCCAATCTTGTGCAGGAACGCATCCAGCTTGACGCCTTGACCCATCCCCGGCGCGAACATCATGTAATGCACCATCGCCCAGGACTCCGCATAGAAAAGGTCCGCCGTTGCAGCGTCCCTGTATTCTTTCGATCCCGACGTCACCTCCAGCATCCGCGCCACTGGAAAAAGCGGACGCTGCTGCAGCGCACCCGACCGCTGCGACGGAGCTCCGATCAGAATCTTGTCGTCCTGGAACCATGTGTAGGCATAAAACTCGGCCATCCCCTCGTCCAGCCACACCGGCATCCAATGGAAGAACCTGTGCATCACGCTGTGCGTGTACTCGTGATACACAACAACGGCGTTCGATTCCCCCCAGGTATCCAGCCGCACGACCGCGAACCGCGTCTCCCAGCCCGTGCTGAACTGCCCGGCCAGCATGCCGTGACTCGCCTTCCAGGCCCGCGGCTCGAGCGCCTTAAGCGTGTTCTGGTCGCGCACTGCAAGAATCGTCAAGGGCGCCGCAGCCTCCAGCTCCATGCCCGGAAACCGCGATACAAACACAAAGCGCATCTGCTCAAACTCATTCGCCACCTTGCGCCCGTCGCCGGCCGAACCATTCGTCAGCACCCGGAAGTGTGGGCTCTTGATCTCCGTCCACGTCTCCGCACCCGCCGCACACCCACCCCAAAACGCACAAGCGCCCACCAAAATCCCTGCCACTGCTCTGTATCGCATCCACCGATTCTCCCCGCGCTCCCCACCACCGTCAAGCCTTCGCTACAAACCCTCTCTGCAACCCTCCACAAATCACCCCAGCCGCGCCGCCAGCGCCTCCACCATCGCCTTCACATCCCCCGCCCCAC
>JAZKBC010000273.1:0-218 GCA_040388825.1 Acidobacteriota bacterium | reverse complement strand
TCAACACCTCCCGCAACACCGACCCCGCATTCAACTCCGACCCCGGCTTCCTCGCCGCAGCCACCGCACCCTCATCCCCGTTCACCACTCCAATCACTGCCCCGCGCTCCAACCCCGCCACCTTCGAAGCCACCCGCTTCGCAAACTCCATATCCCGGCCCGAAAACACCGCCTTCACCACCGCAGACTCGCTCGCCCCCACCAGCGCCACCGCCTCC
>JAZKBC010000272.1:0-11397 GCA_040388825.1 Acidobacteriota bacterium | reverse complement strand
GGCGGCGCGAGCGGCAGGGCAGCGGGTGGCGGTGCATCTGGAAGTGGATACAGGAATGGCTCGGCAGGGAGCGGCGGTGGGGGCGGAGCTGGCGAAGACGCTGGAGCGGCTGGCGGGGTCGCGTTGGGTTTCGTGTGAGGGGTTGATGACGCACCTGTGCTGCTCGGAGGTGTTTGAGGGCAAGCGGACGGCGTCGCAGCGGGAGAAGTTTGTGGAGGCGTTGGAGCAAGCACTGGCGGCGGGAGTGAAGCCGGCGTTTCTGCATGTGGGGAATAGCTCGGCGGTGGATGAGGGGTCGACGATGAGCTGGTTGCGCGAGACGGCGAAGAAGCTGGGCGCAAAGGCCATGGTGCGAACGGGGTTCGCGATCTTTGGGCACTGCCTGCCGATCTCTGGCGGTGAGGGTGAGGATTGTGCGGGGGCGCTGGCATCAAGGCTGAAGCCGGTGATGACTTGGAAGACGCGGATTATCGGGCTGCGCGAGCTGGAAGCGGGCGCGAGCGTGGGCTATGGAGCGACATTTGTGGCGAAGAAGCGGATGCGGCTGGCGCTGCTTCCGGTGGGCTATGCGGATGGGTTTCGGAGGGCGGCGTCATCGGGTGAGGGCGACGACTGGGTGAAGGGATGGGTGAGGATTGCGGGCAAGGTGGCGGCGGTGGTGGGGCGCGTGTCGATGAATTTGATGGTGGTGGATGTGACGGAGATTGGGGAGGCGGTTGTCGGTGGCGAGGTGGTGCTGCTGGGCGATGGCGTGACGGCGGAGGACCATGCGGAGTGGAGTGGGACGATCGCTTACGACATCCTGTGCGGGATTCGGGCGAACTTTGAGCTGCGGTGACGAGGGTTGCTGGCCTGAAGGTGGGAGCCGGTTGCGCGGGTTGGGGATTCTGGGTGTGGGGAGCGTGGGCGACGATGGAAGCTGGCTGCTTTGGGTGGCCGCAATCGTTGTGGGTGAGGAGTTTTCCCGTTGAAGCAGGCAGCACACTGGATCACTGAGAAACGGCTGAAGGTTTATCCGAAGGTGATGTTCGCCGTGATGATGGTGGTGACGGTCGTGTTTTTTCACGGGGCGAAGAACGGTGTGGATTCGCTGGGCAGGCCGCTGGGGTACGACTTTATTACGTACTATGCGGCGTCGAAGATGGCGCTGGCCGGACATGCGGCTGAGGCTTACAGCGTGCCGGCGATTGCGGCGGTGGAGCATGCAATTGTGCCGGCGACAGCAGACAAGTTTGCGTGGTACTACCCTTCGACGTTTTATCTGCTGATTGTGCCGCTGGCGTGGATGCCGTATTACGTCGCGCTATTCGTGTTTGTGGGACTGGGGTTGGCGGCTTATTTGTTGGTGCTGCGCAGGGTGATTCGCGGGCCGGAAGCGATGTGGTGCCTGGCGGGGTTCAGCGGGCTTTGGCTGAATTTGCTGCAGGGGCAGAACGGATTCTTGACCGCGGCGATTGCGGGTGCGGCACTGCTGGCGATGGAAGAGCATCCGGCAATGGCTGGCGTGCTGGTCGGGATGATGGCGATTAAACCGCACCTGGCGTTGCTGTTTCCGGTGGCGTTGATTGCGGCGCGGATGTGGAAGACGCTGGCGGTGGCGGCGGTGACGACGGTGGTGTTCGTCGGGCTGGGGACGTGGGCGCTGGGTGTGGCGACGCTGAAGGCTTGCGTGGGGAGTTTGCCGACGGCGCGGATGTATCTGGAGGATGGATCGCTGCCGTGGGCGAAGATGCCGACGGTGTTTGCGATGTTGCGCACGGCGCATGTGCCGGTGACGGCAGCGTACGTGGTGCATGGTGTTGTGGCGCTGGCGGCCGTAGTTGCGGTGTGGAGGGTGTGGTCGCGGACGGCGGACTGGATGCTGCGCGGAGCGGTGTTGATGTCGGCGACGTTCCTGGTAAGCCCGTATTTTTTCGATTACGACATGGCGTGGCTGGCGTTTCCGATTGCGTGGCTGGCGCTGGTGGGGATGCGCGATGGATGGATGCGCGGCGAGCGCGAGGTGCTGGCGCTGGTGTGGGTGTTGCCAATGCTCATGCAGCCGCTGGCGAAGGAGATTGTGGTGCAGCCTTCGGTGCTGGCGATTGTGGCGATGGTCTGGATGGTGGTGCGGCGGGTGGATCGTGGAACGCATCTGGCAAGCCAGGAAAGTGGTTTGGAGCTCGCCGCGTAGTGCACTTCGCGATTCTGTTTTATCTGTTGGACGACACTGCCAACTGAGGACGGAAGATCCGGTTGGCTGGCTCTGCGAAGTGGTAGAAGTGAGCCATGTCGTCGAAGCTTTCATCCCCGAGGGAACGGCCAGGCTCTGAAAACACCACTACTGCTTCGCGATTCACCCGCCGCGATGCCTTGAAGAAACTGGGGGCGGCGACGGCTGCGCTCGGGTTGAACCCGGCGTTGAGTGGGGCCGAGCCGGCGGTGAGCGGAAAGAAGCGGCCGCATATTTTTCTGATCATGGCGGACCAGTTGAAGGCGTCGGCGACTTCGCTGCATGGGAACCGGTTTGCGCGCACGCCGACGCTGGAGCGGCTGGCAGCGCAGGGCGTGACGTTCGACCATGCGTATGCGCAGGCGACGATCTGCACGCCTAGCCGGGCGACGATCATGACGGGGACTTACCCGCTGGTGCATCGCGTGCTGTGCCACCAGAACTATGCGCCTGAGAATCTTCCGCAGCTTGCGGAGCTGTTGTCGGCGTCGGGATACCGCTGCATGGCGGCGGGGCATTATGAGTCGCAGCGCGGGCTGACGCGAGGCTGGCAAAACGCCTTCGACGAAAACGGCACACCGGCGATCCATGATGCGCTGCGAGCGCTGCAGACGTGCGGCTCGCGGCGGGTGGGTTGGTCCGCGGGCGAAACCGGGGTGGCGCCTGAACGTTCGCATGGGGCGATGCTGAATGACGAGTTGTTTGCGCGTCTCGACAAGGTCGATCCGAACACGGCTCCGCTGTTTGTGCACGCCGCGTTCCTGGAGCCGCATGCTCCTTACTTTGCGCCGCGCGGTTATCTGGATAGAGAGGTCATGCGCAACGTGCCGCTGCCTGCGCTGGGCGAGATGCGTGAACGGCCCGCATGGCACGCAGAGATGCTGAAGGACTTCGCCTCCGCCGAGGCGACCGAAGAGGATATCCGTCGCGTGCTGGCTGCGTATTACGGCAATGTCCGCTACTTCGATGAGCAGCTCAACCGGCTGCTGGAGTACATCGAGCGGCGCGGGATGATGGATAACTCGTGGATCATCGTGACGTCGGATCATGGCGACTACACGGGGGAGAAGGGCTTCTATGTGAAGTCGGAGTCGGCGTACGAGTGCCTGCAGCACGTTCCGCTGGTGATCCGGGCGCCGGGAGGACACTGGCATGCGGGTGAGCGGGTGAAGAACATCACCGAGTTGGTGGATCTGTTTCCCACGATTCTGTCGGCCGCGGGCTGTGCGGTTCCGCGACAGGCGCAGGGACACAACTTGATCGAGTGGGTGAATCGCGGGGCGGATCGGCCGCTGCGTGCGGCATCGTTTGCCGCGGTAGGCGGATACCTTGGGCCGCTGAAGACGACGATGCCGCATGGTTTACCGGAGCACGGGCGGCGGAAGGGTATCGTTCGCAGTGCGCGCTCGCTCAACCACGTTTACATTCGCGATCCGGATACGGGCGATGAGGCTTACGACCTGGTGAACGATCCGCTGGAGTTGCGGGACCTGTTGAAGGATGGCCGGGCACTGAGCGAGTCGGTGCGGGCGTTGAGCCGGCAACTGGATCAATGGGAAGAACGTTGTGCCGCGCATTTTCAGGCGCTGGGCGTGAAGCCGGGGAAGAGGAATTTTGATGAGCCGGTGCCGGTTTCGACCGGGGAGGATCATTGGAAGCCGGAGATTTTTCTGAAGGGGCATTCTCCGGCCTGACGCGCAGAAATTTCCCGTGTGGACGGTACACTGGAAGGGATGCTTGGAAGGCTTTACGGCAAGTGGATGTATGCGTGGGAAACCGCGCTGACGACTCGCGATGAGAACCGGGTGGAGCGACCGCTGGAGTGGGGGTTCGACCACCTGGCGGACTTTGGCGGCGACGAAGCTGCGGCTGCGGTGGAGCGGGGTGAGGTGACGGGGCTGGAAGCGATGATCGCGCTCAATGAGCGGATTGTGGCGGAGCCGCACCGGTTCTTCGACTATGCAACGCCGACGGACTTTCGGATTGAGCAGCGGTTTCCGGAGCTGTATCCGACCAACGTGAGGCCTGAGACGCTGGAGCAGGAGCGCGAGTGGCTGCGCATGGCTGAGGTGGGAGAGCTGCGCAAAGAGCCGTTTTTGCGGTTTACGTCGGCGGTGCGGACACCGTATCCGGAAAATGATGCGGTGAATGCGCGGTGGTATCCAGAAGCAGGGAGTAGGGAAGAGGGAGTAGGGAGTAGGAAGAACGCTAAGCCGAAGCAGGCGATGATTGTGATGCCGCAGTGGAATGCGGATGCGTTTTCGCATAATGCGCTCTGCGAGATGTTCAACATGTTTGGGATCGCGTGCCTACGTCTTTCGAAGCCGTATCACGACGTGCGGCGGCCGGCGGAGCTGGAGCGCAGCGACTATGCGGTGAGTGCGAATGTGGGGCGCACGATTGCGGCTTGCCGGCAGGCAGTGGCGGATATTCGAAGCTGCGTGGATTGGCTGGAGGCGCAGGGCTACGAGCAGATTGGCGTGCTGGGGACAAGCCTGGGCAGCGCGTATACGTTCATTGCGGCAGCGATGGATCCGCGGATTGTGGCTTGCGCGTTCAACCATGCGAGCACACAGTTCGGAGACGTGGTGTGGACGGGGCAGAGCACGCGGCATGTGAAGTCGGCGTTTGTACACGCCGGGCTGACGCAGGATCAGGTGCGGGCGATGTTTGCGGGAGTGAGCCCGATGAGCTTTATGCAGGCGTTCGCGGAGCATCCCAAGCGCGTGCTGGTAGTGCATGCGACGTACGATCTGACGTTCGTGCGCAGGTACTCGCTCGAAGTGCTCGAGAATTTTCAGAAGTATGGTGTGGATTTTGTATCGAAGGTGTTGCCGTGCGGGCACTATACGACCGGGGAGACGCCGTACAAGTATCTCGATGGATGGTTCCTGGGGTCGTTTGTGTGGAGCACATTCCGGCAGCTTGCACGGGGCGCAGCAGCGGAGAGCCAGGGCCGGGCGGCTTAGGCTCGTGGAAGCTTAGACTTCTTCGTCGGTGTGGGAGAGCGTGAGCACGCAGGGGATCAGGATCATCGCAACAAACGTGGCGCTCAAAAAGATGTCATACATGGCGGAGCTCCCTTTCGCACTGCGAGCTGCTTGGCTTTCAGCGCAGATATAGGGTTGCAGGTGGGGGAGGAGTTCTCCATTGCACTTTGGCAGAGGGGGATACCACGAAGGTGGGATGCGGGGCGGAAATGGGCTGAAATTGCGCGTTTAACGGCGTGCTTTTAACGGCGACTGATGAGGCCGAGCGAGCGGGCGACGCGGCGAAAGACGACCAGTGGGGTTTCGCGGTGGAGCGCTTCTGCGATGGCTGTCGGTGGGGTGCTGACGAGGCGCTGGGGGCGGAAGGCGGCGGAGCGCTGGCGGGCGGCTTTCTGCTCGATCTCCCACTGCACCTGGGCGACGATGGAGCGGGCGCGGGCAGCGGAGTCGGTTGGCGGGGGAGCGATGTGGAGGGCTGTGACGGGGGCTTCGCCGACCAGATGCAGGCCGCGATAGCGGGTGGGGCGGGATGATGTAGGGCCGGAGAGAAAAGGGGTTGCGGCGGTGGGCTCTGGACTCGGTGACTGAGGCGTGAGGGGGAGTTCGTTGACCGCGGATGCAACAGCGGGACGTGGCGGGAACGACAGCGTGCGGCTGGCCACGAAGAACTCTCCTTTCGCGCTCGGTCGACCGGTCTTCCGTGTGCGGAAGTGTGGCCGAAACTCGCAACTCCAAGCTTGGAGGGTGGAGCGGCGCTGGAGTATCCCACTCGGGGAGCAGGGGGTACGACGTTGGTGGGAGGAGGCACAGGTGGGTCGCGTAAAATTGGGGCATGCCGATTGACCTGAATGCCCCGCTTGCCGTTTCCGATCCCGAGATCGCCGCCCAGATTGAGAAGGAAGTCCTGCGCCAGCACGAGGGGCTGGAGATGATTGCCAGCGAGAACTTTGTGTCGCGTGCGGTGCTGGAAGCCGCAGGCACGGTTTTCACGAACAAGTATGCGGAGGGCTATCCGGGCAAGCGGTACTACGGTGGATGCGAATATGCCGACGTGGTGGAGAACCTGGCGCGGGAGCGGGCGAAGGAGCTGTTTGGCGCCGAGCATGTGAACGTGCAGCCGCACTCGGGCTCGCAGGCGAACGCGGCGGCTTATATGACACTGCTGCAGCCGGGGGAAACGATTCTTGGGCTGGACCTGGCGCATGGCGGGCATCTGACGCATGGGCACAAGCTGAATTTCAGCGGCAAGCTGTATCGGATTGCTGGGTATAAAGTCCGGCAGGATACAGAGACGATCGACTACGACGCGCTCGAAGAGCAGGCCGTGGCGGAGAAGCCGAAGGTCATCGTCGGCGGCGGATCGGCGTATCCGCGGATGTTTGATTTTCCGCGGATGCGGCAGATCGCGGACAAAGTTGGCGCGTACCTGATGGTGGACATGGCGCACTTCGCCGGACTGGTGGCGGGTGGAGCGCATCCTTCGCCGGTTCCGCATGCGCATGTGGTGACGACGACGACGCATAAGACGCTGCGCGGGCCTCGGGCGGGAATGATTTTGTGCCAGCAGGAGTTCGCGGCGGGGATCGACCGCAGCGTGTTTCCGGGGCAGCAGGGCGGACCGCTGATGCATGTGATCGCGGCCAAGGCAGTGGCGTTCAACGAGGCGCTGCAGCCGGAGTTCAAGACGTACGCCGCGCAGACCGTGGCGAACGCGAAGGCGCTGGCCGCGGCGATGCAGGAAGAAGGCTATCGCGTTGTGAGCGGAGGAACGGATACGCACGTGATGCTGGTGGACGTTTTCGCGAAGGGCATGCTTGGCAGCGAAGCGGAGACGGCGCTGGGTGCGGCGGGGATTACGGTGAACAAGAATGCGATTCCGTTCGATACGAATCCGCCGATGAAGCCGAGCGGGATTCGTTTGGGGACTCCGGCGCTGACGACGCGCGGGATGAAGGAAGCGGAGATGAAGACGATCGCGAAGTGGATTGCCTCGGCGATCGAGAACAGGAATGATGCGGCGAAGCTGGCGGAGATTCGCGGGCTGGTTGGGGAGCTGGCGGAGGAGTTTCCGCTGTATGGGTGGTTGCGGGGGTAGTTCGCGGCCGCGAGGTGATGCTGATGAATCCGATCCATCAAACAGCGATAGGGATTGTGATCCGCATAGTGGCCAGTCTGGCGATTTGCCTCACGCCGGCAGCCCTGGCTTTCGCTCTCTCGACGACGCTGAACATCGGCGGTCCATTCGTTCGCTGGCTCGCTTTTGTCCTTGGATTATGCGGAATCGCCGCAGGCGTCCTCGCAGGCGTCCTCTGGTCAATCTTCTATCTGCGAGCAAGGCGCAGCGCGGTCGACTAAGTCTGCGGAACAAGATGGAATGGACGACTGCCAGGCGGAGTAGGGACGGATGACCTTCAACGAGCGCAGGCCCAGCGAGTACAGTATTTCCTATGACTCTTCGCAAGTTTGCTCCCGCCCTCTTCCTCCTCGCCCTTCCTGCGTTCGCGCAGCAACACCGTGACGGCGCCGGCGGGCCTCCAGCGGCCGCCGGCGGAGAAAAGCCGAAGGCGGAGGCGATGAAGAATCCACTGCCTGAGGACAAGAGCGTGTCGCAGACCGTCACTGTTGGCGGCAAGACGCTGCATTACACGGCGACCGTGGGCACGATTGAGATTGAGGGTGACGATCACAAGCCGGCGGGCGAGGTGATGTACACGGCGTACATCCTCGACCATGAGAAGGGGGCGACCGACAGGCCGGTGACGTTTGCGGTGAATGGCGGACCGGGAGCGGCTTCGGTGTATCTGAATCTCGGAGCGTTTGGGCCGAAGCATGTTGCGTTTGCGAATGCCGGGGACTCGGCTTCCGATCCGGCGACGCTGAAGGACAATCCGGGCACGTGGCTGGACTTCACGGATCTTGTGTTCATCGATCCGATTGGGACGGGTTTTTCGAGGTCGCTGGTGGATGAGGCGACGACGAAGAAGCTGTTCTATGGGCCGACGCCGGACATTCAGTATCTTTCGCTGGTGGTCTACAAGTGGCTGGTGAAGAATGACCGGCTGCTGGGCAAGAAGTACCTGGTGGGCGAGAGCTATGGCGGGTACCGCGTGCCGCGGATGACGCACTATCTGCAGGCCGATCTGGGCGTGGCGATGAACGGGATTGTGCTGGTGAGCCCGTACCTGAATCCGACGTTTGGCGATGGCGATCTTTCGCCGATTCCGTGGATGATCACGCTGCCTTCGATCACGGCGGCGCATCTGGAGAATGAGCACAAGCTGAGCGAAGAGTCGATGAAGGACGTGATTGCGTACGACGAAGGCGAGTATGCGACTACGCTGCTGAAGGGACGCACGGATGCCGCAGCGACCGAAGCGATGATCGCGAAGGTGACGGAGATGACCGGGCTCGATCCGCAGTTTGTGAAGTACTCGGGCGGACGGTTGGAGACGGGAGCCTATCTGCGCGAGGTGCATCGTTCGCAGGGGCTGATCGGAAGCGTGTATGACTCGAATGTGACGGCACCCGATCCGTTCCCGTTTGCGCCGGATCAGGAGTCCAGCGATCCGATTCTGGAGAGCATCATTGCGCCGACGACGACGGCGATGGTGGACTTTATTACGCACACCGTGGGCTGGAAGACGGAGGCTCGCTTCTATGCGCTTTCGGGAGAGGTGAATCAGCAGTGGGACCGGCAAAGCCGCGATCTGCGGCTGGGCGCGGTGCGCGATTTGCGCGAGGCGATTGCGGCCGATCCCAAGATGCGGGTGCTGATCGTGCACGGATGGAACGATCTTTCGTGCCCGTTCATGGGGAGTGTGCTGAGCGTGAACCAGATGCCGCCGATGGGCGATGCCGCCCGCGTGCAGGTGCACGAGTTCCCGGGAGGGCACATGTTCTATACGCGGCAGGCGAACGGTGACGGGCTGCACAAGCTGGCCGAGACGATGGTTGCGACGCACTGATAGTCTGCTACTCGGTTGGAGCGGTTGAAGGAGGGGATCATGAAATGGATCGTGCTGATTGGCGTAGTGGCAGGCATGCGGACGATGACGCCGATCGCTGTGTTGAGCTGGTTCGTCTGGCTGAACCGGTTTCAGGAGCCGCGCTGGGGAGCATGGGTGGGGCTGCTTCCCGTGGTGATCCTGTTGACCGTCGCGGCGCTGGCTGAGTACGTGGTGGACATCCTGCCGCAGACGCCGAGCCGCAAGGAAACGCCGCTGGTAATCACGCGGTTTGTTTTCGGCGTGCTGGCGGGTGTGCTGGCGTGGCGGGGGATTGGCGAACCGGTGGTGGGCGGCGTGTTGATGGCGCTGGTCGGTGTGCCGATTGGGATCTATGGCGGCTACCGCATGCGGATGGCGCTGGCGCGAAAGTTTGGCCGCGACTGGCCGGCGGGGCTGCTGGAGTCGGCGATGGGGTTGGCGGTTACGCTGTACGGCGTGGATTCGCTGCACTGGGCACTGATCAAGCCAGCGGTGGCGCTGCTGCATGGGTTGCACTGCGGGGTGTTGAGCTAGGCGCGCTGGGCGAGGACGATCCGGGGGATGCCGGCGTAGTCGTCGAGGAAACGCAGGTTGAGCCAGGCGGGTGAGCCGTCATTATTGGGGGGCTGGGAAGCGAAGAGCTCGCGCAAGGCTTCGCGCTGGCCGAAGCCGAACTCCATGGCTAGCAGGCCTTCCGGACGCAGAGCGGCGTGGGCTGCGGGGATGAGGCGGCGGTAGAGGTCGAGGCCGTCGTCTCCGGCGAAGAGGGCGGTGTGGGGCTCGTGGTCGACGACTTCGGCCTGCATCGTGGAGGCGTCGGTGAGCGGGACGTAGGGTGGGTTGGAGACGATGATGTCGAAGCGGAAGCCGGTGGCGAGCTGTGGCGCGAGGGCATCGAGCAGGTCGGAGTGCACGAAGCCGATGCGATCGTTGAGGCCATGAGTGGCGGCGTTTTCGCGGGCGATGCTGAGTGCGGGCTGGGATAGATCGACGGCGGTGAGGACGGCGTGCGGCAGGCGATGAGCGAGTGCGATGGCGATGGCTCCGGAGCCGGTGCCGACGTCGAGGATGTGCAGTGCGGTGGGTCGAGATGTAGCCCAATCGAGGACGGCTTCGACGAGGAGCTCGGTTTCGGGGCGCGGGATGAGAACGTCCGGCGTGACGCGGAGGGGGAGGCCGAAGAACTCCTGTGTGCCGGTGAGGTGTTGGAGGGGCTCGTGCGCTGCACGGCGCGTGGTGAGTTCGCGGAGTTGTGCGTGTGTGGCGTCGTCGATCGGATCGTCGAGATGGGCGAGCAGCCAGGCACGGTCGCGGGTGAGCAGATGCTGCACGAGGGTCTCGGCGTCGCGGCGGGCGATGGAGTTGGCGGCTTCGAGCAGGGCTTCGCGCAGGGTCATGGACTGTGTCCAGCATAGGAGAAGCGTGGGCAATCAGCTAATCTCGAAAGGTGAGATTGTTTCGGCTTCCGTTTTCGGTGTTGTTGCCATTGATTGCGTTGAGTGTGTGGGTGGCGGTGGTGGCTGTGCCGCTTACCCCGTTGTATCTGCAACTGCGTGAGGAGGCGAAAACCGCGAAGGACACGACTGTGAACGAAGGTAATTTCCAGTACACGGTGTCGCGCGATCAGTATGTTTCTTATCACCTGGACGAAGCGATGAAGAGTCGCGCGGACTGGATGACGGCGATCGATCTTCCGGGAATGGTGGGCGAGGTTATTTCGTCGGCGTTCACAACGTGGCCGGAGAGCTGGCATCCGCAGGCGATTGAGCTTGAGACGTGGCGGGTCTACATCTTTACGTTCTACTGTCTGCCGTTCTGGTGGTTTGCGGGGCGCGGGATGGATGCGTTGCGCGGGCGGCGACTCCACTGGATTGCGCTGCTGGCGGGGACGCTGCTGGCGGCCTGGTGTCTCGTGATGCTGTTTGGTCTGGCGGCGGTGAAGCCCGCTGACCCGAATGAAGGTGGAGCGTGGATTCTGTGGGGATCGGGATTGTGGGCCGCGCTGTATCTGCCGATGCCGGTGGCGTGGGTGCGGCAGTGGAGGCGCGCGCGAGCAGAGCGCAGTGCAGACGTGATACCTCTATCGTCATAGATCTTTTTGTATCTGGTGGTGGCGCGTTGTGCGCCGGTCGTCGGGCCCGGTCATCTTCTGCTTTCGAGGAACCTGATGGAAGTGCATCCGCCGCATCAACCGCTGCATACGTGGAAG
>JAZKBC010000271.1:3573-5605 GCA_040388825.1 Acidobacteriota bacterium | reverse complement strand
CTCCTCTCCACCGAGCTAGAATCCCGCACCCCCGGCTTCGACCCTCGCGAAAACGGCAGCTTCCTCCACCGCACCCTCCAACTCTTCTGGTCCCGCCTCGCCGCGCTCCACCCCGACCTCTCCACCCACGCCGCCCTCAAAGCTCTCCCCACCGAGCACCGCGAGCAGCTCCTCATCTCCGCCATCGACGAAGCGCTCCCCACCCGCCCCCTCCACGACGGCCCCTGGGACCTCGCCTACCTCCAGCTTCAGAAAGACCGCCTCCGCTTCCTCCTCCTCGACTGGCTCAACCACGAGCTCGAACGCGGCCCCTTCACCATCCTCCAAAGCGAGCGCTCCGAGCTCATCACCGTCGGCCCGCTCACGCTCAATGTCCGCATGGACCGCATCGACCAAATCCCGCTCTCCCCCACCGAACCCAACCAGCCCGAGCACGGCTTCGTCTACGTCGACTACAAAACCGGCTTCCGCTCCGACCCCAAAAACTGGCAAGGCCCCCGCCCCGACGACCCCCAACTCCCCCTCTACGCCCTCACCGCGCAACCCGGCGAGCTCCAGGGCATTGTCTTCGCGAAAGTCCGCCCCGGCAAAGACGCCAAGTGGCTCGGCTATCAGGCCGCCCCCGGCATCTTCCCCGACAAGCGCGGCAAGTCCGTCGTCTTCCTCGACGAAAAAGTCGACGAGTGGCGCTCCACCCTCACCCAGCTAGCCGAAGACTTCGCCCACGGCCTCGCCCACGTCTCCCCCAAAGACATCGCCATCAACTGCGAGCACTGCGCCCAGCGCCTCCTCTGCCGCCTCGACCCCGCCTCGCTCCTCAACACAATCGCCAACGACGACGACGAAGCCACTGAGGACAACAATGGCTAACGTCCTCCACTTTCCCAACGCCGAAGCACCGCAGGACGACTCCTCAGCCCGCGAAACCGCGCTCGACATCACCCTCTCCGCCATCGTCGAAGCCCCCGCCGGCTCCGGCAAAACCGGCCTGCTGATGCAGCGCTACCTCAAACTCCTCGCCTCGCCCTCTGTCACGCAGCCCGAAGAAGTCCTCGCCATCACCTTCACCAACAAGGCCGCCGCCGAGCTCCGCGAGCGCGTCCTCCATCAACTCGAAGCCGCCCACCACAACACTCCCATCGCCGACGCCTTCCAGCAGCAAACCCGCGACTTTGCCTCAGCAGTCCTCGCGCGCGACGCCCAACTCGGCTGGCATCTCCTCACCCGCCCCCACCGCCTCAACCTCCGCACCATCGACAGCGTCTGCGCCGAAATCGCCAACGCGCTCCCCCTCCTCTCCGGCAGCGGAGCACCCCGCCGCCCCACCGAAGACGCCACTCCCCTCTACCGCCAGGCCGCGCAACGCACCCTCTTCCAACTAGGCGGCTCTGACGCCATACTCCACGCCGCCCTCCGCACCATCCTTCTCCACCGCGACGCTTCGATCTCCGACGTCGAGCGCCTCCTCGCGCAAATGCTAGCCGCCCGCGAGCAATGGGGCGAGCTCATCCCCCTCAACCCCGACGAGCTCACCGACGAAGCCCTCGACAACCTCGTCCGTCCCCGCCTCGAACGCACCCTCGAATCCATCGTCTGCGCCGGACTCTCCCGCGCCCTCAACGCTCTCCCCGCGCATCTGCTCACCGACCTCACCACCCTCGCCGCCGACCTCGGCCTCGAACCCGGCTACAAAGACGCACCCTCCCCCATCTCCCTCTGCGCCAACCTCCGCCTTCCTCCGCAAGCCGCCGCCGATCACCTCGACCACTGGCTCGCCCTCATTCATCTCGTCACCACCGCCTCCACCAAGTCCTGGCGCAAGAGCTTCAACATCAACCACGTCGGCTTCAACGCCTCCAAGGCCGCCAAAGCCGACCTCCTCCGCATCGTCAACGACCTGGAAGCTCACGGCGCCGACGAACTTCTGCACGCTCTCCTCTCCATCCGGACCCTCCCACCCACCCGCTACCCCGACGAGCAATGGGCCGTCGCCAAGTCCCTCTTCCACGTCCTCCGCCGCGCCCTCGCCGAG
>JAZKBC010000271.1:0-3536 GCA_040388825.1 Acidobacteriota bacterium | reverse complement strand
CCTCTTCGCCGAATCCGGCGAATGCGACTTCACCGAGCTAGCCCTCGCCGCCCGCGAAGCCCTCCGCAACGACGCCACCGCCCCCGACGTCGCTCTCGCCTTCGGCAGCAAACTCCGCCACCTTCTCGTCGACGAAATGCAGGACACCTCGTCGGGCCAATACGAGCTCATCCACCTCCTCACCCAATCCTGGGACGGCCACAACCAAACCCTCTTCCTCGTCGGCGACCCCAAGCAATCCATCTATCTCTTCCGCCAGGCCCGCGTCGAACGCTTCCTCCGCACCATGCACGACCAGCGCCTTGGAGACATCCGCCTCACACCCCTCCGCCTCACTGCCAACTTCCGCTCGCAAGCCACACTCGTCGAACGCTTCAACGACACCTTCGCCCAACTCTTCCCCACCCCCGAAGCCGCGGCCCGCCAGTCCACCCACACCGACGTCCCCTTCGTCGCCGCCGACCCACGCCGCGACCCGAGCAACATCACCGACGGCCTCAACTGGCAACCCACCATCCTTGATCCACAAGCACCGCCAACCACCCCGCACGAAATCCAGCAAGCCCGCACCATTCGCTCCATCATCGAGCACTGGCTCAACACGCCACTCCCACCCACGCGCACGCAGCCCTGGCGCATCGCCATCCTCGCCCGAGTCCGCAGCCACCTCACCGCCATCGTCGCCGAACTCAAACAGCACGCCATCCCCTACCGCGCCGTCGACATCGACTCCCTCGCCGAGCTCCCCGAGGTCCTCGACGCCCTCTCCCTCACCCGCGCCCTCCTCCATCCCGCCGACCGCGTCGCCTGGCTCGCCATCCTCCACGCCCCATGGTCCGGCCTCTCGCTCGCCGACCTCCTCACCCTCACCGGCGAAGGCCCCACCGCCGATCGCGAAGCCACTCTCGCCTTCCTCGTAGAAACCCGCTCTCACCTGCTCAGCGATACGGGCCGGCAACTCCTCGCCCGCACCTGGCCCATCCTCCGCGACTCACTCGCCACCCTCGGCCGCACACCGCTGCACATCCACGTCGAGCGCACCTGGCGTTCCCTCGGCGGCGACGCTCCGCTCACCTCCGACCAGCGCCTCAACGTCCTCCGCTTCCTCGAAACCCTCGCCGCCCTCGAAACCGAAGGCAGCCGTATCGACCTCAACGCCCTCCACGCCCGCCTGCGCAAACTCTACGCCGAACCCTCCGCCGGCAGCCCCTCCGTCGAGCTCCTCACCCTGCACAAAGCCAAGGGCCTCGAGTGGGACATCGTCCTCGTTCCCTCCCTCGAACGCAAGGGCGGCCGCTCTTCCTCCGACCTCCTCTCCTGGCTCGAGCTCGACGGCTCTGCCTCAGACGCACCCAGCGTTCTGCTCGCTCCCATCGCCGGCCGCGGGCAGGAGTCCTCCAAGCTCAACGACTGGCTCCGCTCCATCCGCGAAGCCCGCGAGAACGCCGAACGCAAACGCCTCTTCTACGTAGCCTGCACCCGCGCCAAAGAAGAGCTCCACCTCTTCGGCACCGTCAAGCTCGACGCCCAAGGCAACCTCACCCAGCCCATCCACGGCAGCCTCCTCAAATCCTGCTGGCCCGCCGCCGAACCTCACTTCCTCGAAGCCGCACAACACCACGCGGCAATCTCCCAGCCAACCGGCCTCAACGTCACACTCTCGCAAGCCATCACCTTCGAAGACCTCGCCAACGAGCCCCCCATCCTCCTCGAAGAAGAAACCCTCAGCCTCACCGCATCCGCTGAAGCAAACACCATCGCAGCCCCACCCCCCATCCTCCACCGCCTCCCACTCACCTTCAACCCACTCCAACGCTTCATCACCACCCCTCGCCTCAACTACCTCCCCTCCGCCGCCCTCCCCCGGCCGATCGCCGCGCCTTCCTCCGCACCCTGCAACTCCTCGCCGAACTCCCCACCTGGCAACCCCGGCTCCTCGCCAGCCTCCGTGGCGAAGGCCTCGCTCCCACCCAGGCCGAGCGCGAAGCCGCCCGCGCCCTCCGCGCTCTCACCTTCTCCCTCAACGATCCCACCGGCCGCTGGATTCTCTCGCCTCACCCCGAAGCCGCCAGCGAGCAGGCCCTCACCCTCACCTCGCCCGAAACCTCCGCCATCCTCAATCTCCGCGCCGACCGCACCTTCCTCGCCGCCGACTCCCCACTCTCCCTCGGCAGCTCTCACATCTGGATCGTCGACTTCAAAACCGCCGAACTCAACAACCGCTCGCTCGACCTCTTCCGCGCCACCGAACTCTCAAAATATCAACCTCAGCTCGAAGCCTATGCCGCCGTTCGCCGCTCCCTCCCCAACGGCCACCTTCCCATCCGCCTCGGCCTCTTTTACCCCCTCATTCCCCTCCTCCTCGACTGGACCTCCACTCCAATGTCGCCTGCCTGACAGTCCACAAACGTAGCATTACCTTTGACTTCCACCCCCTCTGCCCCATAATCGGCCACCGTATCAAAATGGTATCCTCACGAAAAGCGTTCAACCCCGGTCTATCAGGGAGAAGGAACAGGGCAATATGTCGCAAACGGGTCATCTGGTGCTATGTGTCGACGATGAAAAGGTCGGCCTCCAGGTGCGTCGTATGCTGCTCGAGCGTTCCGGCTACAAGGTACTCACGGCCCACGATGGAGCCTCCGGCCTCCAGCTCTTCGAGTCCAACCCCATCGAAGCCGTAGTCCTCGATTACGCCATGCCCGGAATGCACGGCGGCGAAGTTGCCGCCCTCATGCGACAGCGCAAGCCTCACGTCCCCATCCTCCTGCTTTCGGCCTACCTTGGCCTTCCTCCTGAGATCACCCGGCTCGTGAACGTCTACATGACCAAAGGCGAAGGCGCGCCCGCTCTGCTCGAAAAGCTCGCCAGCCTCTTCGCCAGCGAACCAGGCTCCAGCTAGCCCACTCCAATTCATCTCCCAGGGCACCTTTGAATCTCAGCCAACTCAACCGGATTTTGCTGCAGACACTGCTCCTCCCGGTAGTGGCGCTGATGATCGTCTCCGGCATCCTCATCTGGCAGATCCTCAACGCCGAGCAGACCGTCGCGCACATTCAGCTCGCCGACAACAACATCGCCACCGCCAATCTCATCTCCGCCCTCATCGCCGATCAGGAAACCGGCGTCCGCGGCTACCAGAACACCGCCAACGAAATCTTCCTCCAGCCCTACGACATCGCCGCGCCCAAGCTCACTGAAAACATCGAGCGCCTCCGCCACGGCATCGCTCTAGAAGGCGGCGACTCGCAGCAGATCCAGAATCTCGTCGAAGCCCACGAGATCTGGCTCGACACCATCGCCCGTCCCATGATCGACATGGTCCGCAACGGCTCCAACACCCGCGACCCCGCCATCAACCTCCGCGGCAAAGCCGCGATGGACCGCATTCGCGCGATCAACGACACCATCGTCAGCACTCAGAAAGACGAGCGCGCCCAATACGTCGAGCACTGGCAAAAACAAGTCCGCAACACTCTCGAAGGCGCCATCGGCTTCGCTCTGCTCATCGGCCTCGCCATCGGTGCCTTCGCCCG
>JAZKBC010000270.1:5218-9194 GCA_040388825.1 Acidobacteriota bacterium | reverse complement strand
TTCAACCCCGCCGTCGCCCTCCCCATTTGGCCCGCACTCGAACTCCTCGTCTTCCGTTTCACTGGAGTCTCTCTCACCGCCGCGCGCGTGCTCACCCTCTGCGTCTTCGGGCTCACCCTCGTCACCTTCGACCGCCTCATCGAGCGCCACACCCGCCGCCGCTCCGGTCGTTCCGGCCGCCCCCTCGCCGCCGCGCTCACCGTCTTCCTGCTCTGCGCCAGCCCGTTCCTCTACGCCTTCGACCGCCTCGCCATCATCGAGCCGCTGCTCATCTGCCTCACCGCGCTGGCGCTGCTCGCCGCCTCGCACCTGCATCCGCTGCACCTCCGCTCGCCACATCTTCTGAAGGTCTCCCTCCCGGCCATCGCGCTAGGCATCCTTCTCCCCGCGATGATTCTCGCGAAGACCACAGCGGTCTTCCTCATCCCTTCGGTCGCCTACATGCTCTGGGCCCGAGCCGGCTACCGTCTCCGCCCCGCCATCCGCCTTGCGGTGTTTCCGGCGTCACTGGGCGCCGTGCTCTGGCTGGCCTACTTCTTCCTCTTCGTCCGCCCCCACTACCTCGCCGACTTCCACTACCTCTTCTCCGCCAACGCCTACACCGGGGTCGAGCTCCAGCCGCTCTACACCGTCGTCCTCAACACCCTCGCCGATGGAGCCTGGATCGGTCTTCTCCTCTACCTCGCCTTTTTCGCGACGGTCGCTCTCGCGCTCTTCTGGCGTCCGCGTCTGCTGACGAATCCGCTCTTTCCCTCGCTTCTGCTCTGGATCGCCGGCTACTTCTTCTTCCTCGGCTATCACAACAACCTGCAGCCGCGTTACTACACCGTTGTGGCTGTGCCCATCACCGCTGTCGTCGCTCTTGGCCTCGACGTCTTCCGCCAGGCCCGCGGCCGCGTCACAGCTCTCGCCGGAAACATCGCCATCGCCACCGTGGCTCTCGCCATCGCTGTCCCTGACGCCCTCCAGCAGCTTGACTTCGCTCTTCACCCCACCTGGACCTTCGAATCCGCCGCGCACTCCATCGCCGCCATCGTCCGCGCCGACCCCACGCACCCCAACCTCATCCTCTCCATCTCCGGCTCAGACCTCACGCTGATGACCCACCTGCCGTCCATCGACGACGACTTCGGCACCATGGAGCTCGCCGAGCGCGTTCGCACCTATCGCCCCGGCTGGTACGTCTCCTGGAACGAGCTCGACGACGACAAGATGGACGCCCTCACCCCGCTCTACTCGGTCGATCGCGTCGCCGCCTTTCCCGCCATGGACGACCCCGACCGCAATCTCCTCATCCTCTACCGCCTCGACCCCACCGACGTTCCTCCACCCGCCCCCAAACCTCACCGCCGAACCCCCAAGCCCCTCCGCACCAAGCTCGGCCAGCAGCCCAGCACCAACCAGCTCGAACACTAAGAAGTCTTCAAAACTGCTCGAAGTTCACATCGATGTAGAGGCCCATGCCAAATGCTCGGCCATGACATGTCGCCGGTCTAAAAACATAGCCGCTCACCGATCGGACGGCGTTTTCGTCCAGCCCGTACCCCAGCGGGCGCGAGATCCAGATATCTTGCGGTCGTCCTGCCGAATCGACAGAGACATGGACCTGCGCATTGCCCCTGACATTCTTTTTCCGTGCCGCTTCAGTGAAATCTGGATCGCTGGCTGAAAGCAGCCGCGGCGGATCCACCCCTTTCATGCTGGCGGCCACTTCGTGCACGCTGCAATCCGGCGCATCCAAATGCGCGCAGTCACAAACCTTTTCCGCTTTGATCCGCGCTTCGATTTCCTCGGCGGACCCGGGTTGCTTGACAAGCCATGAGCGGCCCGCAAGAGCTGCCCCTACCTCATGGACATCCGAATAGAACACGCCCTGCGCCACTTTCGGCAACACGTCAGCCGAACGGTCTCCGTTCAGGTCCACATCGATCTCAATCGGTTCGGTTGACGTCACAGGCTTCACCCTGCCGTCTGAATCGCGAACCATAGTGCGACGACTAGCTTCGATCTTCAGTGCGTTTCCATCAAGCTTCACTGACTCGACCTTCACGATACTCGCCATGTGCCCTACCGGCGGTTTCTCTACCAGCCGCGCACCATCCCACTGCCAGCGGATCACGTGCGCAACGCTAAAGTCGCGCAGGTACAGGTCCTTGCCCGTCAACTCATCGCGCAACGCCTTCGCGCTATCCTGCGCGGACTGCCCCGCCGCCGCACCCACCGTCACGCACAGCCCAGCAACCGTCGCCCACACCCTCATCTTCATCCCGCCATCCTAGCCGCAAACCAGCCGGGCAGCGCAACCAAAATCGCCGCCCGGCCTCCAACATCACTTCTTCGGCTTCGACGCCGCATGCTCGAACCCCCCCACCAGATACAGGCCCTCATCCTCGTCCACGCGATCGAAGAACGCGATCTCGCCATCGGTCTTGTCGAACAGCCCACGATACAGCAGGTAGTACGTCTCGCCCGCCTTCACGTCCAGCTTTTTCAGGACCAGCGGCCCCTGCTCTCCCAGCGTGATCTTGCCCTGGAACTTTGCGCAGAAGTGGTGCACACCCGGATCGATGGTGATCGCCATGTACGTCATCGCGTCCGTAGCTCCCACCCACGTTCCATCCAGGCCATAAGAGACTCTTGTCGAAATCAGCGGCACCTTCGGCATCTCCTCGATCAGGTACACCAGCGCCTTGCCTTCAGGAACCGTCACCAGCGCTTGCGGTGGTTGGCGCTTCACGTCGAACCTTCCCTCGCCTGCTCCGCACGCCAGTGTCTCCGGCGCAACCGTCTGTTGTCCCAACGCCACCACTGCGGACGCCAGCAACATCGCTGCGCCCATCCACCTACCCATCGCTGCTTTCATGGTCTTGCTCCCTTGCCCTCAAGCCCGCACTCTTGCACATTCGCGGTGCCTCGGCAATCTAAGGACGCACACCGCTTCGGTCAGGTCGCAAACTCTTCGCAAAAAATACAGCTTTGCTCACACCCTCGCGCAAGGCATCATGGAAGCAGCAAGTCTCCTCTCTCCATGCCCATCGCCCCCTCGCCAGCCCGGTCCCGCGTTACGCCCCTCACCTGGCTGCTGCTCGGCCTCAGCACACTCTGGTGCATCGCATGGTTCGTTCACTCCCTCGGCTACTGGGAAGACGACGCTTACATCCACCTCGAGTTCGCCCGCTCCTTCGCCACCGGCCACGGCTTCAGCTTCAACGGCCACGTCGTCTACGGAGACACCTCTCCCCTCTGGGTCTGGCTGCTCGCCGCCTTCCACGTCGTCATCCCGCACTGGATGGCCGCCGGCAAGACTCTCAGCGCGGTCGCTGCCGTCTTCGCTCTCAGCGGAGCCTTCTTCTTCGCCCGCTCGCTCACCCGTTCCCGCCTTGGCCTCGCCTCGTCCAACGTCTTCGCCGCGGCGATGGTCCTGGTCTTCGTCGTCAACCCCTTCTTCGGCTACTGGGCCTTCTCCGGTATGGAAGCCCTCGCCGCCGCCGGCCTCGCCTGCTGGGCCGCCGCTGCCGTGGCTCGGCGTCACCTCTCGCCGCCGCGCTTCCTCATCGCCTGCATCCTGGGAGGCCTCGCTCCTCTGCTTCGCCCGGAGATGGCTTTCTTCACCATCCTGCTCGGCCTCATCCTTCTCCAACGTCTTCCCCGCGTCGTTCCCGGCCTCCCGCAGCGGATGCTGCTGTTCTGCGCCGGCCTCGCCTGGATGGCTCTCCCATTCCTTTTCTGGGCCCGCTACGCCGTTCACACCTTCGGCACCGTTCTACCCAATACCAACGCGGCCAAGCGAGCCGCCCCGCACGACTCCGTCCTTGTCCATCTCGTCGGCATCTACGTCCTCGGCTTCCCGCTGGTCCTTTTCGGCCTCACGCTGCTGGCGGTGTGGGCCATCTGGTGGGTCCTCCGCGGTCGCGAGCGCGGCCCCAGCCTGCTCCCGCTGCTCCATCCCGGAGGCTGGCTGCTGCTCGTCTGGACC
>JAZKBC010000270.1:0-5208 GCA_040388825.1 Acidobacteriota bacterium | reverse complement strand
CCTCCGTCGCCGGCGTCTTCTACATCGCTGACCACACCTACGTACAGACCCGCTACATCTTCGTCACCGCTCCCGTCCTCACCATCTCTCTGCTCGCGCTAGCCATGCTCGGCTGGCCGCGCCTTGGCCGCGCGCTGACACTCTTCGGAGTCGTTTTCGGCGTCACCATCAGCCTGCTTTCCACCTGGCCGCTCATCACCAACAAGATCCAGGTCGACCGCGTCTACGCACAGCTCGCAGCCGAACTCCGCACCCTTCCACCCAACGCTCCAGTCGCCCACTACTCCATCGGCGAAGCCGCCTTCCTCTCCGAGCACCCCATCATCGACACCGGTGGCATCACCCGCCCCAGCATCATCCCCTTCCTCACCGATCCCACCGACGACCGGCGCCTCGCCTGGATCTACTCCCAGGGCGCGCAGTACGTCGTCGTCGACCACTCGCCTACCCCCGGCTCCACGCTCATCTGGTCCGCAGACGTCCCCTCCACCGGCTGGTTCCTCAACCCCCGCCGCTACAGAGACACCGCGAAGCTCGATCTCTGGAAGCTTCCACCCGCGCCAGCCAAACCCTAATCCGGCCGTGGCACCAGCACATAGTCCTCGCGCAGATACATCGCCACCGCCACCGGCTTACCCCCCAGCGTCCCTGCCTTGAACCGCATCTTCGCCGCTGCCGCGGCCGCCTGCGCATCCAGCCCATAGCCCAGCGGCTGCGCAATCGTTACCCGGTGCGGAACCCCATCCGCATCCACCACCATCCGCAGAACCACCGTGCCCTGCACATGGTTCCGCATGGCCGCGGCCGTTGAATCCGCTGCAACCTTGTGCACCGCAACCGGCTCGGTTACCTGCTCCTTCGCGTCTCCATTGCCCACCGCCGCACCCGCGCTGAAGATCGTCTGCCCGCTCAGCTCATCGTTGCCCCAAGGCTTGCCTGGCTCAAAGAAGTGCTGCCACATCTCCGGCAGCGACTGCTGCAGCTTCCGGTCGATCCCCTGCGCGAATACCGCCGCCAGCGCCGCCTTCATTTTCGCCGCATCGCCTGCATCCGCAAGCACTATCCGCACCCGCTCGTCCTTTTGCGGCTTCCGTTCAAACTCGCGCCGGTCGTCCGCGTAGTGGATCGCCACCCGCACCCCATCCAGCTCGATCCCGCCCGCTTCGTCGCCGCTCGCGGCCTTCGCTTCCACCTTGTCGATGTCCACCGCCGCCAGCGTCCAGTCCGTCGCCTTCACCGCGCCCAACGGCGCGCCTGTAGCGTCGAATCGCAGCGTATCGCCCGCGCACAGGCAGCGCAAAAACAGTGCCCGCCCAATCTCTTCGCCAGCAACATCCAGCGCTGGGTTTGCTGCCGCACCCTGCGCACAAAGCTGCCCACCCATCAGGATCGCTGCCACACCAACTATCTGTGCCGTTCGAAACCATCCTTGCCGCATATCGGAAACCCAGCCTCCAAACCCTCATCAACGCCCACTGCGAACCAATCTACAGACCCCCCGGCCGATTGAAAAATTCCCGCCAAAGCCGGACAATGGTACTCGTCCATCATTACCAAATTCGTACGCGTACTCTATCCCTGGTGGTTTTAATGCCGAGTCTCTACCGGGTCCTCTGTGCCACGTTGGTCGTGTGCCTTGCCACGATCAATTGCCGATGTTGTTTCGCACAGGTGACAGCGAATGGAACCACCCTTTCTGGCTCAGTCGAAGACCCCTCCGGGGCTCGGGTTCCTCACGCCACCGTTCACATTGAGAGTACCCTTCCGCTCAACCACCAGCTCAGCCCCATCGGGCAGTTCGCCGGCCCCCCGGCTGTCCAGAGCGACACCCAGACCGACTCCGTCGGCTGGTTCTCCGTTCTTCTTCCTCCCGGAACCTATTCAGTAACTGTCTTCTCCGAAGGCTTCCGCTCAGTCGTGCGCACAGTCGATCTCGACTCCGCCGGCGCAGGCGTAGGGACCAGTTTGAGGATCAAGCTCGTCATCGCTCCCCGCGCTGACGAGATCGCCGTCCTGCCTGAGTCCGGTGCCGAAACCTCCGCCGAAGAAAACCAGGGCGCCCTCGTCCTCCACGCCGCCGAGCTCAACACCTTCTCCGCCGAAGACTCAACCTTCCAGAACGAGGTTCTCTCCCTCGCCGGTCTGCTCGGTCTCCCCCCGCAGATCTACGTCGACGGTTTTACCGGCGGCCGCTTCCCTCCGAAGAACACCATCCGCTCCGTCCGCATCAACCGCAATCCCTACTCCGCACAGTACGACGCCCTCGGCCTCAGCCGCGTCGAGATCGACACCCTCCCCGGTAGTCAGAAGCTGCACGGCTCGCTCGCCAGCTCCGGCACCGCCTCCGCCCTCGATGCCCCCGACCGCATCGTCCCCGTCGCGCAGCCTCCGTATTACATCTTCAACTTCAACGGAAACATCAGCGGCCCACTCGCTCGCAACACCTCCTTCTTCCTCGCGGCCAACTACAACGACCTCCAGAACAACGCCGCCGTCAACGCTCTCGGCAGCCCGATCAATCCCATCGCTCCCCTCGCCGAGTCCATTCCCAACCCGCAGAGCGTGCAAACCTACACCGCACGCATCGACCGCCAGCTCACCTCCACCAACACCCTCATCGGCCGCTACGAGTTCAACCACATTGCCCTCACCAATGGCGGCGTGGGCCTCTTCGTTCTCCCTGAGGCTGGATACAACAGCGCCTCCACCTCGCAGACTCTCCAGCTCTCCGACGAGCAGGTATTCGGCGCTCACACCATCAACCAGACCCGCGTCGAGTACGTCCGCGCGCGCCTCAACCAGTCGCCCGTCAACTCCGCCAGCGACCACTACTGCTCCATCTCCGGCAACTCCGCCATCCAGTTCTGCAACGTCGTCGTCCAGGGCGTCTTCACCGCGGGCGGCAACGCCGATCAGGTCCTCAACGATCATCAGGACCACCTCGAGTTTCAGGACCACCTCTCCATCGAGCGCAAGAACCACTTCTTCCGCGCCGGCCTCCGCTTCCGCAACCAGCGCGACTCCAATCTCTCCACCGCCAACTTCAACGGCGAATTTGTCTTCGACAACGCCGCCAGCTATCAGGCACATAGCCCCACGCTCGCCAGCATCACCACCGGCGACCCCAGCGCCGCTGTCTCCACCGGCGATCTCGGTTTCTACGTCGAAGACGAGTGGCGCGCCCGCAAAAATCTCACCATCAACTACGGTTTCCGCTTCGAGAGCCAGACCGCTATCCCGGACCACTTCGACCCCGCTCCCCGCGCCGGAATCTCCTGGGCCGTCTATCGCAAAGGCGGACGCATTCCTCTCGTCGTCCTGCGCGGTGGGGCCGGTGTCTTCTACGACCGCTTCAGCCCCGCCAACCTGCTAACCTCGGTTCGCCAGAACGGCATCCTCCAGCAGACCACGGTGCTGCACGGAGTGGATGCACAAACGGCCTACACCGGTGCCGCCGGCACCAACGGCTACATCGATCCCACCACCTACACCCTCAGCCCGCGCCTCCGCTCCGCCTACGATCTTGTCGCCGGCTTCAGCGCCGAGCACACCTTCGGCCGCCGCGGTGTCCTCAGCATCAACTACCTCGCCGCCCGCGGTGTCCATCAGTACCTCTCTCGCGACGTCAACGCTCCCGAGCCTGGCACTTACAATCCCGCCAACCCCGTCACCACTGTCCGTCCTCTCGGTGGTGATGCCGACATCAACCAGTTCTCCTCCGACGGCATCGAGAAAACGCAGCTCCTCTACATCAACACCCGCTTCAATGGCTTTTAAATACATGGCGCTTTGAATAGAGGAGGTGTCGTGTGTATGGAGATGAATGGGTAAATCAACGGTTTTCTTTAATTCGGAAATAAGCAATTCAGCAGAATATGGTTTTAATAATCCCGCCATATCTTTGATGCCAATGATATGCGCACCCGCATCTTCCAGCTGTTTTGCTAAATCTAAGTAGTATTGTAATGTATATTTTGTTTTTGATTTATCAAGGATATCACCTGTGTAACCCAAACATACTTCGGCCAATCCTCCGGTGCGCTCTCTTACCGCATTGATGCTCACTTTCATGCTATCCACCCAGTTGAGTGAGTCGAATATTCTAAATACATCGACACCATTTTCCCAGGATTTTTCGATAAATTTCTCTACTAAATTATCCGGGTAAGCTGTGTATCCAATGGCATTGGAACCACGAATCAACATTTGTAATAATATATTAGGAATCGCTTCTCGCAGTAATTGCAGGCGTTTCCAAGGACATTCATGTAAGAAGCGCAATGCGACATCAAAGGTAGCGCCACCCCATACTTCCATTGAAAATGTTTGTGGGTGATTGTATGCAAATCCTTGCGCAACAGCCATCATATCCTTTGTTCGCACGCGAGTGGCTAATAGTGATTGATGGGCATCGCGGAAAGTGGTGTCAGTATACTGAATTTCTTTTTTTTCTTTCAACCACTTTGCAAATTTTTCTGGACCAAGCTCAGTTAACAATTGTTTTGTGCCAGGTGTGATTGGGTGCGTTTTATCAAAATCCGGAACTTTAGCGATGTCAAATTTTTTGGTTGTATCTTTTATTTTAACATCCGGGTTTCCATTAACAGTAGTATCTGCAATGAATTTTAATGTTTTGGTACCGCTGTCTAAATTTCTATGGAAACGTAATAATTCAGGATGTTCACCGATAAAATTTACAGTGGTATTACCTTCCTGAAAAATCGGGTGCGTAATTACATTTTCAAGAAACTGAATATTTGTTTTAACACCTCTTATTTTAAATTCGGTAAGAGCACGGTATAAGCGTTGACTGGCTCCTTTTAACGTTCTGCCCGATGCAGTTACTTTTACCAGCATCGAATCAAAGAACGGAGATATTTTTACTCCTGAATAAGAACTGCCTTCATCTATTCTGATTCCATACCCTCCTGCATTGCGGTAGGCAGTGATGGTTCCATAATCGGGTTTGAAATCATTTTGTGGGTCTTCAGTAGTAATGCGGCATTGAATGGCAAAGCCATTGCATTTTATTTCTTCCTGGCTATTAATAAATATACCGGATGATTTAAGTGAATGCCCGCTTGCAATTAAAATTTGACTTCTTACTAAATCAATCCCCGTTATTTCTTCGGTAACAGTGTGTTCTACCTGGATGCGCGGATTTACTTCAATAAAATAAACGTTCTCGTTTGTATCCACCAAAAACTC
>JAZKBC010000269.1:0-19958 GCA_040388825.1 Acidobacteriota bacterium | reverse complement strand
CGATTTTGCCGGCCTGACCGAGAAGCTCGATTACCTCCAGGAGCTCGGCGTCACCTGCCTCTGGCTGCTGCCCTTCTTCCCCTCGCCGCTCCGCGACGACGGCTACGACATCGCCAACTACTGCGCCGTCAACCCCAGCTACGGCACCATCGAAGACTTCCAGCAAGTCATGGACGAGGCCCACGCCCGCGGTATGCAGGTCATGATCGAGCTGGTCATCAACCACACCAGCGACCAGCACCCCTGGTTCCAGAAAGCCCGCCGCGCGCCCAAAGATTCGCCCGAACGCAACATGTACGTCTGGTCCGACACCGACAAACTCTTCGAAGGCGTCCGCATCATCTTCACCGACACCGAGAAGTCCAACTGGACCTGGGACGAAGTCGCCGGCCAGTACTACTGGCACCGCTTCTTCTCCCACCAGCCCGACCTGAACTTCGACAATCCTCAAGTCATGGAAGAAGTCCTCAATGCCATGCGCTTCTGGATGGACAAAGGTGTCGACGGCCTCCGCCTCGACGCCATCCCCTACCTCATCGAGCGCGACGGCACCAGCTGCGAGAACGTGCCTGAAACCCACGTCCTCATCAAGAAGATCCGCTCCGTCATCGACGCTGAGTACGAAAACCGCCTCGTCCTCGCCGAAGCCAACATGTGGCCCGAAGACGTCCGCCCCTACTTCGGCGACGGCGACGAGTGCCACATGGCCTTCCACTTCCCGCTCATGCCCCGCATCTACATGGCGCTGCGCCAGGAAGACCGCCTCCCCATCACCGACATCATGGCCCACACCCCGGCCATCCCCCCCAACTGCCAATGGGGCCTTTTCCTCCGCAACCACGACGAGCTCACCCTCGAAATGGTCACCGACGACGAGCGCGACTACATGTACCTCGCCTACTCCGCCGACCCCCGCATGCGCATCAACGTAGGCATTCGCCGCCGCCTCGCTCCGCTGCTGGACAACAACCGCCGCCGCATCGAGCTCCTCAACTCTCTCCTCTTCAGCTTCCCCGGCACGCCCATCATCTACTACGGCGACGAGATCGGCATGGGCGACAACATCTACCTCGGCGACCGCAACGGAGTCCGCACCCCCATGCAGTGGAACTCCGACCGCAACGCCGGCTTCAGCAAAGCCGTACCCGCGCGCCTCTACTTCCCGGTCATCATGGATCCCATCTGGGGCTACCAGGCTATCAACGTCGAAGCACAAGAATCAGACGCGTCCTCACTGCTCCACTGGACACGTAACATGATCGCGCTCCGCAAGCTCTTCCAGGTCTTCGGCCGCGGCACCCTCGAGTTCCTCCACCCCGACAACCGCAAGATCCTGGCCTACATCCGCGACTACAAGCACGAAGACGGCCACTGCGAAACGGTCCTCTGCGTCGCCAATCTCTCCCGCTTCGCGCAGCCCGTAGCCCTCGACCTCAGCAAGTACAACGGCCGCCAACCCGTAGAAATGCTAGGCTACGTCCCGTTCCCGCTGGTCACCCAGCAACCGTACCCACTCACCCTCGCCCCCTACAGCTTCCTCTGGCTGGAGTTGCAGGAACCCGCGCTCGCTGCTACCGAGCCCAGTGTCGAATCCGCCCCCGCAGAAGAGCCGCCGCCACCAGCCCCGCGCAATCTCTTCGCCGGCCTCACCAGCAGCACTGACCGCGAAACGATTGAAGCAGCGCTTCCTGCCTATATTGCGCAACAGCGCTGGTTCGGCGGCAAATCCCGCTCGATCCAGACGGCGCGCATCGCCACCTCCACACCAGTCCCAAACAGCGCCGCCATCCTCGCACTGGTCGAAGTCTCCTACAGCGAAGGCCCGCCTGAGCTCTATCAGCTTCCCCTTGCACTCGCGTCCGGTGAAGAGGCCGAGCAGCTTCGCACGCAGTCGCCCAACGCAATCGTCACCACCATCGACACAGCCAGTCCACCCGCGTTGCTGTACGACGCCTCCGCGTCAGAAGCCTTCCGCGGTGCTCTTCTGCAACTGATCACATCCTCGGCCGAGGTTGCGGGCGCCGAAGCCACCGGGCCCAGCGTTTCACTCGTCGCAACGCACTCGCACGAGCTTACGACCCTCGCGTTGACTGAACAACCGTCTCGCCTCGGTTCGGCCGAGCAATCCAATACCAGCATCCTCTACGGCGACCAGGCCATCCTCAAACTCTTCCGCCGCCTGCGCAGCGGCGAGAATCCCGACGTCGAAGTCACGCGCTTCCTCACCAACACCGCTCATTTCAACCACATCCCTGCGTACCTGGGCGACATCCACCTCACCCCCGACTCGACCACCATCGCCTTCCTGCAAGCCTTCGCGCCGAACCAGGGCGACGGCTGGAGCTGGACGCTCGAACAGCTCACCACGTTCTATGCAGCAGTCGCCTACGCGACGCCTCCCACTGCCTCCGAGTCACAAGCGACAGAGTCCATGCGCCACTACCTCGCTGCCGCCCGTCTCCTCGGTCAGCGCACTGCGCAGTTGCACCTGGCACTTGCTACACCCACTGATGACCCAGCGTTCGCCGCCGAAAACTACACTTCCGAAGCTCTCGCAGAAGATCGCGCCCGCATCGAAGCCCAGATAACCCTGGCACTCGACACGCTCAGCGCCGGTTTCGATCACCTGTCCGAAGAGACAAAGCCACAGGCAAAGACGCTTCTCGCGAGCCGCAACAAGCTTCTAGAGCACCTGCACACGCTCGACGGAGATCCATCAACATTTGGAAGCCGCATCCGAATCCATGGTGACTATCACCTCGGCCAACTGCTCCGTTCCGGAGACGATTTCCTCATCGTCGACTTCGAAGGCGAGCCCGCTCGTTCGATCGAAGAGCGTCGCCGCAAACAAACGCCGCTTAAGGACGTCGCGGGTATGGTGCGCAGCTTTAGCTATGCGGCACGGTCCGCTCTTGCGACGTCCGTACGTCAACATCCCGAACAAGCAACGACGCTCGAAGCATGGTCCGCTCATTGGGAGGCTGCAGCGGTGCAGTCGTTCCTCAGCGGCTATCGCGAAACAGCGGCGTCCCAACCTGGATTGCTCCCCGCACCCCTACAAGCCGAGACCGTGCTGGTCGCGCTGTTGCTCGAAAAAGCGTTCTACGAACTTACCTACGAACTCAACAATCGTCCATCGTGGCTCACCATTCCGCTCCACGCATTAATCAAGCTGGCCGCTGACCCGGGCCTGAAGCCAACACGAGACTAACCAGCACGCCTATGCCGAACTCGTCCACTCTCGACCAGACCACCACCGCAGTCACCGAAGCAACGCCAGCGCCGACCCTTCTGCTCTGCGTTCCCTCGCTGCCTGCTTCGTCCATGCAGACGCTGGTGCAGAATGTCGCAGCGGCCTTCCCGCAACACCACTCTCTCATCGCTTCGCCCGACCAACTCGCGAACGAACAGGCGGGCACGGTGCGGATGATCCCAAATCCAAATGCACATCCGCGCCAGAATTGGATTCTTACGGCGGGCGACTATCTGTGCGGCAGCAACCTCGCGCGCGAGCACGGCGTTTCCGTAGCACTTCTGCTCAGTTCGCAAGCGGCTGAGGTCAGCATGGACCGCCTCCGCGAAATGGTCGAGATGGTCCGAAACAAAAACGTGGACCTTGTGCTTCCAAGGCCCCACACAGGTCCAGGTGAAGGCCTCGTCAACTCGGCGCTTCTGTATCCGCTCACACGAGCGCTCTTTGGAGCCGACATACAGTTTCCTTTGCCGTCGGAAGCCGCGCTTTCGCAGCGCATGGCCCAGCGCCTTTCCGTCTCCGCTCAACGAATCAGCGGCAACGCCCAAGGTGACGCTCTCCTCTGGCCCGTGCCAGAGGCTGCTGTCGCTGGATTTGCCGTACGCCAGGTAGCCGCGGGTGAAATCAAATTACCCCATGCTCCCGAAGGCGAGTTCAACAGTCTCTTCGCCGCTGTCTCTGGCTCGCTGTTTACAGATATCGAATCCAAGGCTACCTTCTGGCAGCGGGCACGCAGCGTAATCTATCCCGGCAGCACCGGGCCTGTATCCACGCTCCAGACTCCAGTGGTCTCCGCAGAGGTCCTCTCACTGGTCGATGCGTTCCGACTTGCATACGCGAACTTACAGGACATCTGGTCCCTCGTACTCCCCCCGCAGACCCTGTTGGCGCTAAAGAGACTCGCGCTCGCCCCGCCTGAAGATTTTTCCATCGCGTCAAACCTCTGGGCCCGTATTGTCTTCGACTTCACCCTGGCTCATCGTCTCCGCACCCTCAATCGCGGCCACCTGCTGGGCGCGTTCACTCCGCTATACCTAGCCTGGGTGGCGTCGCACATGCGCGACGCGGACAGCAACGAGTCGCATCCCGCTCCTCTGATCGCCCGCACCGCCACGGCGTTCGAAGCGGAAAAACCGTATCTCGTCTCACGCTGGCGCTGGCCGGACCGCTTTAATCCATAGCGAGATGGCCACAACAGAAAGGAATCTATATGGGAATGGGACAGCAAATCGAAAGCGCTCTTAGCCAATCAATGCACCGCGTGCTGCTCGTGCTGGTCAGTTTTCTCCCCGGCATCCTTGCGTTCCTGCTCGCGCTTATCGTGTTCGCGCTGGTTGGCTGGGCGCTCAGCGCAATGCTGCGCAGCCTGCTGACCTCGATCAAGTTCGACGACCGTGTGGCGGCGCACCAGGTCCCGGGTGCTGCTGCAAGCCTGGCTGACTGGTCGCCAGGCCATTCGCCGACGCTGCTGATCGTGCGCACAACGCTGTGGGTCTGCATCCTCGCTGGCATCGGCGTTGGCATCTCTGCGTTCGATGCAGCATACTCCGCCAACTCCGAAGTCTCCATCTTCCTTCTGCCCTACTTCACGCACATCACCGGAGCGGTGATCCTGCTGATCGCCGGCAGCCTGCTGGCGCGCTTCCTTGCACGTTCGGTACTCATCGGAGCAGTCAATGCGCAGATGCAGTACGCACGTTTCCTCGCGCTCGGCGTGAAGTGGCTGGTGCTGGTGCTCACGGCAGCTATGGCGCTCGATCATCTGCAGATCGGCGGCAGCATCGTTGAACTCGCGTTCGGCATTCTCTTCGGGGGAATCGTGCTCACGCTCTCACTCGCTATCGGACTCGGTTCGCGCGACCTCGTCACCCGCTCGATCGAGAAAAACATCGAGAAGCCGTTCATCGCAAAGCCCACCGAAGGACAATCATCGGCAGAAACCGAAGCGTCTCGGCCGAAGCTGCGCCATTTCTAAGCATTCTCATTGCCAAGTGTGTGGAAGGGCTCCCGCAGGCTTGCCGGCTTTCACTTCCGAGTATGTGATAGCGATGTCCTGCGCCATATCTGGGCGTACCCAGTTAGCATCGCGTGAGGGCAACTTCAAGGTTGTTTCCGCTTCGGCCAGTGGAAGACCATGGCGCACATCGTCGGCAACTGCTGCGCGCAAATCGCGCAGGAACCCGGCTTGGCCAGCAAGCATCTCTGGGCCTCCCGAAGCACCATGCCCCGGCAATACCAACTGTGGATGCAACGCGGCAGCCTTCGCGATGACCCGTGGCCAGTTCGCGATGTCGGCGTCCCACAGCTTGTTGCGCGGACCATTGACGACGGCATCGCCGGTACACAGGATGCGCTCCTTCGGCAGCCACACCCAGCCGTCGCCGCGAGTGTGTCCCCAACCGAGATGGAGGAAGTCGACCTCGCGTGTTCGATCGCGCAACACAAACTTCGAGCCGCGAAATACCACCTTCGGCGGCTCGACATTCGCTTCGCCCAACGCGCGCACATCCTCACGCTTGGCCATGGCGCTCTGCCAGCGCACAGGCTCGTACCGCAGTATTTCCTCGCTCACACCCACATAAGCCAGCGTCTGAGCGCCAGCTTTCGTCCAGAGCGAGTTCCCGTATGAGTGGTCACCGTGGGCATGCGTGTCGAAAACGTAGCGAACTGGCTTGGGAGACAGGCTGGGAATTTGCCTCATCAACTCCAACGTACGACCCGGATAGCTGGGGTCGATGAGAATGAGGTACGTGTCCATCTCAATGAGGATGGAATTGCAGTAGCCTTGGTGCGCATCGCCCTCCAGAAACCACACTCCGGGCGCGACGAGCCTCGGCGGTGCGCTCTGCGCGACTGACGAAGTTGCTGCCAAACATAACGCAACGATAAGCCGGCCTGACAAGCGCATCCGGCGGATCCCGCAACTACCCATAGCATTCGGCCTCGATTCGTACTATCCTCGTCGGATACCCAAAATTGCAAGGGCCTGTAGCGTATGTCGGAAAACAAAAGCATTCTCGGAGCGTCGCCGTTGCGGAAAGAAGGCCGGGCGAAGGTGCTCGGAGCCGCGCAATACGTGGACGACCTCTCACTGCCCGGAATGTGGTTTGGCGCGACCGTTCGTTCGTCGATCGCTCGTGGACGCATCCGCGGCATCAGTTTTTCGCCAGAGGTCGACTGGTCGCAGTACGCTATTGTTCGCGCGGCCGATATTCCCGGCGAGAATACGATCGTTCACCTGACCAAAGACCATCCATGCCTCGCGAGCGAAGCAGTGAACCATCCCGAGGAGCCGATCCTGCTGATCGCGCATCCGGATAAGACTGCTCTGATAGCAGCTGTACGCGGAGTCAAGGTCGAGTACGACGAGCTGCCCGGCGTATTCACTATTGAAGAGTCCGAAATAGCGGTCGAAAACAACGACGTCGATCGCATCATCTGGGAAGGTTCCGACGCGGGTGGAACGGCCAACTGTTTTAAACAGTATCTGATGTACTCCGGCGAAGCGGCGGAGACCGAGGATGGTCTGGCCGCGGCATTTGAGACCGCTGACTTCATCGTCGAGGACGAGTATCAGACCGGAGCGCAGGAGCAGCTCTACATTGAAAACAACGGTGTCATCGCTGAGTGCTTCCGCGACGCCACCGGCAACATCGAGAGCGTGTGCGTGCGTGGATCGATGCAGTGTCCGTACTATCTCGTCCACGCACTCACGCTCGTCTTTAATCTGCCCGGAGAGAAGTGCCGCGTCATCCAGACCGAGACCGGCGGAGCCTTTGGCGGCAAGGAAGACTTCCCGTCCGTCATCGGATCGCACGCCGCCCTGCTCGCGATGAAGTGTGGGCATCCGGTGAAGATCACTTACGATCGCGGCGAAGATATGGCCGCGACGACCAAACGGCATCCTTCCCGCACGCGGCATCGCACGGCAGTATCGAAGGATGGCAAGCTGCTCGGTGGGACGATTGATGTAGCCATCGACGGTGGTGCCTATGCCACGCTGTCGCCGGTCGTACTCTCGCGAGCGACGATCCATGCGCCCGGACCCTACAAGTGGCCGCATGTACGCGTTAAGGCGAAGGCCATGGCGACCAACATTCCACCGCATGGAGCGTTTCGCGGCTTTGGTGCACCGCAGTCTCTGTTCGGGCTCGAGCGGCATATGGACAAGATCGCGAAGACCATCGGCCTGACTCCAGAAGAGTTCCGCCGCCGCAACTTCCTGGCGACGGGCGACTGCACCGCTACTGGCCAGCCGCTCGTCGATCCGGTGGACATGCAGCAGTTGCTCACACGGGCTCTGGCAGAGAGCGGATATCACGAAAAGCTCGCGCGCTTCGCCGAAGAGAACAAGCACTCGATGATCAAGCGCGGCGTTGGCTTCGCTTCCTTCATGCACGGCACAGGCTTCACGGGATCAGGCGAACGTCGCTTGAACTCGCTGGTTCAGCTTGATGTTCAGGACGACGGGAGGCCTGTGATCCTCGTTTCATCCACCGAATTCGGCCAGGGGACGAACACGATTCTTAGCCAAGTGGCCGCGCAGACGCTGCAGATGCCTTATGACGACATCGTCGTCGCGCAGGTCGACACGAGCGTCGTTCCGAACTCCGGCCCAACCGTCGCCAGCCGCACGGCAATGATTGTCGGCAAGCTCGTGGAACGCGCGAGCGACAAAATGCTGACAACACTGCGCGACTTCGCTGGCTTGCCCGCCGATCACACACCCGAGCAATTCAAAGCCGCGGCCCTCGCCTACAAGGCAAAGCACGGTTCGCTGCTGACATCGGTGCGCTATGAACCGGTAACGAAGATCTATTGGGACGACGAGCTCTACCGCGGCGACGCCTATCCCGGCTACGCCTGGGCCGTCTACGTCGCCGAAGTCGCCGTGGACATGAACACTTACATGGCCACCGTGACCCGCTTTGATGCGCTGCAGGAAGTCGGCAAGGTGATGCATCCGGTGCTGGCCAAGGGGCAAATTGAAGGCGGCGTGGCACAAGGCATCGGCTATGCGCTGTATGAGAAATGCATGTGGCAGAACGGCCGCATGATGAACAACCAGATGACCAACTACATCATGCCCACCAGCGCAGACCTTCCGCCGATCCACGTGCACTTTGAAGAAGTGCCCAGCGTACATGGACCCGGCGGAGCCAAGGGCATCGGCGAACTGCCGATGGATGGTCCAGCGCCGGCGATCCTGAACGCAATCGAGAACGCAACCGGCGTGGCCTTCAACACCATTCCGCTCTTGCCCGAAGACATCTTCGAGCGCTTTACTTCGCTCGGCCATCCACACGGCGGCAGCGAGGACATCGATCCAACCACCGACCGCGATACACGCGTGGAATCCGACGAGGTGAGCGCATGAGCACTCTCGTTCAACTCACAGTCAATGGCGAGCAAAAGAAGCTTGAAGTACCTCCGATGAAGCGGTTGCTCGACGTCCTACGCGAAAACCTGCATCTGACCGGCACGAAAGAAGGCTGCGGCGAAGGCGAGTGCGGCGCCTGCGCGGTTTTGCTCGATGGAGAGCTCGTCAACTCCTGCCTGATTCCCGCGCTACAGGCCAATGGCTCGCGCATCTGCACGATTGAAGGTATCGCAACCGATTGCCACTTGCATCCGATCCAGCAGTGCTTCCTCGAGAAGGGTGGAGCGCAGTGCGGTATTTGCACGCCCGGCATGATTCTCGCGACGCATCATCTTCTGAACAAATATCCGCACCCGACCATGGAGCAGATCCAGGAGGGGCTCGCGGGCAATCTTTGCCGCTGCACCGGCTACATGCGCATATTTGAGGCCGTGCAGCAGGCCGCGGAAGCCAATCCGCTCACGACGAAGTAGATCAGGAAATAGTCATGCGATCGGATGTTGAACAGTTTGAACTCGTAGCTCCACCTTCACTCGGCAGCGTGCTCGCACAGCTAGCCGCAGATCCAGGCAAGCACACGCCTATCGCCGGCGGCACAGAGTTGATGGTGGCGCTCGCGGCTGGTCGCCTACAGCAACGCTCACTCGTTTCGATTCATCACCTGCACGAGCTGCGCTTCATTCGAGTGGAAAGCGATGCCATTCACATCGGCTCCGGGACGACCTTCACCGACATCCGCCGCAGTGCTGCCATCGCCGAGCATCTACCTTTGATGGTGCAATCGGCATCATGGACCGGCTCGGTCGCAAACCAGAACCGCGGCACACTGGGCGGCAACATTTGCAACGCATCCCCGGCCGCGGACACTCCACCGACCCTGCTGGCATACGGTTCCAGCGTCACTCTGGTGAGCTCAAGTGGAACGCGCACCATGCCGTATGCCGAATTTCATCTCGGCTACAAACGCACCGCGCTGCGGCCGGATGAGCTGCTGCATACCGTGAGTGTTCCACTGGGCTTCGACGGCTATCGTCAATACATCCGTAAGGTTGGCACACGCAACGCACAGGCCATCGCGAAGGTCGCGCTGGCGGGCCTGGCGAAGATCGAAGAGGGGCGCATCGCGGACATCCGGCTGGGAGCAGCGTCTCTGGCGGACCGCCCTGTGCGATGCTCGGCGGCCGAGTCTGCGCTGATGGGACAACCCATCGAAGCGAGCAGTCTTGAAGCTACAATCCGAGCGGGGCGCGCAGCTCTCGCATCGGAAGCGAAACCCATCGACGACATACGCTCCACCGCTCGCTATCGTGGAGTAGTCGGGGGGAATCTGCTCGAAGAGTTCTTGCGTTCGCTCGCGGAGTAGCCACAACCTCAACAACTTTGAGCCATGTTCCGTCAGACGTCGAAGCGGCTTTGCGCCAGCTCCACGTCAGCTTCAGTGTCGATGTCGAAGGCCAGATCTTCTGTGTGGATGGAGCGGGCGTAGCGCAACAGGTCGCGTGCTCCGGTATCGCCTTGCAGTTGCAGAAGCGCGGGAAAGCTCGATGATGGGAAATACGCTGGTACTCCGATCTTGCCCGCATAAGCTGAGCCGACAGCCACGCTTGGCTCTTCAATAAGCGCACGGAGATGCTCGGGTTGGACGGCAGGCTGATCACACGTCATAAGTACGACCCCCGCAGCTTGGATGCCCCGGGCCCAGTCAATGCCCACGTGGATCGACGTGGCCAGACCCTCCCATGTATTTCGATTGAGCAAAGCGAACGCGCCGCGAGCCTGGACCGACTCGATCAGGTCCGAATCGACGAGCACGACAAGCACAGGTGACAAGCCCGCTTCCTGCGTAATACGAATGGAACGTTCGACGAGCGTTTCGCCAGCCAAAACAATCGACTGTTTGGGTCGGCCAAGCCGGCGTGACAGGCCGGCGGCAAGAATAACAGCGGCGATGGGTGGGTCGCTCATATTGGAATCACAATGCGCACTGAGTTTGTAGATATCTGGAAGACCCGCCCTGCGCTATCTGTTCCGCAACGGCTTCGGCGGTCATACGGCGCGAGTAGCCAATCTTACCCTCGCAACGGGCCTGGATCTCGGCAATCGTAGCCAGCGCGATCGCTTCGGCTCCATCGCCACCCAAGTCAAGCCCGATGGGTGCGAAGAGCTCCGCGCAAGCCTCAGCAACTGTCCAGCCAAGTAGCGCCGCTGTCTCCGCAACCAGCAGCGCGCTGCGATGCCTGGCTCCAAGCAAACCAAGGTAACGAGGGTGCGCGGGCAGTACAGCGGTCAGCCACGCGCGATCCTGCTCGTAACTGTGGGTCATCAAAACCACGGCATCGTTGCTGCTAAGAGCAAGTCCGTCCAGTGAGGTAGCAGCGACAACACGCTCGGCTTCGGAAAAGCGCTCGGGTAGGGCCCACTGCGCGCGGCTATCGATAACAACGACTCGCCATCCCAGCAGCGCAGCGAAGCGAGTCATGGGCAGAGCATCATCTCCAGCACCGAAGATCAGCAGGCGCTGAGGCGGATCAAGTTGTTCGCGAAAAATTTCGTTTAGGTCGGAAACTAATTCAGCGGTCGCAATCCGACCTGCGCCTTCGGGGTGGCGAGTCTCGATCGTACGGAGAAGCGGATATCCACCGCCTGGGAGTTGCGTCTCGATACAAAAGCTTGCGCCGGTAAGCGAAGCTTCAAGTGCGGCAAACAGCGCGGAGCATAGCGGAGTGTCGGCGGGTTCGATGAGCAGGTCCACTGTCCCACCGCAACCAAGGCCGTAAGGAATGTCGGCCGTATCGTCGAACAGCGTGGAGTACCGCTGAACCACCGCGCCATCGCGCGCCAGCCACGCTGCTTTGCGGATGACCTCCGCTTCCAGGCACCCACCGGAGATGGCCCCCGCGTAATCGCCGTTGGCGGCGATGAGCAACCTGGCTCCAGCGCGACGATAACTAGAGCCTTCCACGCGAACGAGCGTGACCAGGACAGCGGCGTCTCCCCGGTGCCAGAGCTCAACGAGTTTGCGGCGGTCGGACATGCTGAGTTTCAGATGCGGCAACTGCGAACCGCGGACTGCTGTACCCTCATCTATTAAGAATGGCACGAGCGAAGAGTCCGGAGAAAGAAAAAGCGATCCTTGCGGCCGCTGCGGCGGAAATTGCGGAGTCGGGCGTCGGCGCGGCGACCGCGCGCATCGCCATGCGCGCTGGCATCGCCGAGGGAACACTTTTTACTTACTTCTCCAGCAAGGATGAATTGCTCAATACGGTCTACCTGGAGCTGAAGACCGAGCTGATAGGGCGCATGCTGACCGAATTTCCCGCCCGCGCAAGCCTGGAACGCCGTGCACGCCACATGTGGGCCAGTTACATTGGCTGGGCGACCGAGCAACCCGCCAAACGCAAGGCGGTCGCGCAACTGTCAGTCTCTGAGGTAGTTACGGCGGAGACGCGGGCCGCAGTCTCCGCCGGCCGAAGCGAACTCCAGCAACTGCTTGCCGAATTGAGCGAGCGCGGAGCGTTGCGAGGATTGCCGCCGGAATTCACCGCCGCGCTGATGATGTCGATGGAAGAGACGACAATGGAGTTCGTGGCAAAGTCCCCACGTCGCAAGCAACAATTGATCGAGGCTGGTTTCGAAGCCTTCTGGCGAGCCGTCAAGTAGCCCGGAATCAGCGGGTTACATTAGGCGACGGCGTGTTGAAATAATAAATGAGCAACCACTCACTCATTTTTGCGTCTCATTGTCAGGAGGGTTTATCCCTATGGCAAAAATTTGGTTAGTTACAGGCAGCGGCAACGGTCTGGGCAGGGACATAGCCGAAGCAGCATTGGCAGCAGGCGATAGCGTGGTTGCGGCCGCTCGCCGCGTTGAAGAGCTGGACGCACTCGTCGAGCAGTACGGGGACCGTGTGAAGCCGGTGACGCTCGATGTGCGCGATGCAGCAGCAGCAGAAGCGGCAATTCAGACGGCAGTTGCGACGTTCGGCCGCCTGGATGTGCTGGTCAACAACGCAGGCTACGGACAGTTTGCGCCCTTTGAGCAGATGAGCGCAGAAGACTTCCAGGCAGTGGTCGAAACGTGTTTCTATGGCGTAGTGCAAACTACGCGGGCGGCGATTCCGGTGATGCGCAAGCAGAAGAGCGGACACATCTTCCAGGTGTCATCGATCGGCGGACGCATGGCCATCCCGGGCAATACGCCGTACCACGCGGCGAAGTGGGCGGTCGGCGGCTTCAGCGATGCGCTGGCGGCTGAGGTCGCCGGGTTCGGCGTAAAGATCTGCACACTGGAGCCGGGTGGCATTCGCACCAACTGGGCCAGGCGTGCTCGCGGCAATCCGCCTGAACTGTTGCCGGAGTATCAGGCTACCGTCGGTCCGATCCTTGAGCTGTTGCGGAGTCTCGAGGGGCGTTCGGAGGGCGATCCGAAGCGGATTGCCGGCGTGATCGTGATGCTTGCATACAGCGAGGATGTTCCACAGCGGCTGATCCTCGGCGTGGATGCAGAGAAGCGCGTCCAGCAGGTCGAGGTAGCTCGCGCCGCCGAAGCTGAAAAGTGGCAGCAGGTGACACGGTCGACCGTGTATCCGGACGCTGAAGCAATTCCGGAGTTAATGGAGTTGGTGACACGATAGCGGCAGTCGGTACAAACGAGAAGGAGCAAAGGCGTAGCCGTCAGGCTGCGCCTCATGCTTTTTCTGTGAACGTGTGAATCCCGCATTCGAGCTTGTTGCCACCCCAGCGTCCACTGCGAGGATCGGCTCCAGCCGCGGGAATCGCGGTGCACGGTTCACAACCGATGGAAGTGTAGCCCTGATCGTAGAGGCTCAGGCCAGGGATGTTGTGCTCGTCCGCGTAGGCGTTCACGCGATCCATGTCCCAGTCGGCGAGGACACTGATTTTTTTCAGCATCGTACCGGTGGGGAGCTTGTGGTCTTCGATCTTCTTCAGGTTTGCGCGCGTGGGCGACTGATCGCGACGCAGACCGGTAAACCAGAAGCGGTACGGTTCAAGCGAGCGCATCAGCGGCTCAACTTTGCGAATCTGGCAGCACTTTGTAGGCTCAATAATATGCAGCAGGCCAAACTGGCGCTCGTGCTCTTCGAGCGTTGTGCGTGGCAGAGCGTTGATGAGATTGAGTGACCACTCATCCACCAGGCGATCGCGATACTCCAGCAGCGCCTTGAAGTGATAACCGGTTTCAAGGAAGATCACTGGGACGTCCGGCAGATGGCGGCGCAGCATGTGCAACACAACCATATCCTCAGTCTGGAAGCTCGAAGTGAGGCAGACGTCCTGCCCCTTTGAAGCTGCAACGATTTCCTCAACAAGCGCTTCTGCGGTGAGGGTTTCGGGATCGGTAGTCAGCTCAATCATCGTTTGTTCTCCCAGGCTGCAACGGCCTCATGGCCGCTGATGAACGTAGCAGCAGCGATCGTCTGGACGACCGCCAGCACACCTGCGCTCAGACCTTCACGGGCTGAGATAGCGACAACGTCAGCAAGCTGCAGCGCGCGAACCGCCGTTGGCAGCGTTGAATCCGGAATGAAGGCATCATCAATCAACACGGCGCTGTCGCCGCGTGCTACCAGGCGATCGAGCAGAGCTTGTGCCGCCACAGGATCGCCCGCCAGGTGCAGGAAAGCAAAGTGCGCGTGTGCCTCGGCTTCGGTCTGCGCTTCAGCCGCAACGATCATCGCCGCTGCGACTGTCGCGTTCGATACCGGATCGATGAGGATGAACGAGCCCATGTTCCGGTTCTCAGCATACGGATCGAAGAAGAGCGGAAGATTCGCGTCGAACTCCACTTCGGCGATGTCGTTCATGTTGAGCTGCTGGGTCGCGTGGTGCTCCGTTGTGTTCACGTCCACGCGATAGCGGATGGACCGTACGGTCGCACGCACGGTGCGCGTCGTGTGCTTAAGCAGAAACGTCTGGCCGGGCGTCAGAGGCTGCTCGTGCATCCATACGACCATCGCACGGAAGGAGTTGCTGATGTGTGGCGCGGCTTCAGTCTCGGAGTCGGCCACCAGCATCTCGCCGCGGCTTAGGTCGATCTCGTCCTCGAGCTCGACCGTAACCGACTGCGGAAAGCGCGCCGCCTTCAGATCACCATCCCATGTAACCAGGCTCTTGACGCGCGTCACACGCCCGCTCGGCAGCGCGCGCACTTGCTGGCCAGGACGAAGCTCGCCGCGCTCAACCCGCCCGGCAAATCCGCGAAACTCAGCGTTGGGACGAACCACAAGCTGCACCGGAAAACGCAACGGCTCTCCTGCCACACGCGAAGCATCGGAGATGCTCAGAGGCACTGTTTCGAGGTACTCCAGCAGCGTCGGCCCGGTGTACCAGGGCATTGCACTGGTGCGGTCCACGACATTGTCGCCAACCAATGCGCTGACTGGGATCACCTCGATGCTCTCAAGGTGCAGATGCTCAGCGAGCTCGGTGAATCGCGCACGAATTTCGTTGAACACATCTTCGCTGTAGTCGACGATGTCCATCTTGTTCACGGCCGCAACAACGTGCGGAATCCGCAGCAGGCTAGCGATGTAGGTATGACGTCGCGACTGCGGCAATAAGCCGCCGGCCTTGACGAAAGCCTTGGCGTCGATTAGCACAATCGCCACCTCAGCCGTCGACGCCCCGGTAGCCATGTTGCGCGTGTACTGCTCGTGGCCGGGAGTGTCGGCGATGATGAATTTGCGCTTCGACGTCGAGAAGTAGCGATATGCAACGTCGATCGTGATGCCCTGCTCGCGTTCCGCGCGAAGGCCGTCGGTCAGCAGCGAAAGATCTACCTGCCCATTGCCGGCGCGGTTCACCCGGCTGGCGCGAATGCTGGCGAGTTGGTCCTCGTAGACGCTGCGTGTGTCGTGCAGCAACCGGCCAATCAGGGTGCTCTTGCCGTCGTCGACGGAGCCGGCAGTTGTAAATCGCAGCATTTCCTGGTCGAGATGCGCATCGAGGAATGCTTGAAACGTTGAGGATTCGGTCTGCGGAGTCATTAGAAGTAGCCCTCCCGCTTCTTCAGTTCCATGGAGCCTTCTTCGTCGTGATCGATCGCACGGTTCTCACGTTCGCTACGGCGGAAGGTAATGAGCTCGGCGATGATGGCCGGCAGCGTATCCGCATCGGACTCGATTGCCCCAGTGCACGGCGCGCAACCCAGCGAACGCATGCGGACCTTGCGCTTCACGACTTTCTCGTGCGGCAGCAGGCGCGTCGTGTGGTCGACCAGAGTCAGCGTATTGCCACGCACAACAACGTCCCGCTCTTCAGCGAAATACAGTGGCACAATCGGAATCTGTTCGGCATAGAGATAGAGCCAGATGTCGAGCTCCGTCCAGTTGCTCAGCGGAAACACTCGGATGGACTCACCTTTACGCAGGCGCGAGTTGTATAGCGACCACAGCTCTGGCCGCTGATTCTTCGGATCCCATTGTCCAGCGGGATCGCGGAAACTATAGACGCGTTCCTTCGCTCTCGACTTCTCTTCATCCCTGCGGGCTCCACCGAAGGCAGCGTCGAAGCCGCCTTCCTCGAGCGCGTCCAACAGGCTGCGAGTCTTCAGCGCGCCGCAACAGTTCTGCGTGCCCAGCTTCCACGGGCTGGCTCCGTCGGCGATCGCTTCCTCGTTGCGATGCACGATCAACTCCGCGCCAATCTCCTTCGCATAGTTGTCGCGAAACGAAATCATCTCCGGAAACTTGTAGCTCGTATCTACATGCAGCAACGGGAACGGGATTTTGCCGGGGAAGAAGGCCTTCTGAGCCAGCCGCAGCATCACACTCGAGTCTTTGCCGATCGAGTACAGCATCACCGGCCGCGCAAATTCAGCGACAGCCTCGCGAAGAATGTAGAGGCTCTCCGCCTCCAGGGCCTGGAGATGGTTAAGGCGTTCGCGATGGAGCTCGGCAATGGCATCGCTGGCGACGGTCATAGCGGGCAAGAAACCTCCTGGGTCATTGAGTTTCCATCTGCGACCGAGCGAAGTGACTGCTGCCTGGCCAGCGTGTGGAAATTGCGTGAGTTTTTGTGGAAAGCGAGGACGCTTTGGATAGCATCTAGAGATTCGAGGGAACTAGCCGCGCATCAACAACAGGCCATGAGCCGTGGACAGCGCGCGAAGCTGGGGCGAATCTCCCGCATCGCTCTATTGTAGGCGGAGAGCCGTTCCGGGACAACTCGCTGGGCTTACCGTGACCCAAGATCGGTTCGCGAAATGCCGAAAAAAACCTATGCGGGCCAATCAATTCCAGTAAACTACCGAATAAGTTCTGCGGGCTCGGACGCTATCTGCCCGTGGGGAGGAAACGTCGCCATGCTCTGCCCCCTGGTCCGGTTCGTTCGCACCGCCCTTACACTCAGCCTGCTCGCGGGCATGGCGTCTATCAGCCACGGTCAGGCCGCCAAGAGCGGCACCGAGTACCCCGACTCCCGCTTCGACATATACGGCGGCTATAGCTACCTCCATCCGCTGAACAGCTATATCAACAACTATCCGTACAAGCCGGTCTCTAACCCAGCTGGAACATTGAGCTTGACCGGCTACTTCGGACGCTACTTCGGCGTACAGGTCGAAGGAACCTACTTCTCCGGCAACGGAGAACACCACCAGTACTTTCCCACCTGTAGCGACAGCCGTTGCGATCAGCTCTACTACTCCGTTGAAGCTGGCCCCGTGCTGCGCTATCCGCTCGGGCCCTTCATTCCCTTCGTACATGTGCTGGCTGGACGGGCAAGGATCAACGGGCCGGTCCAGCAGAAGTTCACCTGGGGCGATGGCCTGACCGGTGGGCTCGGTTTCGATTACGTTTTGCCTTACTGGGGAGGCCTGGTCGCCGTGCGTCCCATCCAGGCAGACCTGCTCTACTCTCACGTTAACTACGGTCCTCAGGGCTCGACCGGTGTCACCGGTGGCGTAGGCGACATGCTGGCGATGAAGCTTTCCGGCGGCCTTGTGCTGCGCTTTGGCGAGCCCTCCACGCGCCAGAACGCAATGCTGGGTTGCACCGCCGAGCCCGTCAGCGTTCATGCGGGCGATCCGGTCACCATCACCGCAAGCACGCTCTATCTGAACCCGCACAAGAAGACCACCTACACCTGGACCACCAATGGCGGCAAGCTCACTCCGTCCGGTCCAACCGCAGCCATCGACACAACTGGCATGGCGCCGGGCCAGTACACCGTGAACGGCCACGTCGACCAGGGACCGCGCGCCTACCAGCAAGCTTCGTGTTCAGCGCCGTTCACGGTCAAGGCCTATGAGCCGCCCACGCTGACCTGCAGCGCGAATCCGGCAACTGCCCCCAGCGGCACCACCATCATGATCTCGACGGTCGGCACCAGTCCCGACAACCGCCCTCTCACCTACTCTTACACCACAACCGCAGGCCAGTTGACGGCTACCGGCCCCACCGCATCGCTCAGCACCGCCGGTCTTGGAGCGATGCTCATCAACATTGGCTGCAATGTAGTCGACGATCAGGGTCAAAGCGCCAAAGCGGCTACCAGTGTGACCATCACGCCGCCGCCAGTGCCCGTCATTCCGCAGACCCAGGGCCTGTGCGGCGTCAGCTTTACCCGAGACCGCAAGCGCCCCGTCCGTGTGGACAATGAAGCCAAGGGTTGCCTCGACGATGTGGCCTTGTCGTTGACCCAGCACTCTGATTCGAAGTTGGTGATCATTGGCAATACCTCGCCCGATGAAAAGCCCGAAGCAGCCGCTGAACGCGCCATGAATGCGCGGCAGTATCTGACCCAGGAGAAGGGTATCGACGCCTCGCGGATTGAACTGAGAGTTGGCGACACCTCCGGGCGCACGGCCAACGATGTGCTCGTTCCGGCAGGCGCCACCTTCAGCGATGCCAATACGCAGCAGTTTGATGAGAGCGCGATCCATCGCCACGGCCAGGCCTACGGCACCGCTCACCCCGCTACGGCGCCAGTGCATCACCATGCACGACGCAACATCCATCAGGAATCCACGCAAGTACGGTAGTATCACTTTCGGCGTCACAACCCAGGTAAACCCTGGGTTGTGCTGCGTTACCCCGGGTCCGCTTGTGTACAGTTTCCGTGCTGAGCCGACCGCCCGCGCGCTGGAGGAATTCCCATGAGCCATGCACCCCAACCAGACCAGATTCTGCAGGTAGGCCTCGGCTTCTGGGCCTCCAAAACTCTCCTTAGCGCCGTGGAGATGGAGCTCTTTACCGAGCTCGCGCGTCACCCCGAGACACTCGAACAGCTATCGGCCCGTGTAGGCCTGCATGAGCGTGGGGCGCGCGACTTTCTCGACGCGCTTGTAGCTCTCGGCTTCCTCGAGCGCCGCGATGGTGTCTACTCCAACACTCCCGCAACCGAGCAGTTCCTCGACAAGCGCAAGCCCTCTTACATCGGCGGCATCCTGGAAATGGCCAACAGCCGCCTCTATCCGTTCTGGGGAAACCTCACCGCTGCCCTGCGGACCGGTGAGCCGCAGAACGAAGCCCGCCGTGGCGAACCCAGCATGTTCACTGCGCTCTACGCCGATCCCGCCAAGCTCCGCGAATTTCTCAAGGCCATGACCGGCATCAGCCACGGTGCAAACATGGCCATCGCCCGCCAGTTTCCGTTTAAGGATTACAAGACTGCAGTCGATGTTGGCACCGCGCAGGGCGACCTCGCCTCTCAGGTCATGTTGGCCAACCCGCACATGACCGGCATCGGCTTCGACCTGCCCGAGGTTGGTCCAATCTTCGAGGACTACGCCGTGCTGAACGGGCTCTCCGCACGCCTGCAGTTTTCCCCTGGCAGCTTCTTCGACGATCCCCTTCCGCAAGCCGACGTCGTCATGATGGGTCACATCCTCCACGACTGGGATCTGCCCACCAAACGGATGCTCATCCGCAAGGCCTATGAAGCCCTCCCATCCGGTGGCGCGCTGATTGTCTACGAGAGCATCATCGACGACGATCGCTCAAAGAACGCGTTTGGCCTGCTAATGAGTCTCAACATGCTGATCGAAACCCCCGGCGGCTTCGATTACTCCGGCGCCGACTGTATGGCATGGATGCAGGAAGCTGGCTTCCATTCCACTCGTGTCGAGCATCTGCTCGGCCCCGAGTCCATGGTTGTCGGCATCAAATAAACCCGTTTCTCCTGACCTGCCGCACAGGCCCCGACTTCTGCTAAACTGAATGGGTCGGCAAGCAGTGGCACCCGCTCAAGCAATTCCCGGAGCAGTGCGCCCTGCTCTCCCAATCCGGCAATCACTTACCAGCGGTTCGGGGCGTAGCGCAGTCTGGTAGCGCACCTGCTTCGGGAGCAGGGGGTCGGAGGTTCG
>JAZKBC010000268.1:0-1884 GCA_040388825.1 Acidobacteriota bacterium | reverse complement strand
GGCCTGATTGACAGATAAGTATCTTGCAGATATATATCTTGAAGATATGAAAACTGAACTGAAGACGTCGACGGTGGAGTCGCTGCTGGGGGTGTTGAGCCTGCGCCCGATGTCGGGCTATGAGATGCGGCAGTTTATGGAGTACTCGACGGGGAACTTCTGGAGGGAGAGCTTTGGGCAGATCTATCCGGCGCTGAAGCGGATGGTGACTGCGGGACTGGTGACGGTGGAGGAGCAGAAGGGCGACGGGCATCCGGCGAAGAAGGTTTACCGGATGACGGAGGCGGGCGCGGAGCACCTGCGGGGGTGGCTGGGGATTGCGGCCAAGCCGCAGGTTCCGCGCAACGAGCTGTTGCTGAAGGTGTTCTTCGGCGACCGGGCCGAGGCTGGCGCGATTGCGATGCAGGTGCGGGAGTGGAAGGCGAAGGAAGAGGTGAACCTGCAGCGGTATGAGCGCACGTTGAGCGAGATTGAGACGAAGTTTGCGGCGCATCCGGGGATGCCGTTCTGGCGAATGACGGCGCGGTATGGGATTGCGCAGGCGAAGGCGTTGATTGGGTGGTGCGAGGCGACGTTGGAAGAGATGCAGGGAGTAGGCAGTAGGGAACAGGGAGTAGAAAGCGGAGGTTGTGGCGATGAGTGTTGATCCGGTTTGGATGAAGGCGTTGCTGGTGGTGCACATTGCGTGCGGGTTTGGATCGTTTTTGCTGGCGCCGGTGGCGCTGGCTACGGCGAAGGGTGGAAAGGCGCACAAGCGCTGGGGGATGGTTTACCTGTGGTGCATGGGAGGTGTCGCAGCGACGGCGCTGCCGATGGCGTTCTACCGGCCGGTGCTGTTCCTGGCGCTGGTGGCGGTGTTCAGCTTCTATGCGGCGTTTGCGGGGTATCGGGTGCTGAGCTTGAAGGACCTGCCGCGGGGAGGCAAGGCCAAAGCGATCGACTGGATCGCAGCGATTGTGACGGTGGTGGATGGTTTGGCGCTGGCGTGGCTGGGAGCGTTTCATCCGGGGAAGATCCAGATGAAGGGGTTCGGGGTGGTGGGGATTGTGTTTGGACTCATTGCGCTGCGACTGGCTTACGCGCAGATGAAGACGTTCGTAAAGCCGCCGAAGGAGAAGATGTTCTGGTGGTATGGGCACCTGGGGAACTTTATCGGCAGCTATATTGCCGCGTGGAGTGCGTTCAGCGTGGTGACGCTGAGCCGGTATCTGGGCAACCAGTGGTATGTGTGGCTCTGGCCTTCGATTGTTGGAGTTCCGGCGATTGTGTTGACGACGGGGTATTACAAGCGGAAGTTTGCGGGGAAGAAAGCGGTGGCGGCGTAGAACTCAGGCGGAGGGAGCGGATGGGGAGGTCTGGGGGCCGCGGGCGGTGGGGTGGATGTGGAGTTCGCGGGAGGTTTTGACGAGGCGCCAGATGGCGATGGCGGTGAAGATGAGGATGAACGCCCAGAGGCCGATGAGGATGGTGGTTCCCCACTTGGCGGAGAACATGTTCCAGAGGCGGAGGACGGCGCGGCCGTAGTGGATGCCGAGCCAGGCAGCGATGGCGTGGCGGATGAGTCGGCTGAGGGTGAAGGCCCACATGAATTTTTTGCGCGACATGTTGGAGGCGCCGGCGGCGAGGACGAAGGGCGAGAGGGGCATGGGCGGCGGAAGGATGGCGGGGAGTGCAACGGCTAGGATGGCGTGGCCTTCCATCCAGGTGGTGACGCGCGTGAGGATGGCGGGGGAGACGTGCTTCTGGAGAAAGGCAAGGCCGCCGGCCTGGCCGACCATGTGGGAGAAGAGGCCTCCGAGGGCCGATCCGGCGGTGGCGACGGCGACGAGGAGGATGAGGTTTTCGTGGCTGGCGGCGTAGAGGAGGACCATGATGTCGGTCATG
>JAZKBC010000267.1:0-14396 GCA_040388825.1 Acidobacteriota bacterium | reverse complement strand
GGCCGTCGCTCGGGTTGTGACTCTGACGCGCACGATCGCGGACAGCCTGAGCACGAACCTGATCGAATACAAGCGGTTGGAGAAGTGGAACGGGCAGCTTCCCCAAGTCACCGGATCCGTGACGCCGTTCATGAGTCTCAAATGATGCACTTGGTGCGCAATGCGAACTGGCGCGCGATCGCCCGCGCGTCCTATGACCGGCGGCACCCGCCGACCCCGCCGCCACCCCACCAAAACCCGCCGACGACACCACCATCCCCGCCCCCATCCTCGCCCTCACCGACCGCACCAAAGACATCGTCCCCATCACCATCGACGAGCGCAACTCCCGCCTCGACCTCGCCCGCGAGCTCATGAAGCAGTACGGCATGAACGCCATCGTCATCACCACCGGAGCCTCCCTCCAGTACTACACCGGAGCCCACTGGGGCCAGTCCGAGCGCCTCTTCGCCTACGTCATTCCCGAGTCCGCCGCCCCCTTCATCCTCTGCCCCTTCCTCGAGCGCGACCACCTCGCCGACATCCTCCCCAAATTCCCCGAGCGCGACACCACCATCACCTACCTCTGGCAGGAAAACGAATCCCCCTACGACCTCATGCGCCGCGGCTTCGGCGAGGTCAGCATGACCACCGGCACCATCGGCATCGAGGAGCACATGCAGTACGCCTTCGTCTCCGCCATCGCTGCCGCCTGCCCCGCCATGAAGCTCGTCTCCGCCACCCCCGTAACCGCCGGCTGCCGCTCCATCAAATCCCCCGCCGAAATCGCCCTCCTCCGCCTCGCCAACAAAATCACCTTCGACGTCTACAAAGCCGTCTACCTCTCCTGCCAGCCCGGCGACACCAACCACAAATTCTCCGACCTCATCGACAAGGCCTACGCCCGCTGCGGCGTCCGCGGCGGGGCCAGCGTCAACGTCGGCATCAACTCCGCCGTCCCCCACGGAACCGGAAAGCCGCAAGTCATCCACGAGTCAGAGATCGTCATGATCGACGACGGGTGCACCGTCGACGGCTACACCTCCGACATCACCCGCAGCTTCGTCTACGGCAAGGCCACCGACTTCCAGCGCTCCATCTTCGAGATCGTCCTCAACGCCCAGTCCGCCGCCCTCGGCGCGGCAGGCCCCGGCGTCCCCATGCAGATCGTCGACGGCGCCGCCCGCCAGGTCATCGTCAAAGCCGGCTACGGCCCCGGATACGACTACTTCTTCCACCGCGTCGGCCACGGCATCGGCCTCAACATGCACGAGTGGCCCTATCTCGTCCAAGGCAACGACCAGAAGATGATGGCCGGCATGGTCTTCTCCGACGAACCCGGCATCTACCTCCCCGGCAAATTCGGCATCCGCCTCGAAGACGACATGCTCATCACCGACCACGGCGCCGAGCTCTTCACCTGGCAATCCCCCAGCCTGCAGGACCCCTTCGCCATCCCCGCCGTCCTCCCCGCAAAACCCTCCGACACTCCACCCGCCGACGACAAATCCAAACCCGCCGAAACCACCGCACCCGACGCCGCCAAGCCCGCCCCGGACAAACCCACCGACCCACCTGCCGCCGCACCCGATCCAACGCCACCGAAATCTTAACCCCCTCATCCTGACCCTGAACGCAGTGAAGGGGAAGGACCTCTGTATTCTGTCCGCAGCGGCACACACTTCGGCGGGAGCCCCCTGCAATGCCGAGAATCATCGCCACCATCTTCGCGATCGCGGTCCTCGCTTTTCTCCCCGCAATCTTCTTCGCAAAATCCTGGCTCGCCCAAAAGAATCCCGCCCTGCCACGCTGGCGAAACGCCGCGTTCCACCTCGCCTACATCGCAGTAGTCGCCCAGTTCGTCACCCTCGCCATCCTCGTCGCTCACGTCAACGCCGACATCCACTTTTTCTTCCTCTGGCTCAAGGTCCTCCCCAACCTCTTCGTCCTTGCTCTCGCATCGATCCTCACCGGCCGCGGTCTCGCCCGTCGCTGGCTCCTCGCCTCTTCTATCTTTGTGTTCGCAGTGTCCTTTCTGATGTGCTTCTTCATCCCACTCTCGGCCTGAAATCAACTTCATCCCAATCCCGGAAACCCGCATTAACAAAGCCCCAAACGGCCCCTTCCAGCCACCTCAACTGCCCCAACAAAGCGTAAAATGGAAGCAGGAGAACACCATGGCCGCAGCCCAGGTATCCCCGCTTCCCATCGAGCACGCTGACCGCGAAGACCGTCGACGCATGGTTGATTCGGCCCTCGGCACAACCCTGGCCGAAGGCGTCTCCCCGTCCCCCGAGGTTCTCGCACTCTTCGACGCCTACACCAACGGCGAAATCTCCCTCGACGAAATTCTCCCCGCAATCAGGTCCCTCGACGCACGCTAACCCGTGGCCTTCCTGATCAACGACTCGCAATTCGACGACAAAGCGGGCGTTCTCCGCAACACCTTTGGCCTGCGCGACCACGCGGAGCTAGAACGCCGCATCGCCAACTACTCCGCGATCCGCGTCCTCCAGCTCGAACGCAATGCCATCCCCGGCCACTTCGACATAAAGCACCTCCGCGCCATCCACCACTACATCTTCCAGGACGTCTTCCCCTGGGCCGGCGACTTCCGCGAAGTCATGACCTCCCGCACCAGCTCCTTCGGCTTCCCACCACCCCAGTTCCTCATCCCCTCCCTCGAAACCCTCTTCACCAACCTCCGCGCCGAAGACCACCTCAAGAACCTCGCCCCCGAACCCTTCATCCTCCGCGCCGCCCACTACCTCGGCGAGCTCAACGCCATCCACCCCTTCCGCGAAGGCAACGGCCGCACCCAGCGCGAGTTCATCCGCACCCTCGCCCTCCAGGCCGGCCACCCCCTCTCCTGGAAGAACCTCACCGCCGAAGAAAACAACGAAGCCTCCCGCATCAGCTTCGCCAAGGGCAACAACACCGCCCTCGCCGAAATCCTCCGCAAGTGCCTCCTCTAACGTCTCCCCACGAATCGGTCGATCCCCAAAATCCTGTCAAGCCCTCAGCCCTCTGAAAATCGCCAAAAACGCTATCAACACTGGCGATTTCTATCCAAATCTCTTGGCCCACTTGCTCTCCCCAACTAGCTACAATAGAAGTAGGGATCGAACCAAAGCTCCGAGCCAGCCAAAAGCCGTGTGCAGCCGTCCCTTCCAACCGCAGCCAGCGAGTTCTCCCTGTTGCTCTACGCTGAAGGCCGGACGGACTGCTCTATCCCGCGGCTATCCCAGGGAAAATCCCCCTAAACCCTTTGGAATGAAATTCTTGACAGGTAACCCCTTTAGAATGAAAGGCGTAGCCCAGATCCCCGCCCACAAACCTAACCAACCACCCCACTTAGCCCCGGGCAACAGATGAGGGGGGAGGGGGGGCCAGACATGGAAACCCCCTACTCCCTATTCCCTACTCCCTACTCCCTGCATTAAGGCAGCACCAGAACCTCCACCCCGCTGGCCGCCCCAGCCTGGTGAAACACCGTCTCGGTCGCCTTGTGAAAGTCACCCGGCTTCGCCTTGGCGATATCTACAAACACCTGCGGATTCCTATCCGTCAGCGGAAACCACGAGCTCTGCACCTGCACCATAATCCGGTGCCCTTTCAGGAACGTGTGATTCACGTCCTGCATCGAGAAGTTCACCTCGGTCAGCTTGCCCGGAACCAGCGCCTCGGGCCTCGCCAGCGAGTTCCTGAACTTCGCCCGGAACGGCTCGCCGCGCACCATCATCTCGTACCCGGCCATCATCACCGGCGGAGCCCCGAGCACGCGCTTGCCTTCACTCTTCGCGTCCGGCGTGTTCTCCGGATAAACATCGATCAGCTTCACATCGAAGTCCGCATCCGTTCCCGTTGAAGCGATCTTCAACCGCGGCTTCACCGGCCCGACGACCGTAACATCCTCGGTCAGCGGATCGGTCTCATACACCAGCACGTCGGGCCGCGTAGCAGCGAACCGCTGATCGTCATCCATGTACCGCTGCGGCGGATCAGCCTCGCTCACGTACCCCACATAAGGCACTGGATGCGCCGGATCGCTCACATACGAATCCTTGCTGGCCTTCTCGGTCGGCGCACTCCAGCTCAACCCGCCCTGCGGCGCGAAGTACAGCATCTTCTTCACCGCCGGCTTCGGAGGCCACGCATCGTACTTCTTCCAAACGTCGCTGCCTGTCTCGAACGCATAAGCCTTAGGCAAGCCATCCCACGCCGCGTCCTTCAGATAGTGCGCAAAGAAAGGAGCCTCCATGTTGTGCCGATAGAACTCCGCCGTATCCGACCCAAACTCGATATCGCCCAGCGAAGCCCCCGTCCCCCGCGACCACCCACCATGCACCCACGGCCCCTCCACCAGCGTCGTCGCAGCGGCCTCATGACTCTCCTTCGCCAGCGCATGAAACAGCTTCACGGGTCCGGCCAGATCTTCAGCATCGAACAGCCCGCCCACGATCATCACGGCAGCCTTCACGCCGAACATATGCTCTTCCATGTTCCGCGCCACCCAGTAACTGTCATACGTATTGTGGACAGCCTGATCGTGATACAGCACATTCGTCCCGCCCTCCGGCGAATCCGTCTTCGCGATCGTGCCCATCTTCAGGTAGTACGCATACGCATCCTTGGTCGAGAACTCAAACTTGTTCTCCGGCTCTTTCTTCAGCGGATTCTTCTGCGGCGCAAAAAACGGCGCATAGAACGAGTGGTTCGCCGCCAGCATGAACGCTCCACCGTGATAGCTGTCGTCACCATCGAACAGGTTGATCATCGGCGCCTGCGGGCTCGCCGCCTTGATCGCCGGATGCCCATGGATAATGCTCGCCGCCGTATAAAACCCCGGATAGCTGATCCCCAGAATCCCGACCTTGCCGTTGTTGTCCTTCACGTTCTTCAGCAGCCAGTCCACCGAGTCGTACATATCCGTCGACTCATCGATCCCCTTGCCATCCCGCGGCGGAGTCATCTCCACCCAGTTGCCTTCGCTCTCCCACCGCCCACGCACATCCTGGCAAACGAGGATGTACCCGCTCTCCAGCATCTCCTTGTTGCCGGTCACGCGCGGCTGCACCTGATCGCTGTCATACCCGCCGCAGCTATATGGCGTCCGCGTCATTACAAACGGATACGGTCCCTTGTCCTTGAACTCTTTCTTGATCGGCGTGTACACCTGCGTATACAGCTTCACACCATCGCGCATCGGAACCCGAAACTCATGCTTCTCATAGTGCGACTTGAAGAACTCCATCATCGCCTGCATCTGCTGCCGCGCTGAAGGCTGCGCCGGAGCTGCTGGCGCCGTTCCCTGCGCCCTTATCCCAGGCTGCACTGCCATCATCACTGCCATCAAGCCACACAGCTTCAGCCGCACGTTCATCCGTAGCTCCTCATGTTGCATCTGTTCTTCAAATTCTGACATACTCGCCCCATGCCACGCCCTGGAGCCTGCCTTCTCCGGCATTTGTCGCCGCTCACCAGCATCGTCTCTCTTTCTTTCCTGCTTCTTGCGACAGCCACTCTTTCCGCGCAAACGCCACAAGCCGCGCCCGGCGCACTTGCGACACCAGCCGATCAACCCGGCCAGCCCTATACTCTCCACGTCTACAAGCGCGTCGTCCAGGTTCCAACACTTGTCCTCACGCAGGATCACAAGCAATACGCCAAGCCTATCGACGCCGCACGCTTCACCGTCAGCCTCGACAGCGGTCCGCGCTTCCATCCCACGCGCATCCGCCTCGAAGGCGACGATCCCATCTCGCTCTCCATCCTGCTCGACGTCGGCGGATCGCAGCGGGATCTCCTTCCAGCCCTCGAGCGCAATCTCGCCGCCTGGGTTTCCAGATCGCTCAAGCCTCAGGACCGCGTCTCCATCTACGCCGTCGACTGCAACCTCATCCGCACCGCCCAGCAGCTTCCACCGGACCCGCAGTTACTCACCCGGCAACTCCACGCCGCGCTCATCTCTACAGCCACGCATCGCAACCGTCCGCACCCCGCCTGTGGCAATGCCGTTCCGCTCTGGAGCTCTCTCATCACCATCATGGCTAGTCAGGTCGATCATCCCGGACGCCGCGTCATCCTCGGCTTCACCATCGGCTACAACGGCGCCAGCTCTCTCTACTGGACCGACGTCCGCTCCGCCGCCGCGCGCACCGGCATCTCCATTTATGCCTTCGCACAGCGCGCCTTCATTGACATATCTCCCGCCGAAGCCCGCGACCGCGAAGTCTTCAGCGAGCTCTGCCAATCCTCCGGCGGACTCACCGAACCCATCGATCCCCTCGAGCTCCCCAAAGCACTGGACAACTTCACCACCATGCTCCGCAACCGCTACATCCTCGAGTTCCCGGTCCCCTTCAACCCCACTTCCGGCTCGCACAGCATCCGTGTCGACATCGCCCATCTCGACGCCTTCATCCAACCCGCCGGCGTCGACGTCGCCCTCACAGATCCCGCCCTTGCCAAAGACCCTTCAACCATCCCAACCGACGAATCCGCCGCTCCAAAGATGGGCAAGCATCGTCCCCACTAAACCCGCACCTACCCAGCCACCCCGGTCAACTCCGCCTCGCGTCCCTTCCCCGCCAGCCGCAACACCAACCGCTCCAGCACCAGCTTCTTATCTGCTGGACTCGACCGCAGCTCCAGATCTGCCTTTGCGATCCACCGCAACCCCTGCGTCAACTCTCCGCGATCGCGATACCGCCGCGCCTGCGCAATCAAAGCATCCGCCGCGAACGGCGCTACACGAAATCCCGGCCACAGCACCGCCCACATAGCCCGCTGGTCCTTCACCTGCTTCTCGTTCAACACCAGCATCTGCCGAAACGTCTTCGCCAGCGAAAACACGTGCCCGATCGCAGCTTCTTCTCCACCTTCGCTCGCATTCAGCAAACCATCCAGCAGTGCCAACGCCCGCGGAGCATCCTTCAGGCTGATCGCATCCGTCAGCTCATACAAGCTCCTCTGCTTCGCCGCCGAAACCATCGTCTCCACATCGATCACGTCGATCTTCGCTGCGGCTCCAGTCTCGCTCGCCAGCGCACCCGCATACAGCATCAGCTTCTCTGCTTCACTCGCAATCGTCAGCATCTCTGCACCCAGCGAATCCACCAGCTCATGCGCTGCGTCCTCCGCAAAGCGCACGCCGCCGGCCTCGCCTGCGCGCATCACCCACTTCACCGCATCGTCTTCAGAAACCCTCTGCAGTTCCACCACGCCGCACACATCACCGAGCGTCTCGCGAATCCGCTCCGACCGCTCCTTGTCCTGCATGTCCATCCGCCGCACATCCTGCGGAAGCATCACATGCTCGGCCACAAACACCAGCATCGCCTGCGGGTTCGGCCGCCGAAAGTACTCATCGATCGCCGCAAACTCGTCCTTCTTCTGCCCGCGCCCATACAACGTCTTCACGTTACGCAGAAAGATCACCTGGAACGGAGCCATCAGCGATGGCGTCTGCGCCGCATCCAGCGCCTCGAAGATCGACGTCTGCGCCAGGTCAAAATCGTGCAGACAAAAATCCGTCAGGTCGCCCGGCACCAGCGCCTGCAATACACCACGCCGGCACATCTCATACAGAAACGCCTCATCGCCCAACAGCACATAGCCCGCACGCCGCGCATCACCGCGAATCTCCGTCAGAAACCGCTCCACACCCGCGAAGCTCTTCAAACCCTTCAGCAGATCGCTCATCGAAACGACTCCAGCATGTCGCTCACCAGCGCCGCAGCAAAATCCCGCGCCACGCGCTTCACCGCCGCCGAATCCTCCTGCACAAAGCCCGAAAGATCCTGCGTCGACTGGTACTGCTCCCTCCACGCAAACGTGTCGTTCGCATACAACAGGCGCCCGTCGTGTCCAACCATCTGCACCTTCGCACTCACCGTCACCAGGTAGCTCGAAGTCTGCCCACTCGTCGCGTCGTAAGTCAGCGGCGTAATCGTCTCATTCACAATCGTTCCGTGCAGCACGGCATCGGCGCTGCTGCCATCGCCGCTCGTCTCCACGCGGTACTTCGTCCGAGTATTCAACTCCCGCACCACCGCCTGCGTGAACGCCGTCTCGGTGTTGTAAGCCTGCACCTTCGTTTGAAAGATCGGCACCGCCAGCGTCCGCACATTTGCCGGAATATGCGTCGCCGCTCCAACTTGGTGGTAGCCGCAACCGGCCACACCCACCACCAACATCAGCGCACATCCAGCCAGCTTGCTCACGCTACTCCTCACTCACATTCACATAATAAAGATCGGTCGCTACCTTGAACTGCTCTTTCGTCCCGGCCCATGGCATCGTCTTCCACTCAGTCGTCACGGGGCGAATCGACGTCCAATGCGTCGCATCTCCCACCTCGATTGGCATCGCAAACCCCGCTTCATCCGCCTTCCAACGATAGCTCACCACAGCCTTCGCTCCCGCATCTTTCGGCGCGTCGAACTTCAACTCCAGCACCGGAATCGCCGCATGCCGCAGATACTCATCGAAGAACGGCTTCAAATCCATCCCCGTCCGCTTGCTCCACCACGCAACCACATCCTCCGTCATCACATTCCTGTACTTGAACGCCTGGTAGAAGTCGTGCACACCCGCAAACCACTTTTTATCGTCGCCAATCACGCTGCGCAGCGTGTTCAGCATCAGCGCACCCTTGAAGTACTGGTCCTGCGGCGGCTCCGAGTTCACACCATGCTCCGTCACAATCGGCCGCTCATTGTGCACCTTCGGCTTCAGGCCGTTCAGATACTTGATCGCATCATCCTTGCCCCAGCGGTACTCCACATACAGCCCTTCGAGATAAGTCGTCCACCCCTCATGGATCCACATATCCGAAACATCCGCCGCGGTCACGGCATTACCAAACCACTCATGCCCGCTCTCATGAATGATGATGAAGTCGAACTTCAGCGAGATCCCCACGCCCGTCCAGTCGCGCGCATAGTATCCATTCGTAAAGTGGTTCCCATAAGCCACCGCCGACTGGTGCTCCATGCCCGCGTACGGCACCTCGATCAGCTTGTACCCATCCGCATCGAACGGATACTCGCCCAGGTAGTGCTCATACGCATCCAGCATCTCCGGAACCTGCGCAAACTGCGCCTTCGCCTTGTCCAGGTCCTCGGGCAGCGCATAGAAGTCCATCGTCGTCTTCTCGCTGGTCTCCTTGTTCACATGGATGCCGTCCCAGTGCTGATACTCGCCAATATTCAGCGCCACATCATAGTTGTTGATCCCGTAGTGCACCCTCCACATCCACTTCGTGTACCCATCTCCTAAATCTTTCTTGCCTTCAAATCGCCCGTTCGACACATCCATCAGCCCAGTCGGAACGGCGACATCGATCTCCATCCCATCCTGCGGCTCGTCCCTCCACTGATCCTTCTGCGGCCACCACACGCTCGGCCCTTCACTCTCGCAAGCCGTCGTGATCCAGGGTTTGCCTTCCTTATCCTTGTCGAAGCTGAAGCACCCAAACCGTCCCTGCTTCACCGGCTTGCCGTGATACGCAAACACCACCTCAACCACTTCGCCTTTTTTCAGCGTCCGCGGAAACTCGACAAACAGCGTCCGCTCTTCCCGCGTATACGTCAGCGGCTTGCCCTCAAACGTAAGGCTGTCGGTCGTCAGGTCCGGAGTCAGCTCCAGCTGAATCTTCGTCCCATCTTCGAGCATGCGGAACCGGATCGTATTTGTCCCCGCAATCGACTGCACCTCAAGGTCGACTCGAACATCCAGGTGATAGAACAGCAGATCGTTGTTCGCGCGATACGGTCCATAGGCACCGCGTAGTAGGTCATCCTTCGTCGCCGGCTTCACTACATCCGGAGGCCGAACCCGAGCCGCCTTCGCGCCGGCCGTCTGTGTTCCCTGCGCAAGCCCAAAGCCCGCGCACAGCATCATGCCCGCCGTTCCCACAACCCACCATCGCGCCGCGCGTTTCATCACCATAGAACTCCAGCCTATCGCACACGCTTCTGTATCTGCGATACCATCCCCGCAGGCTCCCAGAAAAACGCAGACCGCTGACACCCCATGAACTTCGCTCCCTCGTCCATTGCCGCGCTCATCGTTGCCACCAGCTTTGCAGCCGGGCTCAACGTCTATGCCACCGTCGCCACGCTAGGCCTGCTCGCCCACTTTCACTGGGTCGTCCTTCCCCCGGGGCTCGACGGGCTCTCCAACCCCTGGATCATCGCCGTCGCCGCCCTGCTCTTCGCCGTTGAAGTCTTCGCCGACAAAATCCCCGCCTTCGACCTCGTCTGGAACGCCGCCCACACCTTCATCCGCATCCCCGTCGCCGCTCTGCTCGCCTACCAGGCATCCTCGCAGCTCTCGCCGGAGCTCCAGCTCCTCGCCACCGCCGGCGGAGCCGCCATCGCCGCGCTCGCCCACACCTCCAAGACCGCCGCCCGAGCCATCGTCACCCCCAGCCCCGAGCCCATCTCGAACATCGCGCTCTCCGCCAGCGAAGACGTCGCCGCCATCTCCCTCACCTGGATCGCCACCCGCCACCCCTACATCGCCGGAGCCATCGCCTCCGCGGGCATCGTCTTCCTCCTGCTCAGCCTCCGCTGGATCGCCGTCCGCCTCAAGCGCCTCTTCCGCCGCCAGCCACCAGCGGTGGCCTGAATCATTGACGTCAACGGCGCATATCCGTCGCCCGTAGCCAGCGACCTCAACGGCTCAGCGTTCGCCCACCCACTGGTTCATCACCTGGTTGTTGTTCTGATATTGGATCGCAACCGCAACCACCGCATAGCCTCCACTCACCAAACTCCCGGCGTATGGCTCCGCCACCGACATCACAGGCCGCGCCATTGTATCCCCGCGCAACCTCGTTCCCACCATCCACACTCCGCTTCCGTCCGCCGCCTGTGCCGACCCGGTCGCGGTCACAATATACCCCTGCCCCGCCAGCGTGGTCGCCATGTTCGACACATCCCCCAGCGATCCCGTAACCACCCGCGTCTCATAGACGCTCGATGGATCGCCAGCCCATCCATATGAAAAATAGGTCGCCGTGCTGCCGACCAGGTACAGCGCCGTCACCACCCGCCCCGCGAGTCCCTCCTGCGCCACCGCCGCGGACAGTGCCGACACGTCCACCGACACCTGGTGCATATCGTAAGCACCCACCGCAGAATTGCTGAAATAGGCCAGCGCGATCGCGTCTGTATCAACTGACGGGATGCCCGCACTCATGATCACCGAATGCGGGTCATTAGGAGGGGGCGTAGAAGTGAATATCGACGCCCCCAGCACCTCTGCCAGTTGCGCCGCCGCGGAGACCTGGTACGTCGTCGAGACCCCCTCGGACGGCCCCGTCACGTTGTAGTACCAAGGGCATCCATTGTTGGACAGGAAAAAACCCATCCCATTTCCACTCCCATACCGATAGGCAATACCTTGACCACCCCCGAAAGGACACGCTATCGGATACGCCTGCTGAAAGGACGCAGTCCCGCTCAGAACCGAAGCCGTGTCCACCAGTCGAAACCGCAAATCCCCAGCCAACGGCGCCCGCGCCGTCACAGTCAACCCCGCCGGCGAGCTCGTCATCGCCCCGCCCACATTGCTCACCTTCACCGTAAACACATCGCCGCTATCCGCAAACACTGTCGCCGGAGTCGTGTACGTCGCCGCCGTCGCCCCCGCAATCGCCGCTCCGTTGCGATACCACTGGTACGAAAGCCCGGTGCCCGAGGCCGTCACGGTGTAAGTCGCCGTCAGCCCCATAGGGATGCTCGCCGCCGCTGGCTGCTTCGTGATCGTCGGCCCCGGGCTCGGGGGTGGCGTCGTTGAACCGTCTCCCGCGCCTGCACAGCCCAGGCAGTTCATCAGGGCCACACCCAATATCGAAAAACTCAGCAAGAGTACCGGACGCATCTTCATAAGATGGAATATAGTACGCGATCGCGTTAACGCACGCTTAAAACAGCGAAGGCGGCCCGAAGGCCGCCTTCCCATTTCTTCTCTTCAGCAATCGACTTACGCCGTCGTGTGACCTTCCGTGAATCCAGGCTTGCGCCCCGACTCCGGCTTCAGCACCTTCTGCGTATCGCCATCGCCCGGCTCGGCATAGGCCAGCGCCGACTTCACCGGCGGAAGCTCTTTGCCCTGGATCAGCAGCTCGATCTCCGCCGCATCCAGCGTCTCGCGCTCCAGCAGAGCAGCAGCCATGCGGTGCATCACGTCCTGGTTGTCTTCCAGGATCTGGTGCGCCGACTGGTAGCCCGTGTCCACCAGCGAACGCACAGCCTGGTCGATCTTCTGTGCCGTGTCGTCCGAGTAGTCACGCGCCTGCGCAATCTCGCGGCCCAGGAAGATCTGCTCTTCCTTCTTGCCGTAAGTCAGCGGGCCAAGCTCGCTCATGCCGTACTCGCAAACCATCTTGCGGGCCAGCTCGGTCGCGCGAACGATGTCGTTGCCCGCTCCAGTCGTCATGCGGTCCATGAAGATCTCTTCCGCGCAACGCCCACCCATCAGGATGGCCAGCTGCGTTTCGAGATAATCCTTGGTGACAGTGTGCTTGTCTTCTTCCGGAAGGTGCATAGTCACGCCCAGCGCCATGCCGCGCGGAATGATGGTCACCTTGTGCAGCGGATCCGAGTGCTTGCGCTTGGCCGCAACCAGCACGTGACCAGCCTCGTGGTAAGCCGTATCCCGCTTGTCATCTTCCGACAGCAGCATCGACTTCCGCTCGGCGCCCATCAGCACCTTGTCCTTGGCGATCTCGAAGTCGTACATGTGTACGCTCTTCCGGTTGAACCGAGCCGCCGTCAGCGCAGCCTCGTTCACCATGTTCGCCAGATCGGCGCCCGAGAAGCCCGGTGTCCCACGAGCCAGAACGCCCAGGTTCACGTCTTCGCTCAGCGGCACCTTCTTCGAGTGAACGCGAAGCACTTCCTCGCGCCCGCGAATGTCGGGCCGATCCACAATCACGCGGCGATCGAAACGACCGGGACGCAGCAACGCCGGATCCAGCACGTCAGGCCGGTTCGTCGCCGCAATCAGGATCACGCCATCGTTGGACTCAAAGCCGTCCATCTCGACGAGCAACTGGTTCAGCGTCTGCTCGCGCTCATCGTGTCCGCCGCCCAGGCCGGCGCCGCGGTGCCGTCCAACAGCGTCGATTTCGTCGATGAAGATGATGCACGGTGCATTCTTCTTGCCCTGTTCGAAAAGATCACGAACACGCGAAGCTCCGACGCCGACAAACATCTCCACAAAGTCCGAACCCGAGATCGAGAAGAACGGCACATTCGCCTCGCCCGCAACCGCACGAGCCAGCAGCGTCTTGCCCGTTCCCGGAGGCCCGACCATCAACACGCCCTTGGGAATGCGTCCGCCCAGCCGCTGGAACTTCTGCGCCTCGCGGAGGAACTCGATGATCTCCTTCAGCTCTTCCTTGGCTTCATCAACGCCCGCCACGTCCTTGAACGTGATCTTCTTCTGCTGCATCGAGAGCAGCCGCGCGCGATTCTTGCCAAAGCTCAGCGCCTTGTTACCGCCACTCTGCATCTGCCGCATCATGAACAGGAATAGCGCCAGCAGAACCGCGATCGGAAGGAACTGGAACAGGATGTTCAGCCACTGGCTGCCGTTCTGGTCCTTGAACGAAACGTTGACGCCCTTGCTCGTCAGGTCCTTCAGCGCCGCGCTGTCCACCGACGTCGGCGGAATCGTCGTCGAGAACGTCGTCTTGTCCTTGTAGGTCCCGGTCACTTCGGAACCATTTACCGTGACCGACGAAATCTTGCCGGCGTTCGCGGCGTTCTGCATATCGCTCGCGGAGATCACCGTATTGTGCCCCTGGGTCATGTTGGTGACGACAAAACGCCATCCAATCAGCAGGAAGCCCACCGTCGCTACCCATATCAACAAATGCTTAACTGTTGAGTTCAATCTGCTGCCTCGTTTCCTGTTCATCCCAGACACCCAACCGTCCGGGCGCTGCTCTAACTTCACAACTCTGAAGAATTAGACGCCGTTCCCCGCAAACAGGTGCAAATTCGCGGTTTCGTCCAGTCTTCAGTGCGGCGGAGTTCTACACTCGCATTCTACTCTTTCACCCCCCGGGAGGAAGTGATTTCCACCAAAAGTCCACTACAAAATGGGCACCACTTCCTGCCCCACCAAAGTCACATTACCGGCCACCCCAGCTACCGCACGCGACCAAAACTGGCGCCGTCTCGCCCTGCTCTCCAGAACCCGCCAGCCTCAGGCACCTCCTGCCACCGGTGCTTTGCGCCGAAAACGCCACATGATCAACAGAAACAGCCCCATGAGCACGAGGATCGGGAGGAACTGGAAGAAGATATTCAACCACGGATTGCTGTTCCCGTTGCTGAACGAGAGCTTCACCCCCTGAGCGTTGAGCCCCTTCACCTCCGCACTATCCATGTACGCGG
>JAZKBC010000266.1:31238-36610 GCA_040388825.1 Acidobacteriota bacterium | reverse complement strand
GCGAGGTGTTGTGCGACCCGGAGATATCGGTCCAAACAACACGGTTGCCTCTACGTCCCTGAGCAATCTTGAAATAGAGATGAAGGGCAAGGGCATCATTTCCGACGGTACGCGGCCACCAAATGTCATCACGAGGGCGATCCTATGGCTATTCGGATTTTGATCGGGTTATGGAACTCTCCATTGCTCCATCTACTTCGCCGTGGCGCGGGCCTGATCGTTATCGGAGTATGCTGCGCAGCGGGTGCCGTAGCGAATGCCTCGTCGCAATCGTCTCACCGCGTCTTGCTTCGCGACATCACGCAGATCCAAGGTGTTCGCAGCAACCAGCTTGTCGGCTATGGCCTTGTAATTGGATTACGCGGCACGGGCGACCGCCAGCAGACGTTCTTCACCGTTCAAACCCTCGCCAATGCCATGCAGCGCATGGGTGTTCAGATCGCTCCGGGCGTCGTCGTCGTGAAAAATATTGCGGCGGTCTTTGTTACAGCGTCGCTCCCTCCGTTTGCTCGTCCCGGAATGAACCTCGACGTGACGATCTCCTCGGTCGGTGACGCCAAGAGTTTGGAAGGGGGAGTACTGCTTCTTACATCTCTCCGGGCCGCGGACGGACAGGTCTACGCTGTTGCCCAGGGCCCTCTGACTCTCGGTGGCTACTCCGAAGGTGCAGCGGCCAATAGTCACAGCGTCAACCAGCCGACGGTCGCAACCATCGCAAACGGGGGCATCATCGAACGCGATGCGGCGGTCGACCTTAGTACCTTTCACACCGTTTCGTTCCTGCTACGCAATTCAAACTTTACCGCGGCAGCCGATATCGCCGACGCCATCAACAAGGAGTTCGCCAAGCCCGTCGCTCGCGCCGTCGACAGCCGCCGGATCGACGTCAGCGTAGCTGAAAGTGGCATCTCATCGGTCCCTGTTCTTATCTCGCGCATTGAGGGCCTCTCCATCAACATCGAGCCTGCAGCCCGCGTAGTTGTTGACGAACGTACCGGCACAATCGTGATGGGAGGCGACGTCAAACTCTCCGCCGTCTCTGTCATCCATGGCAACCTCACCATTAATGTGGAGACCACGCCGCTCGTCTCGCAACCGCAACCGTTCGGTATCGGACAAACCGTGGAGACCAAGCAGACTCGCATCAACGTTCAGGATCGTCCCGCACAGTCTATACAAATGGAGGCAGGAGCCAACGTCGACGAACTAATCAAGGGACTCCATGCGATCGGCGCCACTTCTCGCGACATTATCGCTATCCTCGAGGCCATCAAGGCCGCTGGCGGATTGCAAGCCGACCTGGAGGTCATCTGATGAGCGATTTCGCTACAGGAACTGGAACTCTCAACAATCTCGTCTCCCCTCTGAGCGCGCAGACGGATAACCTCCTGCAGACCATCAACGCAACACGCAAAGAGAACGGGAAAGTCGACAAATCAGCTGCGGATTTTGAATCAATTCTCCTGAGTAACTGGCTGCAGCAGGCAGAAGAAAGTTTCGGCTCGCTACCGGGAGGCGACGATTCCGATGCAGACGCCGGCGCGGGCCAGATGCAGGGAATCGCCATGCAGTCTCTTGGCGCAGCTATGACGGCCTCCGGTGGCATAGGAATCGCCAAAATGATCTCTACTCAGCTTCATCATGAGGACGACGCTGCAGCCAAGGCTCACTCCGGCTAGATATTTGGGACCTGACTCCACGCGCAATTGCTATGCGCGCACCTTGACTAAACAGTTGTCCAGGGATGCCGATAGAGCGTAGGGTCGCCACAGGAGGAGTCGAGATGAAGATTGATTTCAGCAGTCCGGTCGCCAGCCAGGAAGTAATTGACCGTACGGCCAGGCAAGCCTCGAGCGCCAATTCAACGGCGAGTCAGGGGATCGCAGAGGATCGGGCCACACTCAGTACGGCTGGCCAGTCAGTCCATTCGCTTGTCAGCCAGACCATGCAAACGGCTGATGTTCGGCAGGATAAAGTTTCAGCTCTTCGTCAGCAGATCGCCAGCGGAGAGTACAAGGCAGACCCCGGCAAGATCGCCGAAGGCATCATCGCCGAAGGCGGAAGCTAGCAAAAGGGGAACGCCCATAGAGTTTCATTCGCCGAAGAACCTCCGCGCGGAAAGGGCGTTGCGATGATCGCTGAGTCTCTCCACAGTCACGATGCTGATGCTGCAATCTACTTGCAGCAGATGGAAGAGCTTGGCGTGGAGATCAAGCTAGCGATCAACGCAATTGCTACTAATTCGCTACCGCAACTGCAGCAGAGTGTCGCGCGGCAGGAGATGATCTGTTCTACTCTCTCCTCTTTCTCACGCACAGCCGGCATGGACCTTCGTGGTTCCATGCCGGTATTTCCTCGCTGTAGCGACGCCGCAATCGAATCGCGCATTGCGGCCACAAGCGAAGCCATCCGGCAGCTCAACCTTCAATACGCCGCGCTGCTCAAGCACTCCACTCAGTCCATCACTCTACTCTCAACTCTTTGCAGAAGTTTCACCGGGGAATTCCGGGAGGATCGCGGATCCAGGCTAAAACATCAGACCTGGTCCTGCGACATGTGAACCTATGTCCCTGACCACATCGCTCAATATTGCCGCCCAATCGTTACTTGTCGATGACGCTGCTCTCCAGACGACGAACAACAACATCGCCAACGCCAATACTCCAGGCTACTCACGCCAGGTGGCTGTGTTCAATGAAGTGGCGCCCACAAACCACGGCGCGGTCAGTATCGGCAATGGCGTCGCTCTACAACAGTTCCAAAGCATTCGCGATGAACTGTTGCAGACGCAGATCGAGCAACAGACCCAGGCGCAGGCTGGCATTAGTGCCAGGCTTACGAGTCTCCAGCAAATCGAGCCTACCTTCACCACGTCGACCCAGGACATTGGAACGCAGATGACCGCGCTCTTTTCAAGTCTTTCCAGCCTCGGCACCGACCCCACTAGCGGTAGCCAACGCGCGAACGTCATCGCTGCAGGGCAGAATCTAGCAAACTCTTTTAACACAGCTTCCCGAAATCTGACGTCCATCCAAACCGGTCTCAACAAACAGGTCTCCCACGATGTAAGTCAGATCAATGCTCTCAGTCAGCAGATCGCGGCCCTGAATCCTCAAATTAATGCTCTGCAGAAGAGCGGGCAGGATGGCGGGACACTCGTCGATCAGCAGGACCAGCTTGTACTTCAGCTCTCGCAACTGACTAACGCGTCCATTACCCAAACCAGCAACGGCATAACGATCACAACCGGAAGCGGAACGCCGCTTGTGGTTGGTTCACAGAGCTTCGGGCTGCAGACTGCGGTCGGTTCAGCTGGCATGACCCACGTCCTCGATGGCAACGGCACCGACATCACGTCCTCACTTACCGGCGGAGATCTCGGCGGTACCGCACAGACGCGCGATGGAATCATCCCGAAACTCCTTGGGCAGCTCGACACGTTGGCGAATGAGGTTGGCAGTGCTTTCAACGCGGTGCAGGCCGGCGGATACGATCAGGGCGGCAAAGCCGGGCAGGCGTTTTTCAATGTGCCGGTGTCCACTGCGGGTTCTGCAGGCTTGATCGGCATGGCCCTGACCAACCCCGCCGCAGTAGCCGCCAGTTCCGATGGATCGCCGGGAGACAGTGGCAACCTAGCCAACTTCGCGGAGATTCAAACCAGCAAGCTTTCTGGCGGCGCAACGCCCGTCGAGACCTACGCTAACCTCGTCTACCAGGTTGGCAGTCTCACCTCCAACTTGACAGCGCAGTCCAGCGCTCTTTCTGCGAGCCTCACACAGCTCAACGACCAGCGCAGCTCAGTATCCGGTGTGTCGATTGATCAAGAGGCCACCAACCTTATTCAATATCAGCAAGCCTATCAAGCGGCCGCGCGAGTGGTCAGCACAGTTCAGCAGTTGTTTCAGGTCACGATATCCATGGGCACCGCCTAAGCGGCCTGAGCCATCGCACTGAACCTCAGTCAGGAAAATCCGAATGCGCGTCGTCAACATGCTCCCCGACATCCAATATGAAATACAAAAGAGCCAGACCGCGCTCAATACCGCCTTGCAGCAGGTTTCAACAGGCATGCGCGTCAATCAGCTCTCTGACGATCCGTCTGCCTCGGCGAACCTCGTCTCTTCGCTCGCGGCTTCTGCCAACGTCGATCAGTACACCAAAAACATCAACGTACTTCAGTCGCGGATGCAGACGGCTGACTCCTCCATCAGCGCCGTTGTTACCGCGCTTAATAGCGCAATCACAGCGGGCACTTCAGGCGCCAACGGAATTATGACGGCTTCCAACCGCCTCTCAATTGCGGATCAGGTCCAAGGCATTCTGAGCAACGTCGTTGCCCAGGCAAACGGATCGTTTCAGGGCGCGTATGTCTTCGGCGGATCGCAAACATCCACGCCACCATTCGTTCAGGCCGCGACTGCCTACACATCAAACTCAGGGACTCCACTCTCCACGTCGACTCCTCTTACGGCGGGCTCCGTGACCACCATCAGCGACGCCATTACCGGCCACCGATTAGTCTTCAAGACCAACGCCGGAGATACCATAGCCGATCTTACGACCGCCATTGGGACTGCGGTCACCGCGGGCCAGCTCTCTGCGGGGACGACTGCCTCTATCAATCCCTCGGGTCAGTTGACGATTGGCCAACCTTCGGGATCCGGAGGTCTTGCGGTCACTACCGACGACACGACACTAGGATCCATGCAGGCGGATGCGAACACAGTGGTTGCCAACGCATATGCCTATGTTGGTAACGGCACTATCAACAAGGTACAGATTGGCGATGGAAACCGGGTTGGCACCAACGTTCCCGGCGATCAGCTATTCACCAGCGGCAGTAACGTTCTCGGTTCGCTCACCGGCCTCATTGCTGCCCTCAAGGGCGGCGATACCTCGCAAATTGCGTCAGCGACCTCTGCGATCAGCAATGCACTCAACGCAATCGGCCAGCAGCGCATTCCATTGGACAACACGCTCAATCAGATGAATGCGCAAGAGTCTTATCTCAGCCAGGAGACCGTCACTCTGAGCTCGCAACAGAGCTCGCTTGTTGGCATCAGTCTGGCAACAGCCGCGACAAATCTTTCTCAGGCCGAACAAAATAACAGCGCCATACTTGCTGCTGCCGCCAAAGTCCTTCCTCAAACTCTTCTCGACTATCTCCACTAGAGACACTCACTTCGCAGCCTGCAGCAGTGCCTACGTCTTTGGTGGCATAAGAGCCTCCTAATCTCTCAATAGTCCACCACTTCACTAAACGAACTTCCTGATTGGCCGATAGTTCAGCTGTCCAAGACGACCTTCTCCGGACCGGAGTCCTTACCCAGGCTCCAGCCAAGTAAGGAGTGAGTCGCTGATTGGCACCAAAG
>JAZKBC010000266.1:23954-31228 GCA_040388825.1 Acidobacteriota bacterium | reverse complement strand
GGCACTCACAGTCCTCAATAACATTTCTTCGCTGAACGCGGAGAACGCTCTGTCGAACACGCAGACGAACCTGCAGAAGACCTTGACGCAGCTCTCGACCGGCATGAAGATCAACTCCGGTTCTGATGACGCAGCCGGCCTGTCGATTGCGAACGGAATGCAGGCGAACATCGCTGCACTCACGCAGTCGCAGCAGAACGCCAGCAACGGCGTTGGCATGTTGCAGACTGCTGATGGCGCCCTCTCGCAGGTCACCACACTGCTCAACCGCGCTGTTACGCTGGCGACCGAAGGCTCTACGAGCAACGTCACCTCCAGCCAGGCCAACGCTCTGAATACTGAGTTCGGCTCGATCCTGTCCGAGATCAACCAGATCGGTCAGTCCACGAACTTCAACGGCGCGAACGTCTTCGCTTCCAACGCCCCAACCACCTTCTCATCCACACAGGGCTCGCTCGCAACGAGCACGACTCTCACCAGCGGTTCGGTCACCACCGTCACCGATTCGGCGACTGGCGGCACGTTCGTGTTCAAGGCCGGCGGATCATCGACCATCAGCGATCTGCAGGCAGCCATCACGACCGCCGTCTCAGCGGGCACGTTGTCCGCGGGTACCTCGGCGACTCTCGCCGGCGGGTTCCTGTCGATCGGTCCGAACACCGGTTCCACGGGTCTCCAGGTCAGCAGCAATGACGCAGTGATCGGCGCCATGACGGCCGCTCCCGGAACCAACAATACCAACACCGTGTACATCGGCGACGGAATCACCACCGGTGCTTCCAACACCACCATCAGCACCACCATCAATGCTCTGTCCTCAACCCAACTCGGCCTCAACAGCAACAACCTGTCCAGCACGTCAGCTGCTCAGACTGCACTCGCGAACGTCACGGCCGCTATCACCGCGATCTCCGCACAACGCGGCGTCATCGGCGCCTCGGTCAACCGTCTCAATGCGGCTTCGGCCGTTATGAGCAACCAGGTGCAGAACCTGCAGAGCGCGACCAACAGCATCCAGAACGCCGACATCGGTAAGACGGTTGCCAACATGACGCAGTACAACATTCTGCAGTCCACCGGCATGGCGGCCCTGCAGCAGTCCAACCAGGCTCAGCAGGCTGTTCTCAAGCTGGTCCAGTAAGCTGATCCACTCGGGACGAGGTGGCGTCGGATGACGCCACCTCTACCTGCTTCACCAGTCTCATAAACGCTCTCCCTCGTTCAGGTTCTGCTCTCGCAATTGTCTACGCATCCGCCGCTCGGAGTTTTCAGTAAAGGCATAAGTTATGAGTTCGGTCTCCGCGGTAAATTCGCTTCTCGGGTCTCCGACGTCGTCGGTCAATATCAGTTCCATTCTCGCCGCCAGCACCGGAGCGTCATCGACGGGCATCGACGTTACTTCCGCCGTTGCATCCGCCATTGCTGCCGCCCGCGCACCTGAGAACAACTGGAACGCCGAAAAGACAACACTCTCCAGCCAGACGACAGCGCTAACATCGATCCAGTCAGCCACGCAAGCCATCGCCACTGATCTCCAGTTACTGAACACTCTCACCGGTCCACTCTCAGCGCGCACGGTCACATCCTCAAACCCTAACGTTCTGTCGGCCACGGCCGCTAGTGGAACTGTCTCCGGTACGCACACCATCGTTGTCAATACTCTCGCGACGACAGGCGCATGGTACACGGATCTGGAGTCGAGCCCCACCTCAGCCATTCCGGCGACCAAGTTCACAATCACCAACGCCGCGGGGCAGACATCAAGCATCACGACCGGTTCAGGCGTCAACAATCTCACTCAACTCGCCGCCGCGATCAACTCCGCGACAGACTCCAGCGGCAAAACTCTTGGCCTTACGGCTACCGTCGTAAGTGACTCCACCGGCTCCCGCCTGGCCATCATCAGCAATACCTCTGGCAGTGGCGGCGACTTCTCTATCTCCTCGACTGACTATTCGGGAACCTCCTGGACGTCACCCGACATCGGCAGCGGCCAGACACTTGGAGCGAATACCGTCGCGATCACAGTCGCCGGCAAGACCACCAATGTTGCAACGACTTCCGGTGAAACATACGCGCAACTCGCCACTGCAATCAATGCCCTCGGCTTGGGCGTCACGGCGACCGCCGGTTCGGACAGCAACGGAACGCATCTAAATATCGCCAGCACCGACGGAACCACCCCATTCACCATCAACGAGCCGAGCTTCGGATTCTCACAGGCTGTAGTCGGTGCGAACGCCAACTTGACAGTCGATGGTGTTCCAGTCAGCAGCGCCACCAACACTGTGACTGGGGCGATTAGTGGAGTCACCCTCAATCTTCTGGGCTCCAGCGCGGGATCACCCATCAATCTCACCGTCGCGGCGGATGCAACCCAGGCATCTACAGCGATTACAAAGTTGGTCAACGACTACAACACTGCCATCGGCCTGGTGAACGCGCAGTTTCAGTTCAACGGTTCCACGAACAGCGAAGGTGTCCTGGCTTCCGATCCCACACTCCGCGCGCTTCAGAGCTCCCTTGAGCAGGCACTCAACTTTGTCAGCACTCCAGCTACTGGAACAACGACTACCCCTACCCTCTCGTCGATGGGTATCTCCGTGGGACAGGATGGCATTCTCAGCATCGACACGGCAGCATTTAGCAAAGCTCTAACCAGCAATCCAGGCGATGTCCAGAACTTCTTCGAAGGAGCCTCGCTGAATGGGTTTGCCGCGACGATGAACAATGCGCTCAACACATTTCTAGCGCCGGCAAACGGAGCTTTTACGGTTGACCTCCGCAGCATCTCTGCCACGATCTCCAGCCTCACTGACGAGATCAACAACTTTGAGGCAAACTACATCACGCCAATGCAAACGCGACTTACCGCTGAATTCAGCAAGGCGGAAATTGCGCTGCAGCAGCTGCCGGCACAAATGGCTCAGATCAACGCCGAACTAGGGCTCAACTCAAACGGGAAGTAAAGTCCAATGAACTCGAATCGCATTCAGCAGTCGTACCGGCAGTCGTCTATTGAAGGCGCAAGCCCCATCGGTCTGGTCATCGCACTCTATGACGCCCTCGCCGCCGATCTCCGCCGCGCGACAGATGCGCTCCGTCGCGACGACATAGAGACGCGTTGTGCCGAGCTCCATCATGCAGCTCTCATCCTCGGCCAACTGGAGGACTGGATCGATCACAAAGAAGGTGGCGATCTCGCTGAGTCCCTCACGGCCTTCTATGGCTATCTGCGCGCCAAGATGCTGCAGGCGTCTCTGCAAAAATCGGCGACCCTTCTGGAAGACCAGATCGAACTGATTCTCGGCGTTCGCACGGCCTGGCATCAGCTTGACACGACTCCGAAAGCTGTTCCGGACGAGGTCAGAATCCTCACAGAGTCCGAGGCATATCAACCGTCGAGCGGTGTGCCCCAGCATGTCGTATTCTCGCAATCCGCGTGAAGTACAACTATCCGGAGAGTCTCCGATAAACCTTGGCTCTTCTCAGCCTGCGTTGCAGAAATGGGCCGCAGTTTCTAGCCGAAGGAAAGGAGCCCATCGTGAAACGTAGCGCACTGGGCGGAATCCTTCTCGCAGTCCTCGGAATCTGTGCGGGCCTCTTGCTTGATGGTGGCAAGATTGGTCAAATGTTGCAGCCTACAGCGGCGTTGATCGTCTTCGGTGGAACGATCGGAGCGGTGATTGTTCAGTTTCCTCTGCCGCTGGTTCTGCAGGCAATCGTGCAGCTCAAAGTAGTCTTCCTGGGGCAGGAGGATCATGCCCCCAAGTTGATTGAAGATCTGACCCGCTACACGCTTCGCGCTCGCAAACATGGCATGCTCTCGCTCGACTCCGAGTTGGAGAAGATTGAAGATCCATTTCTTCGCCAGTGCCTTACTCACGCCGTAGATGGCATACGTCCCGCTGATCTTCGCGAAACTATGGAGATCGTAATGGACGCTGCAGCCGACAAGGAAGAATCCATGGCGGGTGTCTTTGACGCAGCGGGCGGCTTCGCTCCAACCGTGGGCATTCTGGGAGCCGTCATTGGTCTCATCCAGGTCATGCAACGTCTCGAGAACATCACCGAAGTAGGCAAGGGAATCGCCGTTGCATTTGTCGCAACCCTTTACGGTGTGGGGTCGGCCAACCTCTTCTTCCTTCCATGTGCCGGTCGCATCCGCTCGAATATGCAGCGTCGGCAGACCTTGCGTGAGCTCGTTCTTGAGGGGGTCGTTGCCGTTATGGAGAAATCGACCCCACGTGCGCTCGAGAAACGTCTCGCCATCTATCTTGATGGAGTGCGGCAGGCCCCTACCGCTGCACCCACTCCGGTTGTAGTCCAGTGAGCCGCCGCCGCAAAAAGCGTCCGCACCCTAACCACGAGCGTTGGCTTGTCTCTTACGCCGATTTCGTCACGCTTCTCTTCGCGCTCTTCGTCGTGCTCTTCGCCTCGTCTCAGCATCAGAACGCAGCCATTCAGCAAGTCTCTTCCGCAGTGCGCAACGGCTTTCAACAGATGGGTGCATTCTCCGGATCCTCGCAATCTACCATCGCCCCTGCTGGCTCGGCGAGCAGACCGCCGCAGGCGCAGCAAAGTGCTGGAGTTGACGTTGCTGCGTTGCAAGGTCAGCTGACGGAAGCGCTCGGCAAAGAAATCGAGCAGAAGGAAGTCGTTCTCCACATGACCCCCGAAGGATTCGTGATCAGCCTGCACGAGCTCGGGTTCTTTGATAGTGGCGAAGCTCAGCTTCTCCCCGGGGCAGCGGACAAGGTCAAGCGAATCGCGTCTGTCCTGATGAAGTATGGCCTCGACATGCGCGTAGAAGGACACTCGGACAACGTTCCCATTCATAATGCTCGTTTCGACTCGAACTGGGAGCTCTCCACTGCACGCGCCACCGCCGTCGCCACCATGCTTCTGTCGGACACGCATTTCGACCCCGCCCGCCTCTCAATCGCTGGATATGGTGAATACCACCCAGCCGCATCCAATGACACCCCTGAAGGCCGCCAGCAGAATCGTCGCGTTGACATCGTAATCCTCTCCTCGCCTGCCTCTCCTTCAATCCCGACAGCTTTCCCAGTGTCGCATTGAGAACAATTCATGGCGCCATCCCAATTCGGGAATGCTCTATGACCTCCGGTCATTGCATTTCACTCATCCTTTAGCGATCCATAGCCGATCATTAACTCAATGGGGATTGTCTGCTTGCAGGCATTCCCCGGCATGGGAATCTTCGCCGTTGAGTAGAATGCGGCTCCTTCTGCACCAATTTGCCACACTTGGGTGACGCATGACTTCCATCTCGACGCTGAAAGGTATTTACGACACGCGTCTGATCGCCCTTTCAGTGTTCATTGCCGTGCTGGTAGCCTACGCGGGTACCGAGCTGGCGGGCCGCATCGTTACGTCCCGCGGACAAGCCCGCCGCCTTTGGTGCTGTGGTGGTTCTCTCGCACTGGGCATCGGTATCTGGGCGACTCGGTACACCGTCATGGAAGGTGTACATTTCACCGTTCCTGTCGCCTATGATTGGCCAACGGTCCTGGCCTCTCTCGTGGCCTCTACGTTCGCCGCCGCAATCGGTCTTTACGCGGTCAGCCGTCCGGTCACCTCCTTCTGGCGCAGTGTAGCTGGTTCTTCTGGAGTGGCGTTCGGCTTTGCAGTAATGCAGTTCCAGGCAGTTCACGCCGTGCGAATGCAGGCGCGCCTCTATTTCACGTTGTACGGTACTGTCCTCTTCCTTTTGGTCGCCTTCGCCGTCTCGTATCTCGGTATCCGGATCACCACCGCCTTGCGAGACACCAGCGGCCAGTGGTCGTGGAATAAGTGCGCGAGCCTCCTTCTGCTCGGCGTTTCGCTCCCTCTCATGAGCCTGGTTGGCTCCGCAGCTGTCCACTTCACACGTGCTGACACTTTCAACGGAAGCCTCAGGCACGCAATTAGCCTTTCCAGCCTCGACAGCGTAACCGTCTCCATGGCCTCGTTGCTTGTGCTGGGAATCGTCTTTCTCAGCTCGACTGTCGGCCGGCGCTTCTCACAGCAGGCGCAGCAGCTCTTGCAGAGTGAAGCACAACTGCAAGCCATCTTCGACAACATGCAGGAGGGCATCGTCGTCGTCGATCGCTCCATGAACGTCGTGCAGGTTAACCGCGCGGCGTGTCGCCTCTTTGCCCTGACGGATAAGAAGATTACCCAACCGGAACTCCGCGACGCTCTCGAGCTGTTTCAGCCCAATGGTGAGCTGCTATCCCTCGACCAATGGCCCAGCGCCCTCGCGTTTCAGGGGAACTTTCTGCAAGACCATGAAATTCATAGCCGCAGAAAGGTTGATGGAAAGCAGCAAGTCCTAGAGGTCAGCTCCGCTCCGATTTTCAATCGTGCTGGTGAAGTGACTCAGATCATCGTTAGCTATCGCGATATCACGCGCCAGAAAACACTTGATCTTGCGCGCGCTCGCCTCGTGGCGATCATCGAATCTTCAGAGGATGCCATCATCGGCAAGGATGGTGACGGCAATGTCACCAGCTGGAATCTCGGCGCTGAAAAAATCTTTGGCTACACGGCAGAAGAGATCGTTGGCCAATCCATCCGCCGCCTGATCCCAGTCGACCTCGAGCAGGAAGAAGACGGAATCCTCGATCAGATCAACTCCGGAGTCACCGTCGAGCACATTGAAACGGTACGCCGCCGCAAAGATGGCGAGCTCATCCACGTCTCGCTTACCATCTCGCCCATACGGGACGCTTCCGGCAACATCATTGGTGCATCCAAGATCGCTCGCGACATTACTGAACGTCGCCTGCTTGAACGCCAACTTCGTCAGAGCCACAAAATGGAAGCCATCGGCCAACTTACCGGCGGCATCGCACATGACTTCAACAACCTTCTCGGCGTCATCCTCGGCAACCTGGATCTGCTCGCCACTCTCGTGGTCGACAACGAACCCGCCCTCAAGCGCGTGATCACCGCACAGAAGGCCGTCACGCACGGAGCAGAACTAACTCGCCGAATGCTCATGTTCTCGCGCAAAGAGGACTTGCGCCCACGCCCATCCTCACTCGAGGAATCCGTGCGAAACATGATCGAGCTGGCCGGCCGAGGCATCGGTCCGGAGATTCGGATTACGCCTCACTTCGATCCCACCGTTCCGCTTGTCTTCGTCGACGTTGCTGGCCTGGAAAGTGCTCTGCTCAATCTGGTAGTCAACGCGCGTGACGCGATGCCCAAGGGTGGTACGGTCACGATCACCACTCAGCTCAGCACGCTCGAAGAAAACTATCCTC
>JAZKBC010000266.1:3767-23944 GCA_040388825.1 Acidobacteriota bacterium | reverse complement strand
ATCATGGACCGCGTCTTCGAACCATTCTTCACCACGAAGGCGCGCAACAAGGGAACTGGCCTTGGTCTCTCAATGGTGTACGGTTTCGTCAAGCAGTCGGGCGGCACCGTGCGCGTTTACAGCGAGCCCGGCTACGGCACAACCGTTTCCTTTTATCTTCCACTAGCCCAGGCCCCGGCCGAAATCGTCTCGACTCCCGTTGAGCAGGTGAGCGCTGCTCGATACACCGGATCGGTTCTCGTCGTCGATGACGAAGAGGATCTTCTGGAGATTGCCGTAGCCTATCTGCACGACATGGGTTACTCCACTTTTAAGGCCGCCAACGGCGCGGATGCCCTCGCCCTGCTGGAGACTCAAAGCATCGACTTGCTGATTACCGACATCATCATGCCTGGTGGCATGAACGGTGTCGATCTGGTGCTGCAGGTTCGCCAATGCTATCCCAAAACCCGCATCATCTACTGCTCCGGCTTTCCTGCCGATGCTCTCGCCGAGCGCAGCCTTCCGCTTATCGACGGCCCTCTTCTGCGCAAACCCTATCACCGCGCGGAGTTCGGAGCCAGCGTCCGCGGCATCATGGACGCTCACATAGCTGACTTACAATCCGTCGGGCCATCAAGAGCAATCGGAGCTTACTGAGTGACACTCCCGCGCGAATGAGAAATGTACTCATCATCGACGACGACATCGACCTGGGTGAATTTGTCACCCAGGCGATCGACGCGATGGGTCTGCACTGCGTCGTTACAACCAACGCTGCGGACTTTTGGGAAGCCCTCGGTCCTGACACCGACCTCATCTTCTTGGACCTTCTCATGCCGGATATCGATGGCGTTGAGATGTTACGTCTGCTCGCTCGTCGTCGTTGTGGTGCAGGCATAGTTCTCATGAGCGGCATTGGAGCACGCGTCATCGAAAGCGCCGCGGAGCTTGCAGCGACACTCGGTCTCAAGATTATTGGCCGCCTTCAAAAGCCATTTCGGATCGCAGAACTTGAAGCTCTAGTCCGCAAAGAGCAGACTGAACAGGTCGTTCCCGAGGCCGAGTGCGTTTCGGCAATCGATATCACCGACGAGGATCTCATCGCCGCCATCGAACGTGACGAATTTATCCTCCACTTTCAGCCGCAGATCGATCTCGCCACTGGCGGCGTCTGTGGGATGGAAGCCTTGGCGCGCTGGAAGCATCCGCATGCCGGCCTCGTCTGTCCGGACATCTTTATCAAGCACGCTGAAAGGCTCAACGTCATCGACGCTCTCAGTTGGAGCATCTTTCGCCTCGGTCTCTCCGCGCTGAACCGCTTCGCCTGTTTCAATCTCCAAGCCCCCATACTCTCCATCAACGTCTCCACCCAGTCACTCCGCGACCTCAGCTTCCCGGATACGCTTCTGGCATTGCTGCGCCGTTACAACGTCACCCCACAGCAGATCATCGTTGAGATCACCGAGAGTGGCCTGCTCGACGAACTCTCCAGCACCCTCGATGTGCTCACCCGTCTGCGCATGAAGGGAATCCCGCTTTCAATCGACGACTTCGGAACCGGGTACGCAATGATGCAGCAGCTTCGTCGCATTCCCGCGAATGAACTAAAGATCGATCGTACTTTCGTCGCCAAAATGCTCGACCATTACGGAGACCGCGTCATGGTGCAGAAGACGATCGAGATGGGCCACGAACTCGGCCTCAAGGTTGTCGCAGAAGGTGTCGAAACCCAGGAGCAGTTGGACTTCCTCCGGTCTCAACACTGCGACGTGGCACAGGGTTACTTGTTCAGCCGGGCGCTACCCATCAACGAATTCATCCTCTGGATGCACCTCTACCGTCCCATCGAGCAGTCCACCACTACAGCGTCAGTTTGAGAACGTGTAGTGTCCGGCCTCGTCGAGCACGACGATCGCACGCGTGCCGGCTTCTGCAGCAGTACTTGTCACTGGATGACCATTTACCTGGACGCCCGCACCCGCATGCGAAACCGGCACCGCAACCCTTGCCTTGACCCCGGCCGGCAGGTCGACCGTAAGCGCCATCCCACCAAGACCCTCGCTTTTCATTTCCACCTTCAACAGCCCCTGCGGAGTTGGCTCTGCTCCTCGTGCCCACTGCAGACCCAACAGATCAGGGCGTAGGCTCACCTCGCTGAAACCCGCACCGCGCGACTGGATCCCGAGCACCTGCTCCATCAGCCACGGCGTAGCTCCACTCGACCAGCCATGCGCAAGGCTGACAAAATATCCGGATCTTCCATCGGCTTGCAACGAAGAGTGAAAGTCAGACTTGAACCAGTCGGGATCGTAGGCCTCCCAGTAGCTCGTCGCTCCCTCTGCAAGCATCCCGCCCCAATATGCGCGCAACCAACTCAACGCTTCCTCGCGATGTCCCATCTTCGCCATCGCGCTGATCACGTAGTAGTTGTAATAGGGCGTTACCGCGTAACCGTTGTAGCGCACGTGCCCCACGCTCGACAGCGAACCCTTCCAGATCGCGTCATACTGTGTAGGATCCGCTACGTCATACAGCACCGCCGCTGCATTCGTCTGCCAGCGCGTTCCAAACCCTCCAGTCGAAGCATCCAGCAGATACTTCTGCGCTCCAGCCTTGATCCCCACGGCCCTTTGCTCGTAGTGTTCCGCATTAGCTGTATCGCCCAGCTCGCGCAGCATCCAGCCTGCATCGCGATACGCCTGGTAGAACTCCATCGTCGTCGCCCGCCGAGACTCGGGTGTGTCTCCATTCAGTTCCGGCGACCAGTCCACAAATAGCCAGACCTTGGCCTTATTCGCAAACGTGCTGTGATCGTCGAACTGCTTGTCCACATACGCCAGCAACTCCACCATCCGGTCATGTTCTTTGCGTAAGAACTCCTTCGATCCCGTCTGGCGATAGTACTGCGCCAAACCCGTCAGCCACGCGGCCGAGTATCCCGGAATCCCATTGACATCCTTGTCCACCGGGGCCGGCCCCAGCAATCGATCCAGCGTATCCTCCATCAGGAAGTGATCGTCGAACACATCCTCAATAGTCCGCCCCATCACATCCGTATCGCCCATCCAACGCCCGCGATCACGCTTCGGCGAATCCCAGATGTCATCCTGCATGCACAAGTGCGCCGTGTAAGCGCCAGTCTGCCAGATGCGATTCAGCACCGGATCGGAAGATTCAAACGCCCCTTGGTACTTCACCGGATAGAAAATCGCATCTACGTCAATCGACTTGAAGTGCAGGTCAGGCCCGCCGCCGACGAATGAGATCTTCGCATACCGAAACGAACTCTTCGGACCAAACCCTGCCTGGTGCGGTGCAATATCCAGCAGGTTCACTCCGAGGTACGGACTCTTCGCCATCTCCTCGTACGACTCTCCATACTGCAAACTCACCCGCGCCGTTTCATTGGAATCCGAGATCAGTTCCACCCGTCCAGTCGTCTCTCTTCCAAAATCAACGACGATCGACGGAGCGTTCTGCGCCTGCAGACTCGTTCCCGAAAGATAAACGCCGAACTCCTTGCCGCTCCCGGCGTGGGTGAGCGCCTCGAGATTCTCAAAGTGACTGCGTCCTTGCGTCGACGACATCACTTCGTGGATGGGGAAACTGCGATGCGCGAGAAACGGCGAAATCCCGTCATACCCTGGCCAGTCATAAAGTCCAGCGTCCGCATTCCACTGGAACATATCGATGGAGCTCTCGATCGCACCGAGGCTCTCAACTTCGTTCCATCGGTGATCATCAAACCCCACCTGCTCCCATCCCGGAGCGGCATTCATCACACTCTTCCATCCGGGTCCCGACATCACCAGCGGTTCCGCAAACACACCAGGCCCACCCGGAACGATCTTCGCCACCAGCACTTCACCCAGCGTCTGCTGCACGGTGATCGGGCTGTTGGTCGAGTGATTTACACCGCGTCCCCGCACAACCTTCATCGCCAGAGTGTTCTTACCTGCCTTCAGCAACGATTCCACCGGAACGGTAAACACGCGCATTCCAATCGGTTGCGTCAAGTCGTTCTGCTCCTCCAGCGCCATCTGCCCATTCACGTATAGCTGTACTGAACGAGGCCCGGCCACATAAAGCGTAGCCTTCGTCGGAACGGAACCTACATCGAACGTCGTGCGAAAGTAATGCGGCTCAATCTGCTGATTGATGGACAGTCGAACCTTATGCCCATCCTTGAACGGTCCCGTTCCCGCAGTCCACACGTACTGTTCTGGCAGTGGTTGATGTATGCTCCCCTCCACCGCCGCTCCGGTGGCGTCGGCCACGGGATCCACTGCATTCTGGGCCCGTCCCCGCACCGGATTCGCAACGACCATAACCAGAGCAACCATCACCCCTGCAGATCGAATTAGCCGAGAACGAATAGAGAGAGCGGGAACCATCGATAGCAGCACGGGCAATATCACCTCAGCAGGAGATCCGTTGGAGAAGCAGCTTCACTCTATCGAAGCCCGATCAGCCCTGGCAATCGATTGCACTAGACAACCGGCTTCATCGCGCGCAAACCCATCGACATTCCGAAACGCGGAAGGCCCATCGCTGCGCAGAGATTTCGTTGAATCTCGCCGATGGTGAACGATCTATTTGTAACGAACCACAGCCACCTCAAATGGTTCGAGCGAAAGCTTCAACCCACTCAGTGTGCTCTCCGTCGGTGCATGATCGCCGGTCGAAGGAGCGACCATTGCAACCGAAGCCCCCGCGGCATCCGCCGGCAGAGAAATCTGCACAGCGCGGTTGCGTTTGTTGATCACCAGCAACTTCTTCCCGTTGCCCGTTGTAAACGCCTGCACTTCAAGCGTCTTTTCAGGGTTCGACGTTGTGGCGAGCACGTCCCCCGGTCCAAAGTTGTCCTTCAGCAGTTTCAGCACCCAGAACCGCGCATTCGGCTCAGACGTGTTGTAGTTCATCATGCTGACGCTCGGAAACTGGCTGTGATATCCAACCAGCTGCGACTCACCCACAACGTCGATGCCCACCTTCGCCGTCTCCAGATAGAGATACGCGAACATCGCTCCCGTCAGGTTCCAGTACTCCTTTGGTTCAGCCGTTGCAACGAAGCCCGGCTTGCCATTCTCCTCGCCGTCTCCGGGAAGGATTGATCCAATCTCGTCCAAATCCGTCTTCGTTTCCGGCGAAAGGCGTTTGCGAATCGCCTCCACATAACGAATCGTATTCATAAACCCATCCGCCTGATCGAAGAACGTGTACTGCCAGTCCTCAACATTTTCGCCAGCCAGCGGCTGCGCGTAGAAGTGATAGCTGATGAAATCTAACGGAACACCTGCCGCATGATGTGCAGGATTCAAAAAGTACTCCATCATCTCCGGTGCTTTACCTGGGTACGCAAGCGCCAGCCCGACAAACTTGATCTGCGGATCCACCTTCCGCATGGCCATTGCAACCGCATCGTAAAACTTCGTGTACGCTTCCGGAGACCAGTGATGCTCCAGGTCGATCTCGTTCAGAATTTCCCAATAGGCGACCTTGTAGTGATGCCCTGACTCCCACCGCTTGCCGTTCTCATCGGTAAATCCGCCCCGCGTATACCACTGCAGCAACCGCGCATAGTAATCCGCAACCTCCTTCATAGAAGGGTCGCGCAACTCTGAACCCTGCGTGTAGTGCCAATAAACCTCGGTCGCGTCCGCCGGATACGTTACTGGCTTCTTCACTTTGAACATCCAGGCCGGGATCGTGCTGAAGTTTAAAATGACCGAGTGCCCCTCGGTTGCTTTCATGAAGTCATCGAGCATTGGATCGATCTTCGAAAAGTCCCACGAAGTCTTCGCTCCCGTTGGCGGCTCCAGCTCGGCCACCGCGAGCTTGGGGTAGGGAAGCCATGGAACGTAACGCACATAGTCCGCGCCCATCAGGTGCAGCGCTGCGAACGACCCGTCATGCATCTTCGCTCCGCGCATCAGCTGCGGATTCACCACGACCTGCAGCGTAGGCGTCGATCGCGACGTGGTTACAGGCTTCGCCCAGTTCACCCGTACCGCGGTTGTCGGAGTTTGCGCTGCAACACCCGCGCAGGCGAGCACACCCGCTGCTCCCAACGCCAAATACATTCCATGCATCTTCATGTGAATCTCCTGGTTACCATCCCACCGCACGAAATCGCAATGCAGTTACACCGCATCGCCCATGAGCGGATCGCTAAAGCTTGGCCGCCCGGTCTCTACGCGCCCGGCGTAGTGAGCTTGCAGCGCGGAGTCGGACTGCTTGACCGTGAAGTCGTACCACCCATGCTGCTTGGAGAGATCGAGCACAATGCTTTTCTCTGTGTTCGCCGCCACCAGTAGTGTCTGCGTCGCGCTCTTGTACGAGTTGTCCTGAATCACGACTGACACGCCCGCGGCAGACGGATTATGCAACCGCACCTCAACGTTGCCGCTGAGAGCAGAACCAGTCCCTTCATACGTGGTCATCACCGTCACGCCTTTTCCAGAGGCACTTCCGCGGAAAGACCGAAAGAATCCGTTCGGACCAAGCACGTCGATCTCATAGCGCCCATCAGCAAACAGCTTCAATGGAAAAGCCTCGCGAAGAGTATCGCCTGCCTTCACGACATACGTCGCCACCAGCATTTCCGACGTGTCGCTTCCAAACTTGCGTGCTCCGCCGCTCGCGTGAACATTCCGCAAATACACATTGAACGGCGACCCCTGCGCCTTGGCGCCATGAACACGGTCGCCCGCCGTCATCTGCACCTGGAAGTGATCCCCCACAACGCTGCCGTCGACATAAAGTTCATACGGCAACGCACTCGATGGCCGCACTCCCTTCTCTTGCTTGGAGAGTAGAGTGGACCGCAGCGGATCAGCATTGACTTCCGCAATATCGGTCTTCGTCAGCACCTTGAAGTTCGAAGGCGTTTCCTTGTCCTGCGCCGATTGTATCTGCTCGAGGAACTTATCTCGATCCAGGAAGGGAAGCTTCGTCTTCTTGCCGTCAAACGGCCGAAACACTGAGGTCAGATCGCCGGAAACGGTCCGTCGCCATGCACTGATATTCTCCTCATGCACCCGCTTGCCGTACTTCTCGCGAACGAAGGTCTCCAGGAACTGCAGCGATGAGCTGTGCTCAAACAGCTGCGAGTTCACCCACCCGCCCCGCGTCCAAGGCGACGCCACAATCATGGGCACACGATACCCCAGCCCAATCGGCCCCGTCCGTGCCTCCTTGGCCGGCACGCCTTGAACCAACTCGTCCTGCAAATAAGAGAACTCGAGCCCCGTATCGATCCCCTCCGAGGCTCGCCCCGATGCACGATTCTTCGGGTCCGCGGCCACGAACGACGGTGCATGATCGAAGTAGCCATCGTTCTCGTCGTACGTATAAATCAGGATCGTCTTCTTCCAGACCTCGGGGTTCTTCGTCAGGATGTCGACAATCTCCGACACCCACCATCCGCCGAACCACGGTGCCGTCGGATGGTCCGAGAACTTCTCCGGCGGCGCAATCCAACTCACAGTCGCCAACTTCCCGGTATCGACATCCTGCCGGAACTGGTGCAGCACATCGCCCTTCGGCACATTCATCTGCACCGTCCGACCGTGAATCTCGAACTCCAGCGGATGCAGCGTGCGATAGTTCTCATCGCTTGAGTTGATCACAAACGCGCGCTTGCGCAGGTCCGGATCAGCGTCCGGCTTCGTATACGCGCCAAACATCTCCAGCACATTGCAGCCAAAGTTCGAAAGCCACTGATGTTCTTCGGGAGCGAGGTTCGATCCACTCGTTAATTCATTTTGATAGAACTTCCATGCGACGCCGGCTTCCTGCAATCGTTCGGGAAACGTCTTCCACGTCATATTCCCAATCGAAAGTTCATTGTTGCGCATGAATACTTTCGAATCCACACTCTGCCGATCGCGCACCGTGCCGGTCATAAAGATGCTGCGGTTCGGTGTGGTGCTGCTCATCACCCCACAGTAGTTCTGATCGCAAACCGTAAAAGCATCCGCCAGCGCGTAGTGGAAGGGAAGATCCTCACGCGTGTAATGCCCCATGGTCATCGGGATCTTGGCATACTCCGGCGTGTGGGGCCGCTTCGCGTCGATCCATCCGTCGTGATGGCCGTGATTCCATGCGTCCACTTGCGAGTGACGCGTGTGCGGGATGGATCCCATCCACGTCGCCTTTGTGTCCTTGATATCCAGCCGAAACGGAGCATAGGTCGCGCCGCTCATCTCCGTCTGGAGAAATACGCTATTGCCGTTAGCAAGACGAAGGGCGCGCGGGTCATTGAAGCCCCGCACGCCCTGCAGTGTTCCGAGTACATGATCGAAGGAGCGATTCTCCTGCATCACGATGACGATATGCTCAGCATCCAGATAGGTGGATCCCGGGGTCGGCTCAATCGCAAAAGCCCTTTGAACCGACTCCGGAAGCAGGCTGGAGGCGCCCGCCATCCCACTGAACAACGCCACCTTCTTAAGAAAATCGCGCCTGGTTTGCATCCGTACCTTTCTGTTTTGGCGCTTGCAACCGAACCTAACCCGACTGGCTCAAGCAGCTGTTAGAACCAGAGACGAGCCTGGATCTGGCCGAGGCGGCCGGGTCCATAGGTACTCGTGATGCGGCCGAACGACGTCGAGCAGCACGACATACCCGGCACCGTGAAGTTCGTTTTGTTCAGCACGTTGAAGAATTGTCCGCGGAATTCCAGCCGCATGCTTTCCCACGGCAGGCGGAAGGTTTTGTTCAAGCCCGCGTCCAGCTGGTCGAATGAGTCGCCCCGCAGTAGGCCGTTTGGAACATCGCCGCGGGGATCAGCACTTGATCCCGTGCCTGTGCCAGGAGCAGGATGCGGATTGGTCGTTGCAAAGCCCAGCGTGCAGCCATTGAACGCGCCCTGTGCGGGATTGTCATACACCGAGTCGCAGAACGCCTGCTCCGGATGTCCCGGAATATGCAGCCGCTTGATGGCATACTTGCGCAGAGAAGCTCCCAGCGGCAGACCATCCGGATCGCTGCCCGGGTTGGACGTAGTTGGCGCCGTGGCAACGCCGAAGAACGGGCGGTACTGCACGCCACCCGAGTTCGACAGCTCCTGTCCGCCCGAAGGAGTGAAGTTCGGCGTCAACGCCGGCCCCGAACGGAACTGGTTATACAGAGCAATCTGCCATCCGCCGATGACGTTGTTCATCAGCCCGCCAACATGCTTGAACAGCAGGCCACCGTGGCCAACTGGCAGCGTCCACGTGAGTGCCGTGTTGTTGATGATCGGAAGGTCATACTGCGAGGGGCCGTAGTCGTTGTGCAGGTGATAGTAGTCCTGCGGGCTCCCCGAGAAGCCGTGCGAAGCGGTCAGTGAGTCGGTTACGTTGGCGAACGTGCGCGACCACGTGAATGCGTTCAGCATCCAGAGACCATGCAGACCCTTCTCCTGCAACCGCGCCTGGAGGCCGTTGTAGTTGCTCATGCCGCCGTTGAACGTCTCGATCACGTCACCCAGGTTGGCGTAGGGACGCAGGAAGTAGCCCGAGACCGGGTCTGTTCCCAGGTCAGGAGTGCGCTGGTTATAGTCGCCCACTTCCTGCAGTTTCACACTGTGGTTGCCCACATACGACAAGTCGAAGAGCAGCTTCTTCGTCAGCGCCGACTGGAAGCCTACGTAGTAGCTCTCCACGTATGGATCGCGGTAGCTGCGCGGAATCCACTTCACCGCCGACGTAAACAGGTTGAAGTTAGCCGGCGACGCCATACCCTGGGGGTAACCGTTATCCAGCGTGAAGAATGTCGGTGATGACTTCACATTGGCTGTCTTGAAGAAAGCCGGAACCTGATTGTAAACAGCCGCGTTGACCTGCGGTCCATTGACGGCCAGGTTGTCCGCCTCGCCCGAACGCGTGTAGTGAACATACCCAATACCGTATCCGGCATGGAACACGATGCGCGAACTGGGCGCAAACGCCAGTCCAAGGCGCGGCATGAAATCATTCAGGTCGGGGTCGATCAGCTGTTTCTGATAGGCCGATCCGCTCGCCGAAGCACGGATAAGTTGACCGGTAAACGGTGTCACATCAGGAGCGAAGTTGGACAAGCGACTGTCCTTCTCGTAGAAATGCGAAGCATACTCATAGCGCACACCGATATTCAGTGTAAGTTTCGGAAGAATTCGCCAGTCGTCCTGCAGGAAAGCTGCGTGGCCGCCCTGCCGCACGTGAGCAATAAAGAAGTTCGTCAGGTCGATTTCGTTCGGAACACCGAACAGGAAGTCGCTGATCGTGTATCCAGTGAACGAGCTCTGGAACTCCATGTCGCCGTAGATCGGGTTCACGTCCTGGATCGACTGGCGGAGGTAGTCAAATTCATAACCGGTCTTGAAGTTATGTTTTCCAATCAGCCAGGAGTAAGTGACCTTCGGGTTGAAGAAGAACGGATACTGCCACTGCGGGTTGGTCGACTGGCGGCCAATGCCCGAGTAGCCGTTCAGACCCAGCGTCGTCAAGCCGCCAGTCACGCGCGGATCGGTAGGCAATCCCTGGATGCCGAAGGTGCGTGGGTCATCCAGCGTATAAGGATGCTTACCGCCCTTGGTGAAGGACGCTCCCACGCGAACTTCGAGAAGCTGTGTTGCCCGGATTTGCCGTGTCAGGCCAAGCGCTACCTGTTGATTGATGGTGCGGATGTAGCTGTTGCCTCCGCTGAGAGGAGGTCCCTGCGTCGGTCCGTCGAGATCATGTTCCTTCGATTGGCTGACGCGCAGAAAGCCGGACATGCGCGGAGTGAACTGCATATCCAGGCGAACGTCACCCTTGTCGAGGCTGTTCACAAACCGCTGTAATACCGACCAATTGCTCGAGATCGACCCTGAGCCCGCTCCGTTGTTATTCGGCATTGGGAACGAATCCAGAATCGCAAGTGCAATCGGAGACAGGACGCTGCGAGGCAGTGGGCGATCGGCTGCGTACGTCGCGCCCGTGAACGGGTTGAGCACCGACGTCGTGTTCGCCGTTGCATTCGGAGAAGCGATCAACTGGTGATCGCTCACCTTGAAAATGTTTGACTGGTTCACCGTCTGGCGCACTTGGCGAATGCCGTCATAATCCGCAAACAGGAACAATCTGCCGCGCAACAGGGGACCACCGACGTTGCCGCCGAACTGGTTGAAAATCATGGTTGTGCGTGAAGCTCGGCCGGAGTTGCTCGCAGCCTTGAAGTAGCCGTTGGCGTTAGCAACTGTGTTGCGAATCGCCTCCCACAACATCAAGTGGACCTTGTTCGTTCCGGACTTCATCGTCACGTTGAAGGTACCGCCGGCCGAACGCCCGTATTCGGCCGCCGGCAGCGTGCTCACAATCGAGAACTGCGACACGTTGTACTGGTTGGGCTGAATGACCTGGTTGGAAAAGCCCTGGTTCGATGCGCCGTGCGCGTTGTTGTCAATGCCGTCCAGAAGGTAGTTGTTGAATGTCGAACGCTCACCGTTGACCACGTAGGCGCCTTCGCGCACCACGCTGCTCGTGCCCAGGTCCTGCGCCGAAGCGTCCTGTGACACGCCCGTCGACAGCGTCAACATGTCCGTATAGTCCATGTTCTGCAGCGGGAAAGCGTCGATCTCTTCAGTCGTCACAATCTGCTGTTTCTGGCTCGTTGCGGTCTCCAGCTCCAGTTGATCGGCTTCCACCGTCACCGTCTCCTGGTTGCCGACCACCATCTTTACGCTGACGCGCTGGTTCGTTCCGACCGTCAGTTGGATGTTCTCGGTTATCGAACTTTCGAACCCTTGCATTACCGATTCCAGCCGATAGGTGCCCGCCTTCAACGCCGGAATGTTGAACTCGCCCGCCTTGTTCGTCACGCGGCTGATCGCAACGTTGGTGTCCACGTTCGTCGCCGTCACGGTGGCCCCCGGAATCACCGCTCCGGTCGTATCTGTAACCCGCCCCACCAGCGACGCTGTGTCGAACTGGGAGTATGCCCGTCCGACGCAGAGCGTGAGCAGCATCAATGTCAGCGTGAGTAGTTTCTTGAATCGCATGTCGGGTCTAACCTCCAAAATCAACGCAATGCTGTTCCTGTATCTGTTTGTCACGAGCCCAACCCCTTAGTTTCCCGCGTTGGTTCTTCTCGTTGTTTTGGGCTGTCGCTCTGTCTGTTTTCATCGCGACAGCTCCAGGATTTGTCTCTGCACACTTACGGAATCACGCCAATCTTGCCCAGTGACTTCAACGGAACCGTCGGCGCTGCCAGCCCGATAATCTGGGTCATGCGTCCGCCGCCCGAGTTGCCATAGCTGGCCACCCAGATTGTTCCGGTAGAGTCGATCGCCAGGTCGAACTTGGTGCTGATGCCTGTCGAGCACGTCTGGACTGTGCTGGTTGCCGTTCCCGTTCCCGTCGTGGTTCCGGCGTTGTAGCACGGATAGTAGCCGGTTGCTGCGGTGGCTCCCGGAGCGTATTGGTAGAGCTTCGTGCCCGAAGTGTTATCCAGGTACCAGATCGTGCCCAGTCCATCGATATCCATGAAGCGTGAAGCCGCTGCGGGATTCGGCGCCACGTTGGTTGCGGCCAACGTCGCCGCTGCACCGCTGCCAGTCACGGCAACCTTCCAGATGCCGCCGCCCGTGCCATTGGTAACGATCCAGCCGTTGCCAGCTGCATCGGTTGTAATACCGTAGCTCGAAGACGGCCCAGTTACCGGAGCGAACTTCAGCCCTGCCGTATAGGTCGGGGCGGCTGCGGTTCCGGTGTTGGGGAAGTAAACCGCTGCGCCGCCAGCAGACAGATAACCGGCTGCCCAGACGTTGTTGTTGCTGTCCGGCCGCACCTGCAACAACTGGTACGTCGAATTCGGGGAAACCGGAAACGTCGCTTCGGTATAGGTTGACCCGCTGCGCACCAGCTCGTGCAGGTTCTGGCCGGTACTTGCGTTTGCCGTGTACCAGACATTCCCTAACGAGTCGACCGCCAAACCGTAAAGGCTCGTCGCCGTCGAGGTGAACTGTGCGACTGTGGCTCCGGTCGCCGCATTCAACTCCTCCACGACGCCTTGTCCTGCCACTGTTCCACCATTCACCACCCACACATGCCCTAGAGCGTCTGCTGCAATCGCACGCGGCTGCAACAGTGTCGTGGTGTCTGTGGGTGAGTTCCACAGGTTGGTGCCATCGCTCTTCAACGCCACCACATTGGCCGATGTACTGCTGGACGATGCGATGGGATTGGAGAAGTAAACATCGTCATTGGCATCGACCGTTACGTACATCGGAACCTGCGATCCCTGCGCAGTCGGTGTAGCTCCGTCTCCGGGAAGATAGTAGAGCGCCACGCTCCAGTCCAGGGTCAAGGTGCCGAAACCGGTGAGAGCCGGCACGTAGACGCCTGCATTGATTTGCTGCCCGCCGGTCTGCCCTGAAAGGGGAATCGGTGTCAGCGTAAAAGTCAGGATCGCCTGGGCGTTGTTCGCTGGATAATTCGCGATATTCAGCAAGGCCTGCAGCGAATTCGTCGGTGCGGTTCCACCCGGAGGCGTCGCCAATCCATACAGCGTCGTGCAATAAGTGAAGTCGCCAGCCTTGGTGCCGTCGCCGCCGATCGTGCAAAGGTACTGTGCATACGCCAGCGAGTTCAGCTCTTGCACTGGCACCAGACCACCGCCATGCGTTCCATCGGGATCGCCGTTGGTGTACTGCACAAAGTTGCCAATCTTATACGGAGACAGGTTGTTCGCATTGAGGAACGCGTGTGCAAGGCCTGCATAGTTGCCCGCCACCCCGACACCGCCCGTTCCGCCGTAGTTGGAAGCGTCACTGGTGATGTTGACCGTCGTTCCGTTTACGCTGATGAACGGACGCAGTGCCCAGACTGCAGCCACAGTCGACGCCTCGTTGATCACGATCGAGGTCACGTTGGTCGACACCGCTTGTGACGTAAGGATCGAGCAGTCACCGATCGCCGTCATCATCAACGAGTTCGGGTTGTTCGCGAGGCTCGTAAAGCTTTCGCCCGACGGGTAGGGAACACCCGCCGAGGCCGTTACGTAGAGTTGGTCCGGGCTGCTGCATGTGATCCCCGTCAGCGACCATCCACCCGTTGAGTTGGCCGTCACCTGCGCCAGCTGCTTGGCGGAACCCACATAGGTTCCCTTCGTCGCTACGCCGTTCGGCTGCGTCTCGTAAACCGTCACCGTTGCTCCGGCCATGTAGTTGCGTCCGGCGAACACCTGGCCCTGTAGGGTCACGGGTGCGGTGTAATTCGTCGTCGGCGTCGATTTAGCGACTCCGCAGCCCGCAAGCACTGCAAGGCTGGCCGTTGCCAGTACACCTGCTGCCAGTCGAACATAAGCTGTTCCGTTATTCCATTGCATTGCGTCTTCCCCCGAAAGTTCGTTGCGATCTACGTTCGTTCCCGGTCCTGGGGCGTTCGTTCGAGTGGCGATCCCGGCCGGTGCTTCTGCTTGGCTGTCTCTGTTCTTCCTGTCCCTCGGAAGCCCTCCATTGTGCTTCAGCTTTAGGCGTAGGCGGCAATGGAGGAGGCTTCGCATGGGGCAGGCAATCGCGAGAAATTGGCTATTGCACAGTGACTGTGAAAGTGATCGACGCGGAGATCAGCGGTGTGCTCGAGTCCGTCGCTGTGACCACGTAGGTATAGGTGCCTGGTGCAGCCGACGTATTCCCGAGGCCACCGTTCTTGCCGCAGGCCGTCGTGTTTAGCGTCATCATCGACACCAGCACGACCAGCAATGCAGCCGGAAGATGTTTCCGCCGGAAGATCCCGATCGTCAGCAGACCCAGCGAAGCAATGCTCAGCAATCCGATCATCAGCGACCGTGAAGGCCCGGCCGAGAATGTTGTGCCCGTTGCGATCGCCAACGAGATCGTTGACGTTGCGTTAGTCCCCATCGTCAGTTCCGGTGGAGTCGACACGCACTGTGTGCTGATTGGCACGCCCAGGTTGTTCGTGTTGGGCGAGCCCACGCACACGATGTTGAGAATGCCGCTGTAACCATGCGAAGCGGTCACGGTGATTGGGAACGTTGCCACGTCGCCAGCCTTGACCGTGGCCGTCTGCTTCGCAGATGACAGCGCAATCTGGCCGGCCGTGATCGTATACGGAATCAGGTTACGTGCTGCGTTGCCTTGGTTGTCCGTCGCCGTCACAATCAGTCCTGGCTCCGGTCCAACGATGCCCGTGGTCGAAACCGTCGCGACGCTGTAGACGTGATCACCGGCCGTCTTGTCCCCGTGGGTTCCATCGTCGTACATAGCCTGCGTTGCCGAGAGACCCAGGTTAGAGAGGTCCGCCGTCACGTTCACTCCCGTGCTGGATGGCCCCGACGCCGGCACCACCGTTGCGGTGAACGTCGACGGATCCGTCACGCCACCACTCGCCGGTGTTGCCGTTGGCGTGGTCACTGCCATCTGGATACCAACCGGGCAAGGATCCGGCGTCGAGCTGGAGTTCTGGAAGTCGATGTACCCCAGCATGAAGTCGGCTGCATTGTTGTACGTATTGCCGCACTTGTTCTTGCGGATCGTCGCGTAGGCGTAATTCACGCCCTTGACCAGCCGGGCCGGACTCGTGGTCGCCGTGTAGGTCGCCTGTCCGCTGCCTGCAAAACAGGTCACGTTCGACGTCCCGTTGTCGGCGCCGATACCAATCAGGTCGACAAGGCTGGCGGAGGCCAGCGGGCAAGTCCCGATCGGAGTCTGGCTGCTTACCAGCGCCACCGTCACCGCTGTGCTGCTGAGGTTATTGGTGGTCGGAGTCTCCGTGCCTTCCAGCGTCTTCAGTTCATAGTCATACGCATAGTTCGTATTACAGTGCGTGCTCGTGCAGGCTGAACCTGAGGTATAGTTCGGTCCGCTGCCCGCGATTGCGAAGTAGCCGCCCGCCGGGATCGTTACATCCGGAAGCAGATAGCTGACCGCCGTGAAGGCACCCGTCGCTCCATCCGTCTGCAGCGACCAGTTCTTCATCTCAATCGGAGCCTGTGAAGGGTTGAACAGGATCACCGTATCGCGTCCATACTCCGATGCCGACAGGTTGCCCGCACCGTACCACGCAAGGATTCGGATGCTGTTGTTGCCCAGGTACTGCGGAATCGGTAAGCCGACGTACAGATTGGTTGACCCAATGTACTGGCCGCCTAGCGTATCGGTCACCGTAACGTTCGCCGGGTAGACATACCCGGTTACCACGCTGGAAGGAATCGTCGTCGAAAGCGAATAAACGCCGTCGCCCGCAGTCGTATCCCCGTGGGTGCCATCGTCGAAAAGCTCCAACTGCGTGCTGCCGTAGTAAGGCATGTCAAAATTCAGAAAGGCTCTCACTCCAGTGCCTGTTGGCACAGAGGATGGTGTGATCACAGCCTTGAATTTCACCGCCCCGCCCACAAGTGGGTTGATCGGGCCCGCCGTCACAATCGCGTTCAACTGGTTGCCCGTGGGGCAAACCTGTGGAGCCGATGATGAGTTGTAGTAAGTCAGCGGGACGTTGACAAAATCGTTCAGATTATCGAACGTGTCCAGGCACTTGTTCTTCCGCGTAACTCCCAACTGCCGTCCAATAGCCGAGCCGCCATCGTAATAAGCAGCCCCAGAACCTGCGAAGCAGCTTGCCGGTGTTGCGGAGGTGGCTGAGTTGGTTGAAAAGGTCGACCCGTATCCCACCAGGTCCAACAACTGGCTGCCAGTCCCGCACTGGGGTGACCCACCCGCGGTTAGCGCCGTCGTTGAACTCGTCAGCGCAATAACACCTACCGTACTGCTCATGATGTTTTGCGTCGAGGGAACATTCGCCTGTCCACCATCTTCAATGCTCGATAGCTGGTAGTCATAGGGAATCGGTGACAGAGAACCGATCGACGCCAGCGAAGCCGAGCTCGCCGAGATCATGTAAAACCCGCCCGCAGGGATTGTGACCGTCGGCAACTGGTACACGCTCCAGGCTGCGGTGTTACTCGTCCCACTGTGCGTCTGGATCGCGCAGCCCGTGCAGGTAATTGCAGCCTGCGTCGGGTTGAACAGCACAATCGTGTCCTGACGGTACGTCGCTCCCGCAAGAGCGCCTGCACCTGCAAGCTCGTAAATCTTCAGACCCGTGTTGCCAGCCGCTGCGTTCGCCGACGGAACCAGCCCCACGAATGCTGCCAACGCCATCAACATTACGCCGAGACGTGCTGCCCGCTTGAGAAGAATGCCCTTCATTTGCATGTTGGGTGTGACCTCCAAAAATCTACTGCTCATATCCCGCACCTGGTTGTCCTGCGCGGTGGTTGGACTACAAAAAATTCGTGCTTCCGCCGGGAATGCTGGGTCATACTGCACCCGTCCGGCAACCTGTCAAAAATCTTCGCGGATGGATCGATGTACGGCAGTCGTGGAGAACACGGTTACACTCCGCTCCCAATCACGAATGTTGCTTCTCTGCCATGCCATTCAACCCTTCCTCATGCAACGTCAATAGGGCAGCACTCGACCAAAATGCAAAAAGCCGCCCTAACGGGCACAAGGGTGCGCCATTAGAGCGGCTCTCTATTCTCATGCCGCGAACGGAAGCAACTCTAACAGATGAAGTGCCAGAATTGTCAACTCCATTTTTCCCCAGCGGGAATCCGCCCTGAGCCGCAATCGCGCCGGCCATTCCTGACCGCTTGTCGCGTGCGTCACCCAAAAATCCTGGCCCTCGTGCAAGGCAGATCACAGCTCTCCCCAGTCCTCTCTTGAACGTCCCGATACCTGCCAGAGTAGCCTACTCGGGGTACGACGATTGAGAAAGGACCGTGAATGACCTTGGGTTTTCCACCAACCAGAGCCGGAAACCGATCCGTACAGGCGTTTATCGGTCGCGCGAACCGTGGGCGATCCGCGGATTGCTGCACAGCACGGACATCGGTTGGCACTCCCCTCTGATCCTGCGCGCACACCGCGACCAGCAGTCGCATGGCGGCCTGCTAAGTCATGGGAGTTTAAAAAGGGAAGTGAAAAATTGGTGGAGGCGGCGGGAGTTGAACCCGCGTCCGAAACTACCGTCAACAGAGAGCCTTCATGCTTTTTCCAGTTCACGTTTGTCTCGTAGCCTGCGCTTGGAACGGACGAAGACGCGCGAGCCACCAGCCTGATTGATCTCGCCCTTGGCGTCCAGACGGAACTCCTTGGGCCAGCCTACTGTGCGACGATTGGTATCCGCCCGTAGGCGAAGCGGAAGCAATCGGCTACTTAGTTAATTAAGCAGCAAGCGCGAATTGAGGTTCGGCACTTATAGTTTTGTGAGCGATTACGGGTGTCCACACCCCGGCATGCCTCTCTGCCGCAAGCAATCCCGTCGAAGCCGTGACGCCCCCATCTGGATGGGTATCGGCCCCAACATTGCGTTGGGCCTAACAAAGAACTACATCCAGTATACGCCCTCTTACTTCCCCTGCCACGCCCCGGGATGCCGCGCAATCACCGCCTCCAGCAACTCGGCCACCTTCGCATCGTCCCTCAAATTCGGATGTCCATTGCACCCTGTCCGGTCCATCTTCGGAAACTCCAGGTGGTCCATATTCCCCACGCCATCCGCCTGCGCCTTCGCAAAGACAAACTGCGCAGTCTGCGTGTACAGAGCATCCTTATCGCTCGTCCATGTCATCACGATCAACGCATGTGGATACAGATAACGCAGCTCCTTCAAAAACTCCACATACGTGTCGGAGTACTCACTCGCCATCTCCGCCTGCGTCTTCCACTTCTCCGTTGCCGTCACCTGCGTCGAAAAATCATTTCCCCCAATTCCAATCACCAGCACATGCGGATCCCACTCGCCCGCATGCGACGACGCATCTTCAAAAATCGCTCTCTGCCACAGCGACCCCAGGTGAAACTGCGGATACTCCTTGCCTCCATAGTTCCTCACCAGCCCCAGCCCCGAAAACGCCCGCACTTCATACTCCGCATCGAAGTGCTTCGCCACCAGCGGCCCGAACGCCTCACTCGTATCGGTCGTCTCGAACACCTCATCCTTGCTGCACTTCGTAAACGCCGATGTATTCCCATACCCCACCGTCAGCGAGTCGCCGAGAAAGATCATCTTCCGCGCCCGCGCCTTCGGCATCAGCGCATCTTCCTTCCGCTCCACGAAGAACCCGCCAAACGCTCCCGTCGCCGCCTGCGTCTCTGTCCGCTTCTCCAGCCGGACAACATGCTCACCAGCTCCCAGATGTTCGAGCCGAACCACAGTCTTCCCCGGCCGCTTCAACACCATCAATGTGCGCCCATCCACCTGCACATCGAACCAGTTGTTGGCGTCATCCATGTGCAGAGCTACGGAATCACCGTGAAACCGCCCCTCAAAATAGATCCCCGGCCACTGGTAAACCCACTCATTCGCTCCATCCACCACGCGAGGCACCGCCGCCCCACCCACATTCATCGTCAACCGCGTCTCTGCCATCGCCGAGGCCGCAAGCCCCAGCACCATCAAACCTGCCAACATCAATCGCTTCATTCCATCCTCACGCAAACGCAATCACCACCGCACCCGCGGTAATCAGTAAACCACCAACAATTTTGGCCGCACTCATCTGCTCGCCAAACACCAGCCACCCCAGCACAATCACAATCGCCACGCTCAGCTTGTCGATCGGCGCCACGCTCGACACCGGCCCCAGCTGCAGCGCCCGAAAATAACAAAGCCAGCTCAGTCCCGTACACAGTCCGCTCAGCACCAGGAAGATCCAGCCCCGCCGCCCAATCGCTCCCAGCCCGCGGTGCGAATCCATCCCCAGCGCAATCGCCCACGTAAACACCAGCACCACAGTCGTCCGAATCGCCGTCGCAAGATTGCTGTCGATGTGTTCCACGCCCACCTTCGCCAGCATCGCTGTCGCCGCCGCGAAGATCGCCGAAAGTATTGCCCAGAAAAGCCAGCCCATCACCAACCTCCCAGCCGGCTTACAGCGTCAGCGACTCCAGGTTGATGTTCTCCCACTCCCCACGCTCAATCCCCGCGCGAATCTGCGCCGGCGAACGCCCCTTCTTCGTCTCCAGATACGTATACGCACCTTCCTTCATGCACGTCGAGCACTCTGCTCCATGCAGCACCTCAAAACAACTATGCAGACTCGTATGCCCCATCGCCCGATCGCACCTGCAATAGCAGGGCTCCTGGTACAGCACCGTCGGAACCCGCGCCGCCATCTTGTACGCCGTCACCCTGGGGCAGGCGGGATTGTCGTAGCAGCGTTTC
>JAZKBC010000266.1:0-3757 GCA_040388825.1 Acidobacteriota bacterium | reverse complement strand
ATGCAGCAATGAAGGCATCGCCTCTTTCGGAGCCGCCGCGTGATACGCCGGAACATCATTCGCCGACGCCGAAAACTGCGCCGACGCTCCCACCACGATTAACGCAACCGCCAAACCGCCAAGCACTCGTTTCATGGCTTTGATGATACGTCGCCCCCGCCGCGCGTGACAAAGTAAACCCCCACATCCTCGCCGTACATCCGCGACAGCATCGCCAGCGCCTCTGCCGAGACAACATCGCCCTTGCGCACGGACAATCCTTTGCCGCGCAATCCCTCGGAAAACTCGCTGCGATTGCCCACCAGCACAGCTTCGCCACCTTCGCCCAGCCCCTCAAAACTTCTCGCGTCCCACACTGCTTCCGAGTCCACGTCCGGCACGGTCAGCGCAGCTTTCTCATTGGCCGAGCCGTACCAGTCCAGCAGCCACGCCAGCCGCTCGTCGTCCACCACCAGGTCTTCACCCGGCGCCAGCATCCGTTCAACGCCGTCGCGCAGCTCAAAGACCGCATGCCTCTCCGCCCGCATCACGCGAACTTCACGCACCATCACCAGCCCCACCGCCGTCACGACGGTCGCAACGCTATACAACATCACCCGCACCGATATCCGCCGCACCCACCACAACAACCCAGTCAGCACAACCGCAAGAGCCAGCAACTCCGGCAGCCGCATCTTGAGCAAGCTCCCCCCAAACAAATGTCGGCTCCAGCACAAAATCGTAAAAGGGAAGCGCCCCGCATCCGCACGCCAGGCCATCCGCATCTCCGCAAAGCAGGGAAGTCGATACATCGCCTCCACCCCCGCCGCCCCCATCACCACGCAGAACATCACACCCAGCAAAATCCGCCGGATCGCCACCGCATAAAAGTCATCCGCATCACGAAGGGAAGAGGTCATCGGGCCATTCATCCTTCAGCAAACAAAAAAAGGCGGCATGAACGGTGTTTTGTCCATGCCGGGAGGCCAGTGACGCAACTTGCTTTCGAATCAAACCCACCGACTCGAAAAATGTCTCGCAGGCATTGTTGCTTCCAACGACGCCTTGCAATGAGTCAATATAACACACCAACTTCGCCAGTCGTCAAACGCTTGCCCCGTTCGTCCCCATTCACTGGATCGATACCCCGTTCAATCGCCCGGCCATTTCCACGTCCTTTTCCGTAATTCCGCCCGAATCATGCGTCACCAGCCCCAGCCGCACGCGGTTGTAGCGAACATCAATATCCGGATGATGCCCCGCCGCCTCCGCCTCTGTCGCTACACGATTCACAAACGCCATCGCCCCCACAAAATCCGCAAACTTGAACTCCCGCACGAGTTCCCCGGCCTGGAGCGACCATCCCTCCAGCCGCTCGACCGCCTTCGCCAGTGCTTCTTCGCTCAGCTTCTCCATTAGTTCTTACCCTTCACAGCTTGCCGCGCCGAAACCCAACCCTCTTTGGTCACCTGCCGTTGCCGCCCCAGCGCCAGCGCTCCCGCCGGCACATTCTCTGTGATGCAAGATCCCGCCGCGATGTACGCCCCCTGCCCAATCGTAATCGGCGCCACCAGCGTCGAATCCGACCCCACAAATACTCCATCGCCAATCGTCGTCGTGTGTTTATTCACGCCGTCGTAGTTGCAGGTAATCGCCCCCGCCCCCACATTCACGCGATCCCCAATCACCGCATCGCCCAGGTAGCTCAGATGGTTGGCCTTCGACCGCATGCCCATCTTCACCTTCTTCGTCTCAACGAAGTTCCCAATATGCGCTTCTTCGCCGATATCGCTCCCCGGCCGCAGATGCGCATACGGCCCCAGCTGCGCGCCGTTGGCGACAGTTGCCTCGTCCAGCACGCACCCATTCCGCACCAGCACGCAGTCTCCCAGCGTCGAGTTCTGCACCACCGAGTACGACCGAATCCTGCACTCCGCCCCCACCTTCGTCTTGCCCAGCAACTGCACATACGGCTCAATCACCGTATCCGGCCCAACTTCCACGCCGGCATCAATCACGCAGGTATCCGGCCGGAAGATCGTCACTCCCTCCGCCATCAGCCGCTTCGCCGTAGCCAGCCGCATCGCTGCGTCCAGGTGCATCATCTCGGCGATCGTATTCGCTCCCAATACCTCATCCACACTCCCCGCCTTGGTCGCGACCACGCGTTCACCCGCGGCCACCAGCAGCGCCGCCACATCCGTCAGGTAAAACTCGCCATGCGCATTGTCGGTCGACAGCTTCCCCAGCTGCTCAAACAGCGCCTTCGTCCGAAAGCAATAGATCCCCGAGTTGATCTCCGGCGAATCCTTCTGTTCCGGCTTCAGCGACTTCTGCTCCACAATCGCCGCCACGTCCGGCGCTCCATACTTCGCCCGCAGCACCCGCCCGTACCCCGTCGGGTCTGCAGGAACCGCCGTTAAAATCGTCATCGCGGCCTTCTGCTTCAGATGAAACGCCGCCATCTCCGCAATCGTCTCCGGCTGAATCAGCGGAGCGTCCCCACTCAGCACCAGCAGATGCTCCGGCGGCGTCTCTCCGCTCAGCTCAAACTCTGCCTTCACCATCTGCAGCGCATGTCCGGTCCCACGCTGATCGGACTGCAGCACAAACTTCACATGCATCCAGTCCGCCGCCGCCCGCACCCGCGCCGCCTCGTGCCCAATGATGCAGTAAATCCGCTCCACCGGAACCAGCGTCTTCGCCGCGTCAATCACGTGCAGCAGCAACGCCTGCCCGCCGATCTCATGCAGCACCTTCGGCCTCTTCGACTTCAGCCGCGTCCCCTTGCCGGCCGCCATAATCGCCACACCAAACCCGCTCATATCCATGAGCACATCTTCTCATCAGAATCCGAAATTCCCACACAAGAATCCACCATCAACCCACACTTCGCCGCCCCGCCGCCCATTTAGCACCTCATCCCGTCCCGCAACGCCACCGCCCTACGTGAACCCTCATCCTGAACGCAGTGAAGGACCTCGGTATTTTGCTCGCATTTGCACAATTCCCCAGGAAGGCGAATGGCCCCTAGATGGCCTCTGATTTTGCCGTTGCTTTTCTTGCTTGTCATCCTCGGAGAGGACCTGCTTCACCCACCGCACCCGCCAGCGCCCACCTACCCCGCACAGATCCCCACCACCGCCGCCCCAAACCTCTCCACCTTCTCCGCCTCAATCCCTCTCACCGCCCGCAGCTCCGCCACCGTCCGCGGCCCCGCCACCACAATCCCCTTCAGCACCGTATCGCTCAAAATAAAGAACGACGGCAACCCCGCCACCTTCGCCTCCTCCGCCCTCCAGGCCCGCAGCCGTCCCTCCAGCTCCACCTGTGCCGGACTCAACGCCGCAGGAACAGCCTCCGGCATCTTCGGTGCCAGCATCACCGGTTTCGCCGTAGGAGGCCGCCGCACAAATGCCTGCACATCTTCCACCCGCGCTGGAGCCGCAGCACCGCGCAGCTCCATCTGCCCACTCTCCCTCTTCTTCGCCGCAGCCGTCGCAGAAATCCCCGTCACCTTACCCACCGCACCAGCCTCTCCCCGGCACACCGCCAGAATCGCCGCCCCATACCGATCCACCTTCGCCGGCCCCATTCCAGAAACCCCATGCAACTCCGTCAGCGTCTTCGGCCCCACCGCCGCAATCCCCCGCATCACCGCATCCGCCAGAATCATGAACGCCGGCGTCTTCGTCGGCCGCGCCACCTCCGTCCTCCACTCCTTCAGCCGCGCAAACAGCGCCTCCGCCTCCGGCCCCATCTCCTTCACCACCACCTC
>JAZKBC010000265.1:26752-38729 GCA_040388825.1 Acidobacteriota bacterium | reverse complement strand
CTGGCCATTGGTCTGGAGCAGAGCGTGGAGTGGATGCATCATCGCCATCAGCGGCACCAGTTGCAGGAGGACCTGCGCATGGAAGCTGAGCAGAACCGGCAGATCATTCAGCGCGATCTGCGAATGCAGGAGACGGAGGGGTGGTTTGAGCAGGCGATCGCGGCCGTTTCGAGGAAGCGCGATTCAGTGAACTCGGGAAGCCTGGTTCTGCCGCCGCCGCCTTGTTTACCGGGTTCCGTAGGCACGGCGGCGGTGCGATACTTTGCGCCGTCCGAAGCGGTGTGGACGACGGCGCGCGAGAGTGGCATGGTGGCGCTGCTGCCGGTGGAGCAGGCACGGCTGATTGCGCGGTTGGGGCACAACAACGAGCTGCTGGAGGTGTCGCGGGACAAGGTGGCCGACGGTTGCAACAGGATTGCGGCGATGAGGAAACGGTTTTCGGCGGCGGGCGCCGACGGAGACTCCTGGTCTCTGAATGCGGAAGAGGCGGCGCGACTGGGCGATACGGCGTCGGACACGCTGGTTGCGATCCAGGGTCTGACCTTCCGGCTGCGCTGGACGCTGCTGTACGAGACGGCGATCCTGCGCGGCGAAAGCCAGCCGGATACGCGCATGATGCAGATGGACCAGACGGAGTTCGAGGACCGGACCAGCCGTTGAGTCGTGTTATTCGTGCGGAAGATAGCGCTGCCATTCTCCGGACTCGGCAACCTGCTGGATGATGGCGTTGCGCTCGCGGAGCAGGTTGCGCATGTAGCGGCGCAGGACGACACGTTCGGCTATCCAGCCAAAAGGACCGAGCGGGGCCGAAAAGCGGAAGTCGTCGCGCATCTCGGTGCGGGGTGAGCCATCGGCGGCGGGATTGAGCTCGCGGAAGTAGTGGTCGTGCTGCATGGACTTGAAGGCGCCGCGCTGCATGGTGTCCTGGAAGTAGGTGGGTGGGTCAAAGGCCGTGATGGCGCTGGTGAGATGCTGGCGGATGAAGAAGTGTCGCGCGCGCCACGTCACTTGCTCGCCGGGGCCAATGAGACCGGTGCAGGTTCCGGCAGTCGCTTGCTCGCCGAAGTGCGTGTTGCCGAGCAGGTGGACCTCGATGGAGCGGGCGAGGTCGAACACTCGCTGGCGTGGTGACGAAATGACGACAATTTCACGCAATTCGATCATGTATCTTCGACTTTCGGATGACCGGCAGAGCAGTTTTGAGCGTCCGACAGACAGTAGGTGAAATGGAGTGTGGATGACCGGACGTGGATTCAGGTTGGGGGCCGTTGTTGCGGTGGCCGCGTTTGGGTTGGGCGGGATTGCGTTGCGGGCGCAGACGCCTTCCGTGCGCGATGTTGTGAACACGATGATCGCACGCGAGCTGGATGAGGAGTCGCACAAGCCGCCGTATAGCTACCTTTCGGTGGAGCGGTCGGACCGCACTGGGGGGCATGCCTGGACGGAGCACGTGGTGGAGACTCCGATCGGGAGAGTGCGGTTCCTGATGGCGATCGACGGGCAGGCTCTGTCGCAGGACCAGTCGGGACGCGAGCGTGGGCGGCTGGCCGATGTGGTTGCGGATCCGGATGCGTTTGAGAAGCAGTCGGCGGCGCAGAAGGATGAAGAGGTGCACGCGCGGCAGATGCTGACATTGCTGACGAAGGGATTTGTTCTGGAGAACATGCGGGAGCAGGGCCCGGACTGGAGGATCGATTTCCGGCCGGATCCGGCGTACTCTCCGAGCGGGATGGAGGCGAAGGTGTTGCACGGCATGACGGGGTACATGCTGGTCGACCGCAAGGACCTTCGGCTGCACCACATCGAAGGCCGCCTGCCGCAGGATGAGAGCCTGGCGATGGGACTGGTTACAGTGCACGCCGGAAGCAACTTCGCGACGACGAAGGCGGATATCGATGGGCATTGGCGGACGGTGCATGTGGTAAGCGACATTCGCGCCAAGGCGGTGATCAAGTCGATCGTGCGCAACCAGGAGGTGACGCGGTCAGCGCTGCATGCGCTGAATGTGGCTCCAAATGTGGTGCAGGCGGTGGCGATGGCGGAGGAGCCCGTGGCTCCGTAGGTTTTGTAAGTTATTGATTTTGCGTGGGTGGTGGGTGGGTCCGAAAGAAAACTAGGAGCGCCGCGAAGATTTTGCATTCGCGGGCCCCTGGGCCGTCGTATAGGCAAGTGAAGGCGTAGATGGCTATCGAGTCCGGGGAGTTTCGCAGGCTGGTCGAGACACATCAGAGGATGGTGTTCTCTTTGGCGCTGCGCGTTACCGGCGAGCATGGCGCGGCGGAGGAAGTCGCGCAGGATGTGTTCCTCGAGCTGTTTCGCGGCGGCGACAAGCTGGAGAGCGCCGACCATACGAAGTTCTGGCTGCGGCGGGTGACGGTGAACCGCGCGACCGATGTGCTGCGAAAGCGGACGCGCCAGCCGGAGGCGTCGGCCGAAGAGTTTGTAGAAGGGCAGCACGAGGAGGAGAACTCCGAAGCGCTGAGCGCGGCGGTTGTGGCGCTGCTGGAAGAGCTGCTGCGAACGCTGCCGGAGCCGATGCGCGTGGCGGTGGTTCTGCGGTACCAGGAAGACATGCTGCCTGAAGAGATTGCGCAGTTGCTGCAACAGCCGGTGGCTACGGTGAAGAGCAATCTGCAAAGAGGATTACAACTGCTGCGGAAGAAAGCAGCAGTAACGATGAGGGAGTACGTGCGATGAACGGGCCGGAAGAGATGAACGAGTTCGAGCAAAGGTTGGCGCAAGCGATGAAGCATCTGGACGCGCCGGAAGGATTCGCTGACCGCGTTATGGCGCGGGCAGCGAGCGTGGCGGATGCCCCCCGCTCAGGGCTTCGCCACGCAGACCATGGAACGGGCAAGGTGCTGGTGATGCTGCGGCGGCAGTGGATTTCGCCGCAGACGCGGACCTGGGTCAGCGGAGCGCTGGCGGCATCGCTGGTAGCGGGCGTGTTCATGGCCAGCCAGGTGCATGAGCGGCGGGAGAAAGCTCGAGTGTTGGCGACGCAGCAGTTTGAGGAGTCGCAGCGGATTACCGACCAGGCGATGGAGAAGGCCCGGGCGCAGTTGAAGCGCGCAGGGATTGATCTGGATCAGTAGTAAAGAAGGGCAACGGAGGCAAGGACGATGGAGACGACGATGAAGAAGATGGTGAAGATTTTGGCTGCAGCGGCGTTGTTCGCGGCAGGTGTGGCGATCGCTCGTGCAGCGGAACCCGTGGTGGTCTCGGCTGCGCCGGCTCCGAAGATTGCGGGGGTTGAAGCAGCCCCTGCTGAAGGTGCACAGGCAAGCACGGAGGCTGCGAAGGACGACCTGTTCGCCGGCACCGAGGTGTTTGAGAAGAACGCGAGCGATGTGAACGAGGTCACCATGGATCCGGACACGCTGGCAATGGTGGGCGGCAAGGACAAGGAAAAGGCGCACGGCATGGTGCTGAACGTCGTTCGCAGCTATGAGTACGACAAGCCGGGCATGTACAACATGGCGGATGTGGACCGCTTCCGGCAGAAGCTGAACAGCGGTGACTGGCACTGCTCCATCCATACGCGCGACCTGAAGACGGGCGAATCGACCGACATCTGCCAGAAGCGGCGCACGGATGGACTGCGCGAGCAGGCGATCATCACCGTCGAGCCGAAGCAGCTGACGTTCATCCACACGATCATGCGCGGTTATGGTCCGGGGCAGAGCGAGATGAGTGGGATGTCGTTTGGGCCGATGGGAGAGTTTGGCTCACTGGCGGCGATCAACCCGGCACAGTTTGCGGCGATGGAAGCGGCGATGGCGCGGCTGCAAACCATCGGGCCGAAGATGCAGGCGGAGATGGGCGCGATGCGGTTCAAGCATCTGCAGGATGGGGAACAGTTCAAGACCTTCGACAAGGGGAAGATGAAGATCGATCTTGACCGGGAGATGGAGAACGCACGCAAGGAGCTGGGCGAGGCTCAGAAGGAAAAACACAAGGCCGAGCGTGACGCGCAGCAGGAGAGCACCGAGGCCGAGCGCGATGCTGCGAAGGCGAAGGCTGAAGCGGAGAAGCAGCAGGAGAACTCCAACCAGCCGCAGTAACGCGATCAACGACCTACAATAAGGAGCGATGTCGCTCCAGCTTGATGTTTTGAAGACGAAGGATAGTGGGGGGCGGAGGGGTGTGCTCCGCCTGCCGCATGGGGATGTGCAGACTCCGGTGTTCATGCCGGTGGGCACGGCGGCTACTGTGAAGACGGTGGCGCAGGATGTGGTGGAGTCGCTCGGGGCGGAGATCATCCTGGGCAATACGTACCACCTGTACTTGCGGCCGGGGCATGAGGTGATTCGGCGGCTGGGTGGGTTGCACCGGTTCATGAGCTGGCGAAGGCCGATGCTGACGGATTCGGGTGGGTTCCAGGTGTTCTCGCTGGCGAAGCTGCGGAAGATTACCGATGAAGGCGTGGAGTTCCGCTCGCATCTGGATGGGTCCAAGCACTTCTTCTCGCCGGAGCACTCGATGGAAGTGCAGATTGCACTCGGCGCGGACGTGATGATGGTGTTCGACGAGTGCGTGGAGACTCCGGCGAGCTGGGAGCGGACGAAGCAGTCGATGGGACTGACGCATGCGTGGGCGGCGAGATCGAAAAATTATTGGGTGGAACATCGGAGCGAGGTGCCGTGGGGTGAGGAGCTGGGGGGGCACCAGGCTTTGTTTGGGATTGTGCATGGTGGGATGTATGGGGATTTGCGGAAGGAGTCGGCGGAGCGGCTGGTGGAGATGGACTTTCCGGGGTATGCGATTGGAGGGCTGGCGGTGGGGGAGCCTCGTGAGGTGACTCGGGAGATGATTGCGCTGACGCTTGAACATTTGCCGAAGGACAAGCCGCGGTACGTGATGGGGGTGGGGTACCCGGATGAGATCGAGGAGTACGCTCGCATGGGCGTGGACATGATGGACTGCGTGCTGCCTACGCGGGCGGGACGGCATGGGTTGCTGTTCCGGCGGGAGGATCCAGCCGATCGAGCGAGTGCGGTGGTGAGGATGAACATCAAGAAGGTGGAGAACGTGGAGGACCAGGGGCCGATCGATGCGGGGTGCTCCTGCATGGTTTGTGCACGGTACACGCGGGCTTATCTGCGGCACCTTTATGTTTGCGGGGAGCCGCTGGGGGCGATGCTGAACTCGATTCATAACCTCGCTTTCTACCTGGAGACGATGACGCGGGTGCGGGCGGAGCTGGGTCGGGGGTAGGCCCCCCTCCCCCCCGGACTTTTTGGCTAAAGTCTTCGAGCGATTGGGGTTAGGTCTGGACTCCCGGAAGTCCGGGTCGTGACCCAAGGGATAAAGCAAAAGCCCGGCTTGTGGCCGGGCTTTTGTGCGTTGCTCTGTTTTTATTATACAGGGTCTGTCAAGAGGGTTTTCCTGCAAGTTGCTGATTGCAGGGTTGATATTGGTTGTTTAGTGGTGGTCGCCGCCGCCGTGCTGCTGTCCACCGCCACCGCCGCCGTGGGCTTCACCGCCGCCGCCGTGCTGAGGTGCTGCGCCGCCGTGCTGTTCGCCGCCGCCACGGTTTGGCTGGCCGCCGCCGTTGTTGCGTGCCGGAGCTGCGTTGTTGCGGTTGGGGGCGGGGCCGCGATTCGGCTCGGGGCGCGGGGCCGGGTAGTTGCGGGCGGCTCCGTTGTTGTAGTTTGAGCGCGCGGGGGCGTAGCTGCGAGAGTTCCTGTAGTTGCCGCGGGAGTTGGCGATGTAGTGGCCGCCGCCGGAGTTTGAGAAGCGATGGCCGCCCCAGCCGTGTCCGTAACCCCAGTTGGACCACGGGCCTACGCCGAGAAAGATGCCGTTGTAGAAGTAGCCGGAGCCGTAGTAGCCGACGGGAGCGCACTGGTAGGGGGGATAGTCGTAGTAGCCGTAGCCGCAGGTGGGCTGGATGCCGATGTTGATGGAGATCTGGGCCTGGACGGCTGGTACGATCGCGATCGCAGCGGTGATGACCGATGCTGCCAGAAGAGCCTTGAATGCGCGCATGGTGAACCTTTCTCTCGGAGGTCTAGCTTCCAGAGGAAAGAGGCGCTGGATAGTTGGATTGTCCGGGTCCGCAGGAAAGAACGAACTAGGGGTTTAGGGTGGCTGGAGGAAGGGATGGTTGTACGGTGGTCAATTTGAGACACCGGTGGCGATGCGCAGGGCGGGGAACGGGGGCCAAGAGAAAGCGGCGAAGCTTGATGGCTCCGCCGCTGGCCTGCTGGGCTAAGGGTTAGGCGCTAAGGGTTAGTGGTGGTCGTTGCGATGATCGTTCTGACCTTGGTTGTCGGGATGACCGTGGTTGTCGTTTCCGTGGTTGCCATTCCCGCGGTTGTCGTTCCCATGGTTGTCGGGATGGCCGCCGTTCCTGTCCTGGCCGTAGTGGTTGCCGTTGTCGCGGTGGTCGTCATGCCAGGGCTGGTCGTCGCGGCGGCCGTGGCCGTGGCTGTAGTCACCGTGGGAGTAGGGGACGTAGCGTCCGCCGCGGCCGTTGTCGAAGCGGTGGCCGCCCCATCCGTGGTTGTAACCCCACTCATGCCAGGGGCCTACGCCGAGGAAGATGCCGTTGTAGAAGTAGCCGGGGCCGTAGAAGCCGCGCGGGGCGCAGCGATAGGGAGGGTAATCGTAGTAGCCCCAGCGGCAGGCGGGCGGGTTTCCGATGTTGAAGCTGAAGCTGATCTGAGCGGAAGCGGTTCCACTGGAACCGGAAGGGATGACGAAAAGTGCGGAGGCGACTACGGCTGCCCCGAGGATAGCTTTCAATCCACGCATTGGGACCTTTCTTGCGGTTGGGCACGTTGCTGCTCGATTGCTTGCGCCGTTCCGTTGTCGCTGCGTCGAGCCTTAGCCCGTTGAGCGACCCAAGGAGTTTAGAGGAGATTGGTGGGGATTGGTTGTCTGAAGGCAGGGAGTAGGGAGCAGGGCGTTGGGGACAGGGACTATTGCGAGCCCCAGACGTTATCCGGCCATCACTTCCGGGAAGCCGACATATCGGTACTAATCCGGTGTCGGTGAGTGCCTTGTCGATAGTGCTTTCATCGAATGCCTAGTTGCCGCGGGGACGATGCGCGATGCGTGCACGTTCCCGTGCCTTGTCAGAACATCCCTTATAGTGTTCGGGTCTATAACCAGTTGTTCGTAATGCTCGTCGTAAATCTCCTTTGCTCCCATTGCGGGCTGGAGTGGCTGCCAAGACAGCGTCGTTGTTCGTAGAAACTACGGTTTATGTCAGCAATGAGGGTGGCCGACCGGTGAATTGAGGCGCGGAGCCGAGGAACTATAGCGGCTGTATGAAATGATCGTCGCTGATATCCGGCGTTAAGTATTGTCGGTTCCAACTTGGCCGGCGTGGAGATCGCATGAAGCAGAGAGAAATGATTTTGGTCGGCATACTCGTTTGCGGCCTGTCGTCGGCGGGTGCTCAGACCTCGCAGAACAGCAACTTGAGTGAACACGAGCGCGATTTGAAGAGCGCGGCGGAGCGGGCGCAGCCAACGAGCAACGCGGGCGCGGTGATGAATCAGCCCATCGACACGGACGCCCTGGCGAAGAAGCTGGCTGACGGCTTCAAGCCGTACGTGAAGCCGAACCTGAACGAAGGCCATGTAGATCCTGCGGTCATGAAACGTTATGACATGTATCTCCGCTTCCGGGCCGGCTATCTGGCAGGGGACGTGAATGCGGGATACGAGTATGGCCGCACGCTTTACAGCGGTTATAGCGGTTCAGTGGACAAACCAGAGGCATTTCGAGTCTGGCAGAGCATTGCCGACAAGGATCCTCGCGCCCGTTTTCAGGCGGGCATGATGATGTACATGGGTGACGCGGTCGTGCGGAACGATGAGCTTGGACGCGCCATGATCGAGAAGGCTGCAGCCGCTGGCGATGTCGAGGCAAAATCTTATGTGGCGGCCCATCCCTATCACCGCAGCAGCGTCGGGTCGTTCCCGCCTATGACGTCGCGGACGGACAACGTGCTGGCAAGCTGGAAATACGATGTCTTTGTAACGGATTACTGGAGAGAGGGTAACAACGCTCACCTGATAAGCGAGCGGGACCGCAAACACAGAGAAGACGCGATGAACGTCATCGAGCATCAAGCGAAGCCGAAGGATCAGGCTGTCTATGCCCTGGCGGCAGAGATGTATCTCGTGGGCTGGAATGTGCCGATCGACATTGAGAAGGCTGGCCAGATGCTTGAGAAAGCGGAGGCGGCTAAAGCGGCGAACCCCGACAAGGTCAAGTACGCAGACGGTCCCTTTGAAACCGCAACGATGCCGATGGCGCGCATGCTATACGCCTTCGCGAACTACAAGAAGGACCCCGCAGCTTTTCAGAAGGCGCTCCAGACCAACGCGGGAAAGATCCAGGACGACCGGGATGGAATGGTGCCCTACCTTTACGCTTTGGCAGCCTGCCTGAATCATCAGCCAGAATGGCAGCGTCGCAATCTCGAGCTGGCCAAAAAGAACTCCATTTCTGCGGCGTATCTCGAACTGGGTGTCATGCAGCTCACCGGGGAAGGTGGGCCAGTCGACAACGCCGCCGCAATGCAGAATCTAGACGGAATGGTGAGCCCCGACGCGCTATACATCAGGGCGAGACTGGCCCTGGAGGGAAGTCACGGCGTCACGAAGGACGTCGCCAAGGGGCAAGCGCTGATGAAGGATGCCGCCGCGCAGGGGCAGCCGGACGCAAAAAAGGCGCTCGAGTCGAGCTTCGACCTGAATAGCTCTATTCAAAAGTCGGCCAAATGATGCGGACCGACTTACGCATCACTCCAAAGTGATCTACTACCCATCCGTTCGGAAAAGAAAAGGTGTGCGGCTTCATGAGCGCACAGTGCTTCGATGAATCCGGGTTGGCCGAGAGGTGAATAATCGCGGGTTACAAGTGCTGGAGCGAAAAGAGAAGGGCGCGCAGGAGCCAGAGATATCCGTCCTGACAAACGCTTTTCTCGTCATCGGACTTGTTTGCGCGAAATCCACCAACAAATCTGCAGGTTTCGCTACTGCGCGTTACAAAGACCTGACGCTTCGGCGAGATGACAGATTTGTGGTGGGTGCTAGCGAAAGGCCAGGGCGATCCCGTGGTCGAAAAGGGATGAACAGTCGTGGCGAGGCGATCAGCAAGCAGGTTCCTTCGACTTCGCTCAGGACAGGCTCTTCGGCTGCGGCTCGCATGAAGCCGCGAGCCTTCGCTCAGGATGACGGAGTGTTGCGGGGTGCGAGCGAAAGACTGGTGCGGTTCAGCGGATCGGATCAGATTCGGGTGGCGCGGACTTCGAGGTACTCGTTGCGGATAAGGGTGTGGTTGGTGGGGTCGGGGGAGATGTTGTGGGTGGACCAGAGGGCTTCGAGGTCGGCGGCGAAGGCGGCCTGGCCGGGTTCGTCGAGGCGGGAGAAAGCTACCTGGGTGGGTCCGAAGTACTTGCGGAAGAAGGCTACGGCGCCGGCGGGGTTGGTGGGGAGATCGAAGTCGACGGGGATGAGGGTGGTTTCGATGCTGGTGAAGTGAGGGGCGAGGCGCTGGCGGACGGTGGCTTCGTCACCCCAGAGGACCGGGGGCTGGATGCCGGGGGTGGGTGGGATGTGTTTGTGGCCTAGCTTGAACATGGAGCCGGTGAAGCTGGCGGGGTTCCAGTTGGCCATGGCGAGGAGGCCGCCGGGTTTGAGGACGCGGGCGGCTTCGGAGACGACGAGCTCGGGGCGGGGGGCGAACATGGCTCCGAACATGGTGACGACGGCGTCGAAGCTGGCGTCGGCGTAGGGAAGAGCTTCGGCGTCGCCTTCGTCGAACTGGACGGGGAGGCCGGCTTCGGCGGCGCGGGTGCGGGCCTGCTCGAGGAGGTTGGGGGCGATGTCGACTCCGGTGACGATGGAGCCGCCGCGGGCGATGGGGAGCGCGAGGTTGCCGGTGCCGGTGGCGACGTCGAGGACGTGGATGCCGGCGGGGAGGTGGAGGCGGCCGGCGAAGGCTTCGGCGGAGCCGGCGATGGTTTTGGCGACGACGCCGAAGTCGCCGGCCATCCAGGTGTTGCGCATGGAGGACTTGATGTGGTCGATGGAGGGAGGGGTGGACATGTGAGTTGAGGGTGCTTGAGGGGTTGGGTTGGCGTCAAGGGTTCGGGGTTATTTGACAATTATTACGGATTGCAATATACATATTGCAATCCGTAATGCGAACAGGAAATGCGCTGATTTGCGGTTGATGTGGATGGCGTAGGTTGAGTGAGGCGAAGAATTGCGATGGAACTGAAAGAGGAGAAGAAGACGATGCACGTAGCGGATCAACGGATGAACGGGATGAGCCGGGCGGGTGGATGGATGCGGACGGCTGTGCTGCTGCTGGTGGCGACGGCGATCGTTGTGCTGGTGCTGGCGACGCTGATGGGATCGCGGGTGGCGGCGCAGGAGACGGCTTCAGCGGCGGGGATGGGAAGCGTGGCGGGGCGTGTGGTTTGCGGCGACACGCAGCGGCCGGCGCGGTTTGCGACGGTGGTGCTGTTTGGTGTGCCGGCGGAGGTGTCGACGACTCCGAAGGTGGATGCGGGAGCCGGCGAAGAGGCGCAGATGAAGGCGGTGCAGGCGGCGATGGAGTCGCTGGGCAAGACGAACATGGTGCAGACGCAGACGGGCGTGGATGGAGCTTTCGTGGCTACGGATGTAGCGCCGGGGGACTACTACGTGTTTGGGTCGGCGGCGGGGTATGTGACTCCGCTGAACCAGGTGCAGGCGGCTGTTGCGGATGGAGCCGACTTGAAGAAGCCGCTGGCGGGGGTTCCGGTGGTGCATGTGACGGCGGACCGCCAGAGCTCGATGGATGTGACGCTGGTGCGGGGAGCGGCGATTTCGGGAGTGATTTCGTGGGACGACGGCAGCCCGGTGACGGGAGCGATGGTGAAGGTGAAGGCGGTGAAGGGAGAGCAGCAGTCGCCGACGCAGTTTGGGATGCTGGCGATGAGCGGCAATATTCTGTCGCTGATTTCGATGAGCGATGACCAGGGGCATTACAGGATTTCGGGACTGGCTCCGGGTGAGTACCTGGTGACGGCGCAGATCAAGACGAGCGGGCAGATGGGGCTGGGGGCTTCAGGGAGCCTGGCGCGGATGATGGCTTCGGCGACTCCGCTGACGGTGTATGCGCCGAGTGCGATGCATGCGGGGGATGCGAAGTCGGTAACGCTGAAGGGCGGCGAGGAGGTGGGCGATGAGGCGATTACGCTGAACCTGAACGGCATGCACTCAGTGCGGGGGCATGTGGCGTCGATTGAGGACCATCACGGGATCAATACGGGCGTGGTGACGCTGAAGGATGCGACGGACAAGGAGTTTACGCGGATGGCGTCGCTGGATGCCGCGGGGAATTATGTGGTGACGCTGCTGCCTCCGGGGACGTACTCGGTGGAGGTGAATGGAGCCGAAGATACGGAGCCGAAGCCGAAGACGGAGACCAAGGGCAAGGGTGTCATGGGGATGTTCGGGCCGGCGCAGAAGACGATTCGGAGCTACGAGGATGGGAAGACGAGCGTGATTGTGACGGACGCGGATGTGACGGCGCCGGTGGTGGAGCTGGTGGTGTCGAAGGGGGAGAAGAAGGACTCGGCGTCGCAGTTGCTGGGCGGGATGCTGGGGACGAATTGAGCGGCGTAGATCGAAGCGCCGGCGGGCCGGGGCTAAAGCCCGCCCTCCGGGCGCTTCGGTTACCGCGGGCTAAAGCCCGCTGCTAATCCGGTCACCCGTCATTTCCTGGCCTAGGGGCGGGTGGCCAGCTTGCCGGGGGTGATGGGGGTGACGACTGGAGTGGCGAGGCCGATGAACTCGCCGATGGTGGCGGTGTTGGCGTCCGAGATCCAGACGTCGCCGGCGCCATCGATGGCGATAAAGGTGGGGTACTGGGTGACGGCTGCGTATCCGTTGGAAGGCGAGGTGAGTGCGCCGGAGGCGTTCATGGAGTAGAGTGCCTGTCCGGCGCCGCTGGTGATCCAGAG
>JAZKBC010000265.1:7172-26742 GCA_040388825.1 Acidobacteriota bacterium | reverse complement strand
CTGCGGTTACGACTGTTCCACGATCCACATCCATCACGTACGCCGCTTTACCAGTGATCACGAGCGAGTCGTGGCCACCCTTGTTGCGCAGTTTGCCCAAGGCCTCCTGCAACTTCAAATATTCGGCGCCGTCGAAGGCGATGTCCTGGGGATCGGTGAGGAAGCCGGAGGTGGGGTATCCGGAGCCGGAGGCGAGCGCGGCGGAGGAGGTGAAGACGGTGATCTGGTTGCTCTGGCCGAGGATCCAGGCGTTGTCCGATGCGTCGATGGCGATGGAGGTGGGAGCGTAGAGGCTGGGGCCGGTGGCACCGGTGGCGAGCGAGATGGCGTTGCCGGCGGAGTCGATTTCCGCGGCGAGAGAGTGATCGCGCCAGAGGGTCCAGACGTCGCCGAGGCTATCGACGGCGATGCCGTTGCTTTCTACGCCGCCGCCGGACTGCTGGAGACCGCCGACACTGTAGGCATTGGTGACAACGGCGGTTGTTCCGGTGAATTCGCCGAAGGAGGGCGGACCCTGGTTGCCGGTCCAGGCATTCCCGGCGCTGTCGAGCGCGACGGAGACTTCCTGGTTGGAGTAGTTGGTGCCTGAGTCATTGACGGGGCTGCTGTTGTAGTAGAGGCCCTGGCCGGCAACCCAGATGGAGCCGTCGGTGGGGCTGATGGCCGCGTAGGAGCCGGAGACGAGGGGATTGGTGGCGAGCAGCGAACCGTCGGGACCGATCTCCTGGGTGCCGGGGCTGTGCGGGATCCAGAGATTTCCGGAGGCATCGAAGGCCATGCGCGACTGGCCGGCGGGGAGATCGTTGGCGGAGGCGGAGTTGAAGGTGACTTCGACGGACCAGTCGTTGGGCGCCGTGGTGAGTGTGGGCTGGAAGGGGTCGCCCTTGGTGCCGACGAGGTTGTAAAGAGCGGCGACGTTGGCACCGGGGTTGTGCACGATGTTGAGCATCGCCGTAAGGGTATCGGTGGGGGTGGTGGAGCCGTTTTGCGCGAGGGCGAAGAGGCTGGAGCAGTTGCTGGTGCCGTCGGAGTTGATGCAGTAGGCGAGGATGTTGCCGAGGGTGTTGATTTCGGCGGCGGGGACGGTGCCGTGGCCGTTGGGGGTGAGCGCGCGGGTGGCTCCGGCGGAGGTGTCGACGAGGAAGTTGGCGTTGGCGGCGGCGTTGGTGATGGCGGCGACGGCGGTGCTGGGCGCGCTGAGGTGGGTGACGTCGGTCATGAAGCCTGACAGAGCGTAGGCTCCGGCTACCGTGGTGAGCTCGTCGACGGTGATGGAGAGGCTGGACGAGAAGGTTCCGCCGCTGGGGCAGACGCCGAGCACGGCCATGAGGGCGATGGTGGGGTTGGGAACGGAAAGGCCGGGATTGCCGCCCGTGGCGAGGAGATAGACGACCTGGCCCTGGGTGCAGCCGTAGTCGCCGGTGATGGTGAAGGAGCCACCGGCGCCGGTGGTGACGTAGGCGCCGAGGGAGTCGGACTGGCCGGTGTCGTCCTGGCGGAGGATGGAGGTGGCGGGGCTGCCGTAGCCGGCCTGACTGGCCTGGAAGAGATAGACGTGTGCGCCGAGGATGGGGCCCTGGCCGCCGTGGACCTTGCCCTGCATGGCGGCGAGCAGTGTGGTGGGGCTGCTCGCGCTGGTGGCCGGGAAGGTTGCCATGCTGCCGCATCCGGTGGCCAGAAGCGAGGCGAAAGCGAGGGCGCAAAGCGAAGAGGAAGAGCGGAGCGTAAGGTGCTTCATGGGGAGATCTCCGGGGTAATGCTGCGACGCTGCGAGCGGCGTTCTGAGGGAGGGACGTGCTCCTCCGATGGCGTGAGATTACCACTGAGGGATGGGGTTTTCGAATGCAACGAGTGGGTGGGACCACGGTAGGATCGGGGGATTACCATTGGATTCTTTGTGGGCCGGTGGGGTTGATAAAAGGCATTGAAATGGCGACGTCGAGCGGCGGATTGGAACGTCGAAGAGAAGTGGTAAGTGGTAAGTGGTAAGTGGTAAGTGGTAAGTGGTCAGTGGTTCGTGAGTAGTGAGTGGAACGTGAGGTTTGGATGAGAACGTGGATTCGGATCGGTTTGGTTGCGACGGTGATGAGTGGGGGTTGCGCTGGGTTGGGCGCGCAGCAGGTGTCGGTGGGGCTGGCTCCGGGGGTGCAGACGGGATCCCAGCCGCAGGTGGCGCGGCCGGAGGGAGCCGTGACGGGGACGGTGATCTGTTCGGATACCCAGATGCCGGCGCGGTTTGCAACGGTGATGCTGATGCCGGTGAAGCAGGCTGAGGACGCGGGAGATCGTGGTCCGGGAAGGTTTTTTGGCGGCGGTGGAGGGTCGGGAAGGACGGATCTGCAGGGGAACTTCAGCGTGAACAATGTGGCTGTGGGGGACTATTACGTGGTGGCGTCGGCGACGGGGTATGTGTCGGCGATGGATGCGATGCGGATGGTGTCGGAGCAGGGCGGGGATGCGTCGACGGTGCTGGCGGGGTTGCCGCAGGTGCATGTGGCGGCAGGCGTAAGCAGCAATGCGAATTTGAGCCTGGCGCGGGGCGGAGTGATCGCTGGCAAGCTGGTTTGGGACGATGGGAGTCCGGCGGCGGGGGTGCAGGTTTCGGCGGTGGTGCAGACCGACGGGGCGAGCCCAGCGCAGAACAACCGGAGCGGCATGATCTTCAACGTGGGTGGCGTGGGTGGCGGGTTTGGGATCACGGACGATCGCGGGCAGTTTCGGCTGACGGGGTTGATGGCTGCGGCGTACCTGGTGAGGGCTACCGTTGAGGCACCGGCGAGCGGACCTTCAATGCGCGGGTTTTCGCGGGCGTTTGCGCTGACGATGTATGCGCCGGGAAAGATTCGGAAGAGCGACGCGAAGGCGGTGACAGTGGGTGCGGGTGAAGAGCGCGACGATGCGGGATTCACCCTGAATTTGCAGGGGCTGCATACGGTGAGCGGGCATGTGAGCGCGGTGAGCGGGCCCGCGGTGATGGCAGGGACGGTGAGGATTGTGGATGCGACGGACTCGTCGCTGAGCCGGACGGCACAGTTGGGGGAGGATGGGAACTTCTCGCTGACGTATGTGCCGAGCGGGACGTATACGCTGACGGCATCGGGGAGCACATCGGCGCAGAACGGCGGGACGTTTGTGCGCGGTGGCGGCGGACGCGGTGGGCCGGGCTCTGCTGCGGGGGCGTCGTTCCAGGAGTTTACGGAGACGCTGAGCGTGACGGATGGAGATGTGACGGGAGTGGGGATTGAGCTGACACCGGCGAAGTGAGGCAGAGTGTAGAGCGTAGAGTGTAGAGCGTAGAAAGAGGCGCGGGTGGTGGTGCCTTCGAGTGGGTGGTGATAGGCTTCGGCTGATGAACATGGAAACGGATGCACAATATAAGCAGCTCTGCGAGACGTATGCGGAGAAGAGTGATGGGGAGCTGCTCGATCTGGATGAGCGGCGGGAAGACCTGACGGAGCTGGCGCAGGAAGCGCTGGCGAAGGCGATGAAGGATCGGGGGCTGGAGGCGGCGAAGCAGGAAGAGGTGGGTCCGGCAGCGCCGGGATGGAGTGAGGATGAAGACTCGCGGGACTCGCTGGAGATTGGGGAGGATGAGGAGCCACTTTATCTGTTCGGGGATGGGCTGCAGGCTCGCGCGGCGGTTGGTGCAATGGTTGACGGAGAGATCGCGTACCGGATTATCGAACGGCCCAGCGAAGGACCGTATGGGCGTCCCGGCGGGCTGTTGATGGTGGTCAAGGCCGAGGATGTGGTGGAAGCTCAGACTCTGTTGCGGGCGAAGATCGGGCTGTTTCCGCTGCCGGAAGGCGATGACGCTTTTGAGGAGCTGGTGGGATGGGAGCCGGTGGGTGAGTTCGCGAAGGAGGATGGCCTGGTCGTCGCGCGGGCGCTCGCGGACAACGGGTTTTCGTATATCTGGGACGACTACGAGGAGGGATCGGTTGGGCCGGACCCGAATGTGCAGATCAGCGTGCGGGCCGAGCGGGTGAAGAAGGCGTTGAAGGTGGTGGAGGCGGTCGCGGATGGGTTGCCGGAGCGGTAGTTGCTAGCTGTCCGGGTGAAGCAGGCTGCGGGTGGTGCGGGTCCAGACCGTTAGCAGGACGAGCGCGGCTCCGGTGAGGGCGATTAGGAGGCCTAGCCAGAGGCCGGCGGCTCCGAGCTTGTAGTGGAAGCCAAGGACGTAGCCGAGCGGCATGGCGACGAGCCAGAAGCAGACGAACTGGGTGTAGAGCGGGGCGGTGGTGTTGCCGGCTCCGCGGAGCGCGCCGGTGAGGGTGATCTGGAGGCCGTCGAAGAACTGGAAGCCGGCGGCGATGAGCAGCAGGGGGACCGCAGCGGCGATGACGGCGGGGTCCGGGGTGAAGAGGCGGGCGATTTTTGCGGGGATGAGCAGGAAGGTGATGGTGGCCAGCAGCATGACGGTGCCACCGGTGACGACGCCGCACCAACCGGCGGCGGCGGGGGAGGCGGGTGGGGTGTGGGCGGTTGTGGATGCAGTTGTGGATTCGCTGTGAAACTGGGCGGCAGCGCGGTTGCGGCCGATAGCGTGGCCGACTCGGACGGCGGTGGCCGAGGAGATGGCGAAGGGGACCATGAAGGTGGTGCTGGCGCACTGCAGGGCGACCTCGTGGCCGGCGAGCGGGAGGGGGCCGAAGGTGGCGATCAGGGTGGTGACGAGGGCGAAGATGGCGATTTCTACGAAGATTTGACCGCCGATGGGAAGGCCTAGCCGCAGGAGGCGGCGGAGGTGGGTGGCGTCGAGTGTGCGGGTGGCCTTGCTGCGGAAGGTGGCGAGGAGGCCGTAGTGGTGTTGGCGGTCGGCCAGGATGATGGCCGCCAGAAGGACGGCCATGAGGTAGACGCGGGAAAAACTGGTGGCCCAGGAGGAGCCAACGACTCCGAAGGCTGGGATACGCAGCGTGCTGTGGAAGAGGTGGAAGGTGTGGCCGAAGATGAGCAGCCAGTCGGCGGCGAGGTTGACCAGGTTGGCGGAGATGAGCGCGAAGGCGATGGGTCGGCCGTGGTGGGCGGCCTGGAGGTAGCGGCGGAGAGCAAAGTAAATCAGCAGCGGGAGGATGCCCCAGGTGAGACCGGTGAGGGCAGGGATGGCGCCGGCGAGGACGGCGGGATCGACCGGAAGGCGGCTGAGGAGGAAGGGGCCGGTGAGGAAGATGGCGCTGAGGATCGCGCTGAGGCCGACGGCCAGGACCAGGCCGTGGAGGAGCCAGCGGTTGGCGGAGGGGATCTCTTTGGCACCGAAGGCTTGGGAGATGGTGGTGTCGAGGCCAAGCAGGACACCGCCGGCGGCGAAGCCGAGGACGTTGAAGAGGACCTGGGCGAGCGACGCGGAGGCCATCGCGATGGCGGAGTGGGGAAGGCGGCCGACGAGGATGGTGTCGACGACGGACATGGACATCCAGCCGAGTTCGGCGAAGATGAGCGGGAGCGCGAGCTTGAGCAGCGGAGGGAGTTCGCTGCGGAAGTCGTGGAGGCGGGGCATAAGACAGTTTAGAGGGAGTAGGGAGTAGGGAGTAGGGAGTAGGTAGGAGGGCGGAGGGAGTAGGAGGAGATGGATGCCTTGGGGTGGATTTCCAAGGGGATTGGATATTTGTGCCGGAATTTATGAGGCTGGGGCGACTTGTGGGGTGGAATGGGGTTTGGTCGGAGATAGATTGAAACTATGATGAGTGGCTGGCCGTCGATGCTGCATGCGTCGATGGTTTGGTTCCCGGGAGAGATAGTTTGAGATTGCTGAAGCTGGTTGCGTTGACGTTCACGGTGGGGATGATGGCGGTTGTGGGTTCGGCGCAGGCTCCACAAGGGACTTCAGGGCAGACTCCGGCTCCCGCGACAGCGGGATCACAGGGGACGGTCGTGAAGTCGGAACCGGTCCAGGGGGATTCGCTGGAGATGGATCAGGCTTCCACGCAGAAGCCGACGTATTCGATGCAGGTGAAGTCGCAGATCGTGGTGCTGGATGTGGTGGTGACCGATCGCGACGGCAAGGCGGTCGACCACCTGACCAAGGACGACTTCACGGTTTACGAAGACAAGGTTCCACAGAAGATTGAGCAGTTTGAGGCAGCGTCCGAGACAGCCAAGGCGGCTGTGCCGGTGGCGATCCACTCGACGGCAGAGCTGGACAAGCTGGCGCCGCAGGCTCCGGTGAGCATTATTGTGCTGGATGAAGTGACGACGAGGTTCGAGGACGAGGCGTTCGCTCGCTACTCGCTGAAGCAGTATCTGAAGACGCAGGGGGATATGCTGTCGCAGCCGACGATGCTGATGGCGGTGAACCTGGACAAGATCCAGGTGCTGGAGGACTACACGACGTCGAAGGCCGCGATCCTGGACGCGCTGGACCACCACTTTGCGGGCTACAACTGGCGTGCTGCGGGTGGGAGCTGGAAGGCGGAGCAGTTTTCAGCGGCGTTCGCATCGCTGATGGCTGTGGCGCAGGCTACGGCGGGGCATCCGGGGCACAAGAACATGGTGTGGGTGGGGCGCGGGTTTCCTTCGGTGAGTTGGGAGACGCTTCCGGCAGATGATCAGGAGAAGGCGCAGGCGCTGATCCAGAACTGCGTGGAGTTGCTGCGGAATGCGCGCGTGACGCTTTATGCGGTGGACCCGGCGGGGGTTTCGGTAACGCCGCCGGCGGAGGATGTGGACGGCTTTCTGGAGGACGACCCGTTCGGCGGGCAGGTGGACTTCGACAGCATGGCTACGGAGACGGGCGGCCACGCGTTCCACGGGCGCAATGATGTGGATGCGTTGATTGGGACCAGCGTGCATGACGGGCAGACTTTCTACACCATCGCTTACCGGCCCGGTGCGGTGACGGATGCGACGAAGGCTTTCCGCAACATTACGGTGAAGGTGCGGTATCCGGGGCTAAAGGCGGTCACGCGCGAGGGCTATTACGTGCAGCCGCCACCGGCCGATCCGGGGTTCGATCCTACGGGTAAGCCGACCCAGCAGCTGGCGGAGGATGTGGGCCTGGCGGCGCAGAGCCTGCTGGTGTATGACGGCGTTCCACTGACGGTGGAACGGGACAAGGCGTTGCCGAACATGGTCCACGTGCAGATGAAGGCGTCGTCTCTTCCGTGGGCGGATGGGTCGAACGGGCTGCGAAGTTCGGACCTGGTGCTGGCGGTGGAGAGCTTCGACCGCAAGGGCAAGGTGCTGGTGAAGTCGGTGAAGAAGCTGACGGTAGCACTGCCGCAGACGGTGACGGCGACGGGTATGGAGACGGGGAACGTGGCGCTGGCGGTGACCATCGCGACGGCGCCTCCTGCGGCGCGGGTGCGGTTCGTGGTGCGGTCCACAGGGAGTGGGAAGGTTGGAGCGGAGAACGCGTTCCTGATCGACAAGAAGCTGTTGAGCGATGCGTCGACGGGGCGAGAGCCGCTGAAGATGCCTTCGAACTCGAGGAAGCGCCGGTAGCAGGGGCTGGCGATCGTCCGTCAGTGGCTTGCCTGCCTGTTCGCGGGCTGACATGATCGGTGGAAGATGATGCCCGAGCCGGTCCAGATCGGTGCTCCCCGTTCAGCGCCTGCCATCGGTGGCGCTTTGCCGCCGAGCGTTGCCGTGCTCTGGATGCAAGGCATAACGATCGTGTGGATGCTGGTGGAGACCGGGGTTTCCGCTTACGCCGCTGTAACGGCGCGCAGCCCGGCGATGGCGGCATTCGGCTCGGACAGCGTGGTTGAGCTGCTGTCGGCTGCGGTGGTGGTGTTGCAGTGGGTTCCGCGGATGTCGATCTCGGAGCGGCGGGCCAGCCGGCTGGCGGGCGCCCTGCTTTTTGGGCTGGCTTTGGTTGTGGCGGGGATTGCGGCAGCGTCGCCGGCGATGGGCTTGCGGCCCGCAACGAGCTGCGCAGGCATAGCGATTACCGTGGCGGCGCTGATCGTCATGCCGGTTCTGGCGTTTTTCAAACGCCGCGAGGCGCGCCGCAGCGGGAATGCCGCCCTGGCGGCTGACGCCGTGCAATCGGCCACCTGTGCGTACCTGGCGCTGATCGCGCTGGCTGGCCTGGCGCTCAACGCAGCTTTCCATATCCCCTGGTTCGATCCGGTGGCGGCTTTGGTAGCCGTTCCGCTGCTGCTTAAGGAGGGCCGATCGGCATGGCAAGGTGTTGGCTGCGGATGTTGCTGAGGGCTGCATTTTTCAAGGGGAGCGCCGATGCGGGGCTGTGGGAATCCTTGACATCGGGGGGTTCATCCGCGATGCTTAATCCTCAGGTGAGATTTGGCCGGGAACGGCGGACGTGTGTGCAGGCGAAATGGCCTGAAATGCGCGGTCCGGAACTGGTGCCTGCTCATTAGGAGCGGGCGGAATCCCCCCGAAATTTTCAACGGAAAGACGTCGCCATCGCGCATGGTCTTTGCGCGCATGAGCGCGCGGCGGGAAATCGGCTTTGAACGATCTGGCAATGGCAATGGTTGGTAGTGGAGGCGGACTGGGGACGTTTGGCAGTCTGCCTTTTCTGCTGATGATGGTCGTGGTGATGTACTTCCTGCTGATTGCACCGCAGAAGAAACAGAAGACCTGGCAGAAGATGCTGGAGTCGCTGAAAGCTGGCGACAAAGTAACGACCAACGGCGGCATCCGCGGTGTGATTGTCTCGGTCAAGGATGACTCGCTGATTGTGAAGACGGCACCCGACAACGTGAAGCTGGAGTTTGTGAAGAGCGCGATTGCAGCGGTGACGACGGACGAAGACCCGACGAAGATTGCGAAGAGTTAGGCGACGCGCGTGGGCCGGTGAAAAGGCTTGACGCACGGTACGCAGAGTTTTGAATGCAGCGTGCGCAAAGTGCAAGCGTCGATTGCAGAGCAGGAACAGAATCAGGGCAGACCGCGGTGCTCAGATAAAAGAGCGCGGAGTTTTTGAAGGAAATCAGGAGTCATGGGCAAGAATCTGGCCGGTAAGGCACTTTTCATCATCGCTGTACTGTTGGTCTTCGCGTATGGAATCGTTGGGATTCCGCACGGAGGTTTGAAGCAGTCAATCGCCAAGCGCATTCATCTTGGCCTGGATCTGCAGGGCGGCATCCACCTGGTGTTGCAGGTGCATGTGGCTGAAGCGGTGAACTCGGCGACGGACCGCGATGTGGCTCGGCTGAACGAGGCCCTGGCGACCATGGGCGCCGGCGCGGTGAAGCTGAATGCAGCCGATGCGGCGAAGACGGAGGCTCCGGGCTTCAACGCGGCGCAGGCGAACACGATCACCATTCAGGGTGGAACACCGGCGCAGCAGTCGGATATTCACGGGATCCTGAATGGGACCGAGTACGCGAACTACGACATTGGCACGAACCCGTCGGGCAATTACACGCTGACGATGAAGCAGCTGGCGATCCACGATCTCGAAGAGCACACGCTCGAGGTCTCGATTGAGACCATCCGCGAGCGCATCGACAAGCTGGGCACGCTGGAGCCGGTGATCGAGAAGTACGGTCTGGGCGATAACGAGATTCTGCTGGAGCTGCCGGGCGTATTCGATCCGGGCACGGTGCAGAAGATCATTGAGACGACGCCGAAGTTGGCGATCCACGAAGTTGTGGGGCCGTCGTACAACTCGCAGGCCGACGCGCTGGCGGGAGTGAACGGTGTGCTTCCTCCCGATGAGATGATCATGGGCGGCAACGCCGGCATGGGTGGAGGCACGCAGTACTGGGTGCTGAAGCGCGCGGCGATTGTGGAAGGCACGGACTTCCGCGATGCGCAGCCGGGCACCGACGAGAATGGCCGGCCAGACATCGGGTTCACGCTGACCACCGATGGCGGCGATCGCTTCTACAAGTACACCGATGCCAACAAGGGCACCGGGCAGATGGCGATCACGCTGGACAACAACATTCGCGAAGTAGCGACGATCCAGTCGGCGATTCGCGACCAGGGCCGCATTACCGGCGGCTTTACGCAGGAGCAGGCGCAGAGCCTTTCGCAGAGCTTGCGGTCGGGCTCGATCCCGGCAACGATCTCGTACCTGGAGACGCAGGTGGTTGGACCCTCGCTGGGCGCGGAGAGCATCCATGACGGTGTGATGGCGTCGATCGCCGGTCTGGCCGTGGTGCTGATCTTCATGCTGGTGTACTACAAGGGCGCAGGCATCAACGCCGACCTGGCGCTGCTGCTGAACCTGCTGATCCTGCTGGGATTCATGGGGTTCACGGGAGCAACGCTGACGCTGCCGGGCATCGCTGGTGTGATCCTGACCATTGGTATGGGCGTGGACTCGAACGTGCTGATCTTCGAGCGCATTCGCGAAGAGCTGCGCGCGGGCAAGACGGCCGCAGCAGCGGTGCAGGATGGCTTTGGTCATGCCTGGATCACGATTCTGGATACGCACGTTACGACGGTTGTTTCGGCAGGGATTCTGTTCCTGCTGGGCACTGGACCGGTGAAGGGCTTCGCGGTGACGCTGACGATCGGTCTGTGCGCGAATATCTTCACGGCCGTGTTTGTATCGCGCACGATCTTCGACTACCTGCTGAGCAAGAAGGATCGCAGCGCGGCGCTGTCGATTTAGAAGCAGGGAACTGGGATTAGGGATTAGAAACGCAAGTGGCCTGGATCAGGCTGTGACAGAGGATTAAGAGACGTGGAATTTTTTCGTAGTTCGAGCATCGACTGGCTGGGGAAGAAGTGGTATTTCCTTGGCTTCTCCCTGATTTTTTCCGTTGCCGGCGTGATCAGCATGCTGGCCTGGCATGGGATCCCGCGGGGCGTGGACTTCAAGGGCGGAACGCAGATTACCGTTGAGTTCCAGGCGCCGCCTAACGAAGGCGATATCCGCAAGGCGCTGGATACGGCTGGAGTGCGCGACTACACGATTCAGCGGATCTCCGGCGCCAATGGCGCTGCCGCGAACGATGAAGTGATCGCCCTGCCGCTCTCGACCGCGACCGATGCAGCCCATGACATGGGCCGCACCGAGGTGGAGAACGCGCTGAACGCGAACTACCACGACTCGGGCTTCTCGGTGCAGGCGGTGAGCATTGTTGGACCGACGGCCGGCAAGCAGTTGACGAGCAAGGCGGGATGGGCCGTCTTCTACTCGCTGATCGGGATGCTGGTCTACCTGTGGTTCCGGTTCGAGCTGATCTACGGCGCTGCGGCGGTGGTGGCGGTGTTCCATGACACGCTGATCACAGTGGGCGCGTTCTCGCTGACCAACCAGGAGATTACGCTGACGGTCATCGCGGCCATCCTGACGCTGGTGGGCTACTCGATGAACGACACGATCGTGGTGTTCGACCGCATTCGCGAAAACCTGGCGCTGAGCCGCCGAGAGTCGCTGTCGGATGTGGTGAACCGTTCGATCAACCAGACGCTGAGCCGGACGGTGCTGACCTCCGGTCTGACGTTCCTGACGGTGCTTTGCCTGTATTTATTTGGCGGCGAAGTGCTGCATGGGTTCTCCTTCGCGCTCGTGGTTGGCATCCTAATTGGAACGTACTCGTCGATCGCTGTGGCCGCTCCGATGTTGGTGGCCTACCAGGATTGGCGGGCAGCCAGTGGAAAAAAGGTTATTTTGCCGGCAGCCAAGGGAGTTCGGCGGTAAGAAAACCGAAAAGACCGGAGAGAAAACCGGCGAGCACCGGCCTTCATTCATCTGTGGGAAATGCACAGGCTTGAAATTGGAGGAGTTGCGTGTAGCATGAGCGGAAAGCAATAGCAGGAAAGTGCAAGGGCCCGAACAAGTTGGGAACAATTTGAAGCGCCGTGGTGTCTAAGGCTGGTAGCTTTGCCGTGGCCAGTCTCTAAAGACAGTCGCGGGAACGGGGATGCTCAATGTTTGAAGATTCGATGATGGAATCGGGCGGACGGATCAAGTCCAACTCTAAGAAGTGGATGATTCTGACGTTTGCGCTGAATGGCGCGATTGTCTGCACGATGATCGTTATTCCACTGCTCTTCCCGGAGGCGCTGCCGAAGAACTCGCTGGCAGCCTCGATCTCGGCGCCACCTCCACCACCTCCTCCTCCTCCGCCTCCGCCGCCGCCTTCCGTTGTGAAGCCGGTGCACATGGTGTCGGAGATCGATCAGGGCCTGCATGCGCCCACCAAGATCCCGCACAACATCGATATCGTGAAAGATGACGGCCCTCCCCCCGCTCCCGGCGTTGCCGGCATGCAGGGCATGATGGGTGGATCGCCCGGTGGTGTGATGGGCGGCATCATGGGCGGCACGGGTTCCGGGCCGGTCATCAAGGTGACTCCCCCCAAGCCGACTGGACCGGCGCGTATCTCCGGCGGTGTCATGGCTGGACGCATCCTGAGCAAATCGATCCCGGTGTATCCGCCGATCGCCAAAGCCGCGCACGTGGGCGGAACGGTGATGCTGCACGCGATCATCTCGAAGACGGGCAAGATCGAAAATCTCGAGGCGATCAGTGGACCGGACATGCTGAAGGGTGCGGCGATCGATGCCGTCCGTCAGTGGCGGTATCAGCCTTATCTTTTGAACGGAGAGCCCACCGAGGTCGACACGACCATTACGGTGAACTTCAACCTGAACGGCGGCTGATGGCTCGCCTCGCGGGCTGCGGTCGGTCTAACGGACAGATTCAGCCAGCGGGCAGGTCAACTGCTGTATCGTAAAACACGTCTTCCAAGGGCAGGGATCGGCAACAGCCGGACCTGCCGGATAAACCCTCTCGAGCCTGGCAGGGCTTGATCCAGAGATTTCCATTGCAGCAGTTCGGGTTACAGGTTTTGCAGGCAGTAGATTTTTTGCTTTTCGTACGTATATCCAGGAGGAAAGAATTCCGTGATTCTCGCTCAACTCGCAAATTTCGCACACACTCCGCTCGCATCGCTGGCCATGTTCCAGGACGCTGGCACCGATGCCCCGCAAGCCAGCTTTACGATCATGGGCATGTGGGCCTCGATGAACTGGCCGGCGCGGGCGATCGTCATCATCCTGCTCATCATGTCGATCTGGTCGCTGGCAGTGATGATCGATCGCGCGCTGTACTACTCGGCTGCGCGCAAGCAGTCTCGTGAGTTCGCCCCCAAGGTTGCGGGCGCGCTGAAGGAAGGCCGCCTGGACGAGGCGATCAAGGTTGCCGACCGCTCCAAGCGTTCGCATCTTGCTGAGGTCGTCACGGCTGGTCTGACCGAGTTCCGCAGCTTCGGTTCGGGCGGCGCGATCACTGAAGAGCAGATCGAGAGCTCGAAGCGCGCATTGGAGCGCTCGGAGTCGATCGTGCACGCCAAGCTGAAGAAGGGCTTGGGCGGTCTCGCCACCATCGGTTCGACGGCGCCGTTTATCGGTCTGCTCGGAACGGTTATGGGCATCCTGCGCGCGTTCAACCAGATCGCCACCTCCAAGAGTCAGGGAATCGCGGCTGTTGCCGGCGGTATTTCGGAAGCGCTGGTTACGACGGCCCTCGGTCTGTTCGTGGCTATCCCTGCCGTTATGGCGTTCAACTACTTCACCAACAAGGTGGAAGCGTTTGACGTCGAAATGGACAACAGCTCGTCGGAGCTGGTGGACTACTTCATCAAGCAGTCGCACCGCTAACCCTGCTGGCGCGTGGGTCTGTCGGCCCGGCGCGTTGCAGCAGTCGCACTGAGCACGAAGTTTGCGAGAATCACGCTTCAGAGAGCTCCGGCCGTTCCAGCGAAGGACGGCCGGGGCCTGAAGCCTAAGGATCGCAGATTGAGCCTGACCCGGGCGAGAGCGCCCGGATGGAGCAGACCCATATGGCAATGGCAAAGCGGGAAGAAGGCAAGAAGGTCAACTCGAACATCAACGTGACTCCGATGGTGGACGTCATGCTGGTGCTCCTGATCATCTTCATGGTCATCACCCCCATGTTGAACAACAAGATTACGGTCGAACTGCCGCGCGTGAGTGCGGCGATCATCATGGAAAACGCGAACAAGGAAGATGCGATTACGGTGTCCGTAACCCGCGATGGCACCACCTTCCTGGGCGGCGACAAGGTCGCACTGGGCGATCTTGGCAACAAGATCAACGACCTGGAATCCAGGAAAACCAAGCCGACCGATGACAAGTCCGTGTACCTGCGCGCCGACCAGCGGTCGAACTACGGCAAGGTCATGGACACGATCGATGCGATTCGTACAGCGGGCGTGAGCCAGTTGAACCTGCTGACGGATATGGCGACAGAGTAGTTAACGGCTGAAGCTCCGCGGGACCCGGCCAGGGCCGCGCAGCTTTCCAGCACACAAGAGGAGCAAGAATTATGGCAATGGGTGGATCGAGTTCGGGCGGAGCGGTATCGGACATCAACGTAACACCGTTGATCGACGTGCTGCTGGTGCTGCTCATCATCTTCATGGTGATCGTTCCGACGACGCCGAAGGGCTTGGATGCGCTGGTCCCCCAGCCGCCAAAGCCGAATCAGCCTCCTCCTCCGGAGAATAACCGCACCATCGTTCTTCAGATCGAGCCGGGCGGCGGTGGGCTTCCGGTATGGAAGATCAACGACCAGCAGTTTCAGAAGGCTGACATCGAGAACGAGCTGCAGAAGATCTTCGCGGTGCGGCAGGAGAAGGTGATGTTCATCAAGGGCGACGCCAACTTGAACTTCGGCAGCGTTGCCGAAGGCATCGGTATGGGCAAGGCCGCTGACGTGACCAACATCGGCATCATCACTCCGCAGATCGAAGCTGGACACTAAAAGCAGAGTGTAGAACGTAGACAGTAGAGTGTAGAGCGCCCGGTTCGGCAGCGGTGGTGGCTGCTGGAGCGGGCGTTCCTGCGTCTGGACGTTTCTGCCGCCGATGTGCGGGAGCGGAATGGTGGGCTGTGGTGTCTATAGAAGCAGACGGATCGGCGCAGAGATAATGCGCCGACGCGGCTGAAGGCTTCTCGCAGAAGCTGCCTTCGTTGAGTTGGGAATGAGCGCTGATTCCGATGAGTGGAACGGTACTCGAGAACGAGGGCTCGCTGGCTCCAACTTCTGGTTGCGAGGTGCGTGATGGCTTTCTCTCAAAGTAGTTCCGGTTTGCCTTCGTCTGAGATCAATGTGACTCCGTTGATCGATGTGTTGCTTGTGCTGCTGATCATCTTTATGGTGATTGTTCCGGTCGTGCCGAAGGGCGTCGACAGTAAAGTGCCGCAGGGAAAGGCAAGCGATGCCGTGCTGTCTCCTGTTGTGGTTCAGGTGCAGGCCCGCGGCGGCGGTGCTGGCGCGGACGCACCGGCTGTGTATCGCGTGGATGGGAAAGTGATGGAGCTTGCTGAGCTGCGACCAGCCTTGCAGACGCTCTTGAGCGCCAACCCGGAACGTCCGCTGTTTATCGCTGCGGATAGAGGGCTTAGCTATGATCCCGTAGCCGCGGCAGTTGGAGAGGCGAAGGAAGCTGGGGCGGTGTCCGTGGTGCTGGAGGGCAGTAAGCAGTAAGCCGCGCGCGGTGAGTTGCTCGTGGTGAACTCAGTCGCATCCATTGCCTCTAAACGTTGAAGGCCTCCCTTGCGGGAGGCCTTCGGTGTTGATGAACTGCGTTGGGCTTACTCGTGAATCGCGCCCTGGTTGGCTTTCTTTTCCTTCTCGGCTTCGTTGAACTTGCGAGCGCCGATGGCCTTCTGCACCCAGGCGTCGGCCTGGGCGAGATCGTCCTTGCGAGCCTGATCGTTGCCGCACTCAAGGTCAGCCTTGCGGCGGTAGTCGAGGTTGATGTAGCTCATCGCGTCGTCGTAGTTCGGATTGATTTCGACGGCCTTCTTGAGATAGGTCATGGCTTCGTTGACGAGCTCAGAGTTGGCGGTAACGAGCTTCTGGCAGACGTCTTTGCCCTTCTTGGCATTGCCGTTGCCGTCATCCTGAAGGCCGGCAGCGGCGAGGATGTCGGTGGCGTGCTTGTAGGCCTGGGTCCAGTCGATGACGCCGACGGTGTAGTTGGCCTCAGCGTCCTGCGGGTTGACGCCAATGATCTTCTTCTCGATCTCCTTGGCCTTGTCGTACTGCTTGATGTTGCGGTAGATGGAGGCTTCCTGCTTCAGAGCGCCGAGGTCGTCGGGCTTGTTGGCGAGCACCTGATCGAAGAAGTCGAGGGCCTTGTGCGCGATGGCGAGGTTGCCGGGATCATCGCTGTTGGGAACGACCTGATAGCTGTAAGCGGTAGCCAGATACAGCTTGGCCACATCATAGGTGGGGTCAAGCTTGATCGACTCCTGGAAGTGGTCGGTCGCCTGTTCATACTGACCGGCTTTGAAGGCCTGCACACCTTTGACCAGCTGATCGCGCGCTTGCAACTTGGCGCAGCCAACAGTGCTCGTCAGAAGAACGAGCAGAGACGCGCTGGCCGAAATTCGTGCAAAAAGTTTCATGAGAAAACCCTTCCTCTACGACAGTATCGCCTTCGGCTCCAGACTGGAGGGCAAGTCCTGCAAGTCTCGAAATGATACTGGAGGCCTTTCGATGTGATTGTAAAGGCAGATGTGGAAGGTTTACCAGCACTACAACGTGAAAACCTGCCGCACTGCCCGGGGCTGGGCCGGCTCCAGTCTACGATGCACCGGGGCCTGCTCAGGTGAGACGAGTTCCATTGGTAACAAGGATGCAGGCCTGAGAGCAAATCGTACTGGGCGAACAGCGGTCGGGGAACGCGTGGGATGTTGGTAGGATCGTGGGGCAGGACACCAGGAGGCAGGGCATGGGCAAGTGGACAGCGGAGCAGATGGGTTCGCAGGCAGGCAAGACGGCGCTGGTCACAGGGGCCAACAGCGGGATCGGATACCAGGCGGCGCTGGAGATGGCTCGGCATGGGGCGCATGTGCTGTTGGGGGTGCGGAGCGAGGCTAAGGGCAGGGAAGCGCTGCGGCGGCTGCAGGCGGAGGCTCCTGAAGCCACCGCGGAGGTGGTGGAGCTGGATATGGCATCGCTGAAGTCGGTGCGGGCGTTCGCGGAGGGTTTTGTGGCGCGTGGCGTGGCGCTGGACGTGCTGATAAATAACGCTGGCGTCATGGCGCTGAAGACTCGCGAGGAGACTGAAGATGGGTTCGAGCGGCAGTTCGGGACCAATCACCTGGGCCACTTCGCGCTGACTGGATTGCTGGTTCCGGCGCTGAAGCGGGCGGCGGCTCCGCGGGTTGTGACGGTGGCGTCATTGGCGCACCGGAACGGAAAGATCGAGTGGGACAACCTGCAGAGCGAGCGCAAGTATGTGCCGTGGGACACGTATGGAATGACCAAGCTCGCGAACATCCTGTTTGCGCGGGAGCTCGATCGGAGAGCCAGGGAAGCCGGGAGCCCGCTGCTGAGTGTTGCGGTGCATCCGGGGATTGCGCGGACGAACATCTTTGACAATGGGCCGGGCAACAGCGATCTGAAGGCGATCGCGGTGAAGATCTTTGCGCCGATCATGACGCAGTCGGACGACAAGGGCGCTCTGCCTACGTTGTATGCGGCGACCAGCCCAGCTGTGAAGGGCGGCGATTACATTGGGCCGGATGGCATGGGCGAGTTCAAGGGCTGGCCGACGGTGGTGAAGCCGCGTCCGCAGGCGCTGGATGAAGCTGTGGGGATGAAGCTGTGGACGGTGAGCGAGGAGCTGACCGGTGTGGTGTATCCGCCGCTGAGCTAGGCCTTGCGCACGCGGCTGCTGGTGATGAGCTGCGCGCTGAGGGCGCTGGCGAGAGCGAGCAGCACCGTGACGGCGAGAACGTAACGGTAGCCGTGGACGAAGGAGTTGGCGATGGCTTGCTGGATGCGCGGGTCGTCGCTCTGCGCGGCGGCGAGGCGCGGACGCTGCGCGTCCACTGCAGAGCGGGCTTGTGGGCTGAGGTGCAGCGGAGCGAGGTGGCGGTCGAGGCTGTGGTTGAAGCTGGTGACTAGCACGAGGCCGAGGACCGCAACTGAGAGCAGGCCGGCGAGGCGGGAGACGGCGTTGTTGATGCCGGAAGCGACTCCGGCGATGTTCTCCGGCAGCGACGTCATGATGACGGTGGTGAGCGGAGCGACGGCGATGGACATGCCGAGGCCGAGCAGAAGGATCGAGGGGAAGAACGTGGTGAAGTAGCTTCCGCCGATTCCGGGAACGATGGCGAGCGCGAAGCCGATGGCGGCGATGAGTGGACCAACGGTGAGTGGAAGGCGTGGACCGTAGCGGGCGACGAGACCTCCGCTCCAGCGCGAGAGCAGGAACATGAGGGTGATGAGCGGGAGCAGCGCGGCTCCGGCCTGCGTGGCGGTGTAGTGCTGGATCTGGATGAGATCGAGCGGATAGAAGAAGAGCATGCCGCTGAGTGCGGTGTAGAGGAAGAGCGTGAGCAGGTTCGCGGCGGTGAAGCTGCGGTTGCGGAAGAGCGCGAAGGAGATCATCGGCTGCTCGGTTTTTGATTCGATGATGAGGAACGCGATGAGACTGCTGAGGCCGAGGATTGTGGCGATGAGGGCCCGGGGGTGGTTGTTGGGCAGCTCGATTAATGCGTAGGTGATGCCGCCGAGAGCGAGGGTGGCGAGGATGGCGCCGGGGTAGTCGAGTGAGGGCGGGGCTCGGTCGTTGCGGGACTCGGGGACGCGCCAGAGGCTGAGGACGATGACCGCGGCGGCGAGTGGGAGGTTGAGCAGGAAGGCCCAGCGCCAGGAAGCGTGCTCGACCAGCCAGCCGCCGATGACCGGACCGATGGCAGCGGTGGCGGCGGTGGCTCCGGACCAGGTGCCGATGGCCTGGCCGCGGGTCTCGGGCGGGAAGCTGGCGCTGATGAGGGCGAGCGAGCCGGGGACCAGCAGCGCCGCTCCGATGCCCTGGACGGCGCGGGCGAGGATGAGGAGATCGACCGTGGGCGAGAAGCCGCAGGCCGCGGAGCCGATGGCGAAGAGCGTGACGCCGAAGAGGTAAACGCGGCGGCGGCCGTAGATGTCGCCGAGGGAGCCGCCGACGAGGAGCAGAGCGGCGAGGAGAAGAGCGTAGGACTCGACGATCCATTGAACGTCGGAGACGGTGGCGTGGAGCCCGTTCTGGAGCGCAGGGAGAGCGACGTTGACGACGGTGCCGTCGATGAAAGCCATGCTGGAGCCGAGGATGGTGGCGGCGAGAACCCACTTGCCGCGGGAGTTTGCGGCGTCGACTGTGGTCTGGGTGGTGGGCATGGTTGGGTCCAGTGTCTCCCGGGAATCAGCTGGCGCAGGACGGTGCCAAAGGTTATTTGTTGGATGCGAGTTCTCGGGTATGGCCGGGTGAGGTGGTGGGGGACCCTCCCCCCCTCCCCCCTCATCTGTTGCCCGGGGGTAAGTCGTTTGGATTGATGGGGTTGCAGGCGGGGATCTGCGATAAACCTCTCATTCTAAATGGGTTACCTGTCAAGAATTTCATTCCATTGGACTTAGCGGCGTTTTTGGTCTGCCTGGGTGCTGCACCGGTCGTTTGGAGGTGGTTTGGACGGTCGCCTGGTGTCTGTTGGGCTGTGGTCGGGAGCTTTTTGGGTGACCTGGGAATTGTGGGGCTGCGCACGGCTTAGGCTGGCTCGAAGCTTTTTGATCCCTACTTCTATTGTAGCTGGTTCGGTCTATCAAATAGGCAAGATTGTGCGAGAACGTGGCCTTTGGTTTCAGTGGGTTGGAAGGTATTTTCGGGTTGGGGGCTTG
>JAZKBC010000265.1:0-7162 GCA_040388825.1 Acidobacteriota bacterium | reverse complement strand
GGCAGGCGGTGGTGGCGATTTGGAAGAAGGCGATTCAGTCGCTCCGGCTGCGCCTCCGCTCCGGCCTGCGGCAGCGTGGAACCCGCTCATGCCGCAAAGTGCGCGTCATGAACGGGGCACCCGGCACCCGCGGTGGAGTGGGCTTTACAGTGTTTTTGGTTTGGCTTACCTTGCTGACATGGATTACTCGCAGATCATCACGATGGACCCTGAAAAGCGCAGCGGGAAGCCCTGTATCCGCGGCACGAGGATCACCGTGGTGGATGTGCTGGAGTATCTGGCGTCCGGGATGACGCACTCCGAGATACTGACCGACTTTCCGCAACTGAGTGAAAGCGACATCCTGGCTTGTCTTGCGTTTGCCGCAGACCGTGAGCGGAAGATGGATACCGTGGCGGCGTGAAGCTGCTGCTGGATGAGAACCTTTCGGCGCGGCTGGTTGATTTACTGGCTGACTTATATCCCGGATCTGAACAGGTTTTGACAGCGGGACTCGGAGGGGCCGGGGACGGCGTGGTGTGGGAGCACGCCCGGCTTCGCGGGCTCACAATCGTATCGAAGGATTCGGACTTCTTTGACCGCAGCGTAATGGTGGGAGCTCCCCCAAAAGTGATCTGGATACGCCTGGGGAACTGTTCTTCGGTGGCGGTTGAGCGGGTGTTGCGTTCCAAATTCGTGGCGTTGCAGCGTTTTCACGGGGACGAGACGGAGACGTGTCTGCAGCTTGGGCGGTGATGGGGTTGGGGCGGCGGTCCGCTTGGTGGCAGGGGCGAAGGGTGGGGCCACCGGGCTTCTGAAGTGCCCACTCATGACGATGGATGGTGCCTGTCATGAGTGGGGGCACCCCAGCGCTCGGTCTCGGTCGTTGTCATAATTGAGTTCATGAAGGAAAAGCGCGTTCCGAGCCGCGCGCGGACGGTGAAAGCGAAGTCCGCCGACAAGAACGTTTCCTCGCGGAAGATGTTGGAGGAGATGCTTCGCGAACTTTCTCCGCTGATGCAAGGCGGCGACCTGACCGTGGACGATCTGAGCGCGCTGATCGCGTCGCTCGAGGGACCCTCGGGGGATGAGCAGCTCACCGATGGCGAGGTCAATGCGAAGTATGAAGCGCAGGAGTTGGCGTTCGACGCAATGGAAGCCAGAAGCGCGGGCGAGGCACACAGATTTGCAAAGCGCGCGTTGCGCCTTGATCCGGATTGCGTGGATGCTCTGCTGGTTCTTTGCGATTTGGACGCTCGTACGGTGAAGGCGCGGATTGCGGGCCTGGAGAAAGCTGTGGCCGCCGGGGAGCGCTCGCTGGGAGAGAAGTTCATGCGCGAGGGTGAAGGCCACTTCTGGATGCTGATCGAGACGAGACCGTATATGCGGGCGCTGGAACAGCTGGGTGGAGAGATGACCGCAGCAGGGATGTTGCAAAGCGCTATTGCGGTCTACGAAAAGATGCTGAGGTTGAACCCCAACGATAACCAGGGAGTGCGCGATCCGCTGTTGGGGCTGTACCTGGCTGCGGACGATGTGAAGGGTGCGCGGCGGCTGTTGAAGCGGTATCAAAGGGACGCTTCTGCGTGTTTCGCGTGGGGAAGCGTGGTGGCGCTGTTTCTCGCGGGAGAGTATGAGAAAACGCGCACGGCGTTGCGAAAGGCCATGCAAGCCAACCGGTTTGTGGCGCTGCATTTGACCGGGAGGGAGCAGCTACCGATGGGGCAGCCGGAGATGTATTCGCCGGGCAGCGCGGAAGAGTCGGCCTTGTGCCTGCATTATCTGAGCACGGCGTTGAGCCAGCACAAAGAGATGGTGTTCTGGCTTTACGACCAGATCACAGAGATGGGGATGGCGCCGATCCCGGGTGAGGATGTGTTGAGGAAAATGAAAGTGCCGAAGGGAATGGTGCAGTGAACGGCGGTGTGTGGCCTGGACTTGCGCCATGACGCGGGAGCGAATCGGCAGGCCAGCGGGATGGGTAGTGAGCGAGCTTCGGTGAGCGGACGCCGATCGTAAGGTGGTGGAAGCAAACATCTCAAAGTGGTGGAAGCCCACATCTCAAAGAGAGATGTGGGCACCCGGCAGCAGTGGTGAGTTTGGGTTGGGATTCAACGGAACGGATGGGGGGAGGGGAACGTATAAGGCTGGGGATGAGCTCTGGATGAATTTTGAAGAGGTGCTATGAAGGCTTTGCTCTTGGCGGCGGTTTTGTGGAGTGGAGCTTTGGCGCAGGTGGAGGCGCAGGCGGCGGGGTCGTTTGCGGTGGCTTCGATACGGCCGAGTTCGGAGGCGGTGAAGTTTGAGAGCGATGGCGAGACGAGGGTGCTGCCGGGCGAGGTGAAGATGCGGGATGTGACGATCCAGACGTGCATCAAGTGGGCGTATGGAGTGCAGCGGGGGCAGGTGGTGGGGCCGGGGTTGCTGACTTCGGAGAAGTACGACATTGAGGCGAAGGCCGATGGGGCGGCTACCGAAGACGAGATGAAGGGGATGATGCGGGCGCTGCTGACGGAGAGGTTCGGGCTGGCGTTTCATCGGGAGAAGAAGGAGCTGCGCGCGTTTGCGCTGGTGGCGGCGAAGGGCGGGCCGAAGCTGGGGGCGGGGTTCAAGCAGGCGGCGGGCGAGGAGATGCCGCTGCGGCAGAACTCGGCGATGGGGACGACGGCGCGGGCGCTGACGATGCAGGAGTTCGCGGACTTTCTTTCAGGACCGACGGAGAAGCCGGTGGTGGATAAGACAGGGATGATGGGTCGGTGGGACTTCGCGTTCGACTTTACGAAGTACATGACCGATCCGCCGAAGGGGCTGGATGATTTTCTGCGGGTGCTGAATGCGACGCTGGAAGGGGAGATGGGGCTGAAGCTGGAGTCGGAGAAAGATGTGGTGGAGGTGATGGTGGTGGATACGGTGCGGAAGGCGAGTGCGAATTAGCGGAAGCTGGGCAGGCTGAATGGGTGGGGGTGGTGCTGGCTGTAGGGGCAGCCCACTCACGCCCCAAGCGCGCGGGCGTGAATGGCACCCGGCTGCAGTTGATTCGATCCGTCAGCGGGACTTTTTCTTTTTGGCGATGGGCTTTTTGACGATGACTTTCTTGGCGGGGAGCTTGCGGGGGGCGGCCTTCTTGGCTGCGGCCTTTTTGGTGGGGGCTTTCTTTGCGGCGGCGGGTTTGGCGGCGGCGGTAGAGAGGCGGGAGAGTTTGGCGGAGTGGGTTTCGAGGAGCTTTTCTAGCTGGCGGATGAGGACCGGGGTCTGCATGGGCTTGACCAGCATTTGATCGGCGCCCATGTCCTGCCAGTCTTGTTCGTCGACGGGGAAGGCGGTGAGGAGGGCGACGGCGGGATGGTAGGGAGCGTTGCGGGCGGCCTGGATGACTTCGCGGCCGGCGGCGTCGGACTCCATGCGCATGTCGGTGATGATCATTTGGTACTCGCGGGTCTTGATGCGGGACTTGCCCTCGCGGGCGGAGGCGGCGGTGTCGACGTCGAAGCCGGAGATTTCGAGGACGGCTTTCATGGTGAGCAGGACGGTGACTTCGTCGTCTACGAGCAAAACGCGGCGCTTGGGCACGGGTGTTTCTCCTGAGATGGATTGCTGCAAGTATGACGCCGATTGGTGGTTAAGGGTTGATCGGCCGGCCCTTGGGGGCAGGGAGACATGATGGCAGGTGGGGGGTGTGGGGTGCAAGGGTGGGTGTTGCCCTCGGGCATTGTGCGGCTGCGGACAGAATACTGAGGTCCTTCGCGATGCTCAGGATGAGGGGGTGTTGGAGGCGGTGGCTCAGCTTATGAGTGTTTGAGCCCTGATGACTACTGCTCCCTGGGCCAGGTCCAGTTGCGGTGTTCGGGGCTATCGATGCCGTTTTCGTGGGCGTAGTTGATGGCTTCGATGATCTGGTTCTTGAGCCACTCGCGGGTGTGGGCGGCGGTGGATTGGAGGTGGGGGACGCGGTCGATGACGTCGATGGCGAGGTTGAAGCGGTCGACTTGATTCAGGATGGCTAGTTCGAGTGGGGTATTGATGTTGCCTTTTTCCTTGTAGCCGCGGACGTGGATGTTGTCGTGGTTGGTGCGGCGGTAGGTGAGCTTGTGGATGAGGGAAGCGTAGGCGTGGAAGTTGAAGATGACGGGCTTGTCTTTGGTGAAGAGGTTGTCGAACTCGCGGGCGTTGAGGCCGTGGGGGTGTTCTTCGGAGGGCATGAGGCGGAAGAGGTCGACGACGTTGACGAAGCGGATTTTGACGGCGGGGCAGTGCTCGCGGAGGATGGCGACGGCGGCGAGGGCTTCGAGGGTGGGGATGTCTCCGGCGCAGGCGAGGACGACGTCGGGCTCCTGCTGGGGGCAGTCGGGTCCGGTGTCGTTGGAGGCGAAGTCCCAGATGCCGATGCCCTTGGTGCAGTGGTCGATGGCCTGGGGCATGGTGAGGTACTGGAGGTGCTCGGCTTTGTCGGCGACGATGACGTTGACGTAGTCGGTGGAGCGGAGGCAGTGGTCGGCGACGGAGAGCAGGCAGTTGGCGTCGGGTGGGAGATAGATGCGGGTGACTTCGGGGCTTTTGTTGGTGACGACGTCGAGGAAGCCGGGGTCCTGGTGGGTGAAGCCGTTGTGGTCCTGCCGCCAGACTAACGAGGTGATGAGGAGATTGATGGAGGAGATGGGAGCGCGCCAGCGGAGCTCTAGCTTGGATTTTTCGAGCCACTTGGCGTGCTGGTTGAACATGGAGTCGATGATGTGGACGAAGGCTTCGTAGGAAGAGAAGAAGCCGTGGCGGCCGGTGAGGACGTAGCCTTCGAACCAGCCTTCGAGAGTGTGCTCGGAGAGCATCTCCATGACGCGGCCGGCGGGAGAGAGGAAGCCGCCGTCGGCGTCTTCAGGGAGGGTGGAGGCGAGCCAGGTTTTGCCGTGGGAGTCGGGGTAGATGCAGTCAAGCTTGTTGCTGGCGGTTTCGTCGGGGCCGAAGACGCGGAAGGATGTCATGTTGCGCTGCATGACGCCGCCGAGGAATTTGCCGAGGCGCTTGGTGGGGGAGAGCTTGAGCTGGCCGGGCTGGGGGACGTCGACGGCAAAGGTGGTGAAGTCGGGGAGCGAGAGGGGCTTGCGGAGGAGGCCGCCGTTGGCGTGGGGGTTGGCGGTGATGCGGTGCTGGCCTTCGGGGGCTAAGGCGCGGAGTTCTTCTACGAGGCGGCCCTGTTCGTCGAAGAGCTCTTCGGGTTTGTAGGAGCGGAGCCAGTTTTCGACTTCGGCGAGGTGTGCGGGGTTGGTCTGGGGGTCGAGGATGGGCATCTGGTGGGCGCGCCAGGAGCCTTCGAGCTTGTGGCCGTCGACGGTGGCGGGGCAGGTCCAGCCCTTGGGGGTGCGGAGGATGATCATCGGCCAGCGAGGGCGGTCGGGGCACTGATCGGGGTTGGCGCGGGCTTCGGATTGAATGCGCTTGATGTCGAGGATGCAGTGTTCGAGGACGGCGGCCATGCGCTGGTGCATGGGCTCGGGGTCGGAACCTTCGACGACGTAGGGTTGCCAGCCGTAGCCGAGGAAGAGGTGTTCGAGCTCTTCGGCGGAGATGCGGGCGAGGAGGGTGGGGTTGGCGATCTTGTAGCCGTTGAGATGGAGGATGGGTAGGACTGCGCCGTCGGTGACGGGGTTGAGGAACTTGTTGGAGTGCCAGCTGGTGGCGAGGGGGCCGGTTTCGGCTTCGCCGTCACCGACGCAGACCGCGGCGATGAGGCCGGGGTTGTCGAAGACCGCGCCGAAGCCGTGGGAGAGGGAGTAGCCGAGCTCACCGCCTTCGTGGATGCTGCCGGGGGTTTCTGGTGTGCAGTGCGAGCCGATGCCGCCGGGGAAGGAGAACTGCTTGAAGAAGCGCTGCAGGCCTTCGATGTCCTGCGAGATCTGGGGGTAGACCTCGGAGTAGACGCCTTCGAGGTACGAGTTGGAGAGCGTGGCGGGGGCTCCGTGGCCGGGGCCGGAGATGTAGATGAGGTCGAGCGCGTGCTTTTTAATGAGGCGGTTGAGGTGGACCCAGGTGAAGGTCTGGCCGGGGTCGGAGCCCCAGTGGCCGAGGAGGCGGTTCTTGATGTGCTCGGGCTTGAGGGGCTCGCGGAGGAGGGGATTGTGGCGGAGATAAAGCATGCCAGCGCAGAGGTAGTTGCAGGCGCGCCAGTAGGCGTGGGTGAGGCGGAGGTCTTCTGCGCTGAGGGGAGTGGAAGTCGGGGCGGGAGTCACATGGCCTCCTGTGCGGGCAAGCAGGGCGCGGGAGTGCGGCCTGGCGGTTGAGTCTACTGCTCGGCGATGAGCAGTTGATCAACATGAGATGCAATCGTGCGGTCTTCCTGTGCTGGGATGACCAGAACAGAGGTGGCGCTGGGACGATTGTCTCCGGTGGCGCTGGATTGTGCCGTGATATTCCGCACAGAGGAGGTTTCGGCCGGGTCTGGAGTTTGATTGCGGGTGGGGTCGAGGGCGATGCCGAGGTTGGCAAGGTTGGCGAGGACTTCGGAGCGGGTGGCGGCGTCGTGCTCGCCGATGCCTCCGGTGAAGACGATGGCGTCGAGGCCTCCGAGGAGGAAGCAGGCGGAGCCGAGGGCCTTGGTGATGCTGCGGGTGAAGACGTCGAGGGCGAGGCGGGCCTTGGCGTTGCCGTCGTTAGCGGCTTTGCGGATGACCTGCATGTCGTTGGGCAGGCCGGAGAGGGCAGCGAGGCCGGCGTGGTGGTTGAGCGAGGCTTCGACGGCAGTGACGGCGTTTTTGGTGGGGCCGCGCTGGTGGCGGAGGAGATAGAGGATGAGGCCGGGGTCGAGGTCGCCGGGGCGGGTGCCCATGACGACGCCTCCGGTGGGTGTGAGGCCCATGGTGTTGTCAACGGAGATGCCGTCGATGAGTGCGGTGATGGAGCAGCCGCTGCCGAGGTGGGCGACGGCCATGCGGTGGGGGATGGGGCCGGCGGAGCGGAGTTGATCGACGATGGATTCGACCGAGAGACCGTGGAAGCCGTAGCGGTGGACGCCTTTGTCGCGGACGGCTTGCGGGAGGGCGTAGGTGGAGGCTGCGGGCGGCATGGTTTGGTGGAAGACGGTGTCGAAGCAGGCGAAGTGGGGGATGGAGAGGAAGCGGGCCATGCCTTGGGTGATGAGGGTGACGGCTTCGGGGTCGTGGAGGGGAGCGAAGGCGGAGGCGGCTTCGAGGTC
>JAZKBC010000264.1:0-2642 GCA_040388825.1 Acidobacteriota bacterium | reverse complement strand
GAATGTGCATATGGCCAGCGCGGAGGAGGATGACCCGCTGGCGTTTGATTACTTGCTGAAGCCGGGAGTGAACCGGACTACGAATGCGATGGCGATTGTGCGGATGCTGGGGTTGGGGTAAGCGCTAGTTGGCCGAGGGAAGCTGGTCGGCGTGTTCGATGACGAGAACGGTCATGGGTGCTTTGCGCTTTTCCAGATGCAGGCCGAGCTGGCGTTCTGCGGCTGCTTTGAAGCCGGAGTAGACGCCGGGCGGCAAGTCGTCGGCATCGTCGTCGGGGTTCCAGCGCACGTCGATCTTGTACTGGCCGGTAAGGTTGGTCTGGTTGACGACTGGAAGATCGAGGCCAGCGATGTTCTGTACGTTGATGGCGAAGATGTCGAGCGAAATGGCGACGGCGGCGTAGTGGCCCTCGGTGATGGTCATGTAGGCTCCGCGCTGGCCGGGGCTGAGCGGTTTGGGCTGGCCTTGCGGGTCGAGCAGCTTGCGGTGGCCGGCGTCGTCGGCGGGCTGGAGCTTGACGCCGTCTGTTGCGGCAACCATGGCGTAGACGGCGACCTGTCTCGTCTCGCGGTGACAGGTGAGGTGGAAGCGCTCTTCGAGGGCGTGCTGCAGCATGATGCGGGCGGTGTCCTTCGGCGTGTTGAGAGGGAGCGTGGCCTGGAGGACGAAGCGATCTTCGGCGGCCCAGGAAGGCAGAGCGATTTGGAAACTCTTGAGCTGGAAGGCTTCTTCGATGAGGCGCTCAAGAGAGAGTTGGCAGGTCACGCGATCAGGCGCGTAGATGCAGGGTTTCCACGCGGTGGTGATGGTTGTTGAGGTGAGTGCGGTGCTCGTGGTGTGGGTGGCTTCGATGGCGCGAATAGAGACTACATCGAAGGCCGGTTCTTGCGGCTGCTGTGCGTGGACGGTGATGTTGAAGGCGAGCGGTAATGCCGCTGCAAGGTTGAGGAGCGACTTCGAGGATGGCCTTCGTGTTTGCATCGGAACCAGCTTTCGTCTTCGAGGAGAGAGGTGAGAGCACGGCATTGTCGCCTCTCCAAAATACAGAGGTCCTTCGCTCCGCTCAGGATGAGGGGGTGCGAAGGACCGTGGTGTTGCCGAGATACAGCCGGTGAAGCTTTTAGATTTCCCAGCGTAGGAGCGTGGCTCCTACGGTGAAGCCTGCGCCTACGCTGGCAAGGAGGACGAGGTCTCCTTTTTTTAGGCGGCCTTCTTCGAGGGCGGTGTTCATGGCCAGAGGGATGGTGCCGGCGGTGGTGTTGCCGTAGCGGTCGATGTTGATGACGACGTGTGAGGCGTCGAGGCCGAGGCGCTCGGCGGTGGATTCGATGATGCGCTTGTTGGCCTGGTGGGGGATGAAGCAGCCGAGGTCGGCGCCGGTGAGGCCGTTGCGGGTGAGGAGCGTTTCGGCGACCTCAGACATCTTGCGTACGGCGAACTTGTAGACGGTGCCGCCGTCCTGGTGGACGAAGTGCTGCTTGGCGTCAACGGTTTCGTGGCTGGCGGGGAGGCGGCTGCCGCCGGCGGGCATGTTGAGGGAGACGGCACCGGAGCCGTCGACTTCGTGGGCGAAATCGACCAGGCCAACTTCGCCTTCTTCGCAGGGCTCGATGAGGACGGCGCCGGCACCGTCGCCGAAGATGATGCAGGTGGTGCGGTCGGTGTAGTCGATGATGGAGCTCATGACGTCGGCACCGATGACTAGAACTTTTTTGTGGGCGCCGGACTCGACGAGCTTGGCGCCGACCTGGAGGGCGTAGGGGAAGCCAGAGCAGGCGGCGGAGAGATCGAAGCCCCAGGCGCCGGTGGCTCCGAGCTTGTTCTGGACGAGGCAGGCGGTGGCGGGGAAGCTCATGTCGGGCGTGACGGTGGCGACGATGATGGCTTCGACTTCGGAGCCGTCGATGCCGCGGCGGGCGAGGCAGACCTTGGCGGCTTCGGTGGCGAGGTCGCTGGTGGCGACACCCTTGTCGACGATGTGGCGCTCGCGGATGCCGGTGCGCTCGGTGATCCACTGGTCGTTGGTAGCGACCATGCGCTCGAGGTCAGCGTTGGTGAGAAGGCGCGGCGGAACGTAGGTTCCGACTGACGAGATTTTGGCGCGAACGCTGTGCCTGGGCTGCAAGGTGAGACTCAAGACCTGGATCCTCCGGGGAAACTATGCAAAACGGCAACAGTGAGCATCTTAGCGCGAGTGTGCCTCGGCCGTGATGTTTGCGGGGTTTTACTGGGGTTGGACAAGGGGTAGGGAAAATGTACCGGGTTACCCTACTGCGCCCGTGATGGCCCGTTACCGTTGCTTCCTTCCGGACCTGGCGGGGTTGGCGGGATCGCGTCGCGTAGGACCCGGCACAAGAGCTAGTTTAGCAGAGGTGTGGGATTGGGCTGGATACCCTCCCCCCCTCCCCCCGGACTTATTAGCTAAAGTCTTCTGTCGTTTGGGGTTGGGTCCGGACTTGTGGAGGTCCAGCTCCAGCCTTCCAAGGTCGCTGTATGGGCCAGATCGGATGTCCCTATTCTTCACCTGTTTCTATTGTAGAGGCTGGCCTATAGCAAGTGGGCCAAGTGAATCTTGCGTAGAATGAGCGGCTTGCAGGATTGCGGACTTGACAGAATTTTGCGTGGCCTGATTGACAGATAA
>JAZKBC010000263.1:3636-29923 GCA_040388825.1 Acidobacteriota bacterium | reverse complement strand
GATGAGATGGAAGCAGGGAGTAGGGAGTAGGGAGTAGGGAGTAGGGAGTAGGAAGTGCGAGGGATTTGGTGGCGAACTCCTGGACGCGGTTTTCGCCGAAGAGGCGATGGCCGGCGGCGATGGCTTCGAGGATGGCTTCGGCGGGGTGGGTTTTGCTGACGGCCATGAGGCGAACGGAGGCGGGGTCGCGGTGAGCGCGAGCGCAGGCGTCGGCGATTTCGTTGTTCAGGCGTTCCAGATTGGAGGCGATTGACATGCTCGCCTCCTAGTGTAGCTGCGGGCGAGCTATGGCTTTGCGGGAGCCGGTGTGGCGCTCTGCGCGTCGCGCGCGGCCTGGCGGGCAACCTTTTCGCGGTGCTTGCGGATGAAATGGGCGGCTGCGTCGGGATAGAACTCGCGGATGGCGGAGAAGCCGATGTCGCGCATGGCGGAGTAGCCGAACTTGGTGGCGAGAGCGCTGAAGCTCGTGGCGCTGGAGGGGTAGTAGCTGCGGGAGACGATCTGGGTGATGACTTTGCCGCCGAGGCCGGCTATGTTGGGCGTATTGCTGCCGCCGTAGGTGCGGGTGACGGCCTGGCGACTGATGACGTAGAGCGTTCGAACGAAGATGCTGTGACCACTGCCGAGGGGATAATAGCGCGTGTCTTCGTGGAGCAGGCTGGGCAGCAGCCAGGCAGAGAGGTAGGTGTTGTCGGTTTTATCCAGGAAGCCGCGCCAGGTGTAGTTCCAGAACCCGTCAATGCCTTTCCCCAGGGCGGGGTGCGAATCCATGCCTTCGGCGGTAATGGAGGTGAGGCCGAGGAAGATGAAGGTGGAGTAGTCGAGGGCCTGGTGGTTGGCGACAGTGAAGTTGTACTTCCAGCCCGGGGGATGGGGTTTGGAACCGGCAGAGACGGTGCGGAAGTTGGGCATAATGCCGAGGATGCGGTGGGGCTGCTGCCGGTTGAGCGGGATGGGTTTGCCGTCGGCGTCGACGTCCTGGTTCGGGTTGGTCTTTTGGGGATCGTCGTGCTGGAAGGCAGCGAAGGGGCTTTCGGGCAGACCTTCGGGGAGGGAGGAAGAGGAGGCGTCCGAGGAGGGCGAGAAGGCGAGGATGGCCGAGGGGGCGTCCGGCAGGGTTGTCGCGGGAGCCGTTGTCGTAGCTGAGGGGTCTGTGGGTAGGCCTGGAATAGTGACGGCGCGGGCGGATGCGGGGGCGGTCAGCAGGGATGCGGCGGCGAGCGCCATGATCAAGCGCGGAGAGCGGCTGGACTGGAAAAGGTGGCGAGAGGACCAAGATACAGGGGTCGGGGTGGAACGAAGCAAAATGGGGTCCTCAGCGGAATAAATCGAGAGATAGAGGTTCTGGTTGAGCCGATCCGCGCGGGGCGGACGTGGGAGCGATTCGATGGCCGGAAGCAAGATGGATATAGTGTTATTGGACGCACCAGACGGCGTGAAGTTTCGAAAATGCGCGGGCTGGGTGGGCGATGGTACGCTTGCAAAGGGTTGTCGTTGAACGATGTTTGTCGACGCTGCATCCGGTTGACGAGAATCAACGTCCTACACAGAAACGACGGGGTGCGACTTCGGGCCATGCTGCAAAGGACTAAAGGACTAAAGGACCAAGGTTTCGCCTGCAAGCGCAACAATTGGCCGGGAGTTGGGTTCGAACCGCCGGGCGATTCTGCTCAAAACTGAAGGAGCTTCAAAAGATGTCGAATTCAAAACTGACCTCCGACTTTGTGCGCCGTACGCTGGCGCTGACGGCCATCCTGGGCGCAAGTGTGGCCGTGATGGGCGCCCAGACTGCGACGGGAACGACGACCGATGCGCAGGCAGGCGTGAATGTTACGGCCTCGACCGTTGCGGCCTCGCCGCTGTTTTCATCAAGCACTGCTGACGATGCGTCGCCGGCGGAGACGACCCAGATGGCGGCTATGTCCAAGCCGTTCAACTTTTTCAACGCGATGCAGTATGGCGGGCGGCAGAGCTATGGACGTCCGCGGTATCGGGGGGGGAATACGAATCCGGATGGATCGTCGAAGTGGGACTTTTTCGGTGGCGGCGGGTTCACCACGCCGGTGGGTACGCAGAGCGACTACATGACAACCGGTTGGGGTTTGCAGGCTGGCGGCGGACGCATGTTCAACGCACATTTCGGCGTGAATCTGGAGTTCGACTACGACCACCTCGGTCTGTCGCAGTCCACGTTGACGAACCAGCTAAACCTCTATAACAACCAGATCACGCTCTTCAATCAGTATTGCGCCAGCAACCCCACGAATTCGACGTGCGTGGCGGCGCAAGCTCCGGTCTCGTTGTTTGGGGAACTCGGGGGCAATACCCACGTGTACTCCCTGACGCTGCAGCCGGTGTACAACCTGCGCAGCGGTGAAGGCCTGGGAGCCTACGTGACCGGCGGATTCGGGTACTACCACAAGGTCACCGACTTCACTACGCCTGAGATTGGCGAGTACTGCGACTACTACTATGGCTGTTACCAGTATCAGGCCAACCAGATCATCGACCACTACACGTCGAATGCCCCGGGTGTGAATGGCGGGATCGGCTTCACGTACAAGTTCTCGAAGTTCTCCAACGAGCGGCTGTATGGGGAAGTCCGCTATGTTTACGTCTTGAACTCCGCACGCACGGGCGTGAATGCGAGCACCTGCACAACGTTGTCGTGCGCTTCATCTACCATTGCGATCGCGAACGATTTCCCACAGAACAGCAACCGGACTTCGTACTTTCCGGTGAAGTTCGGGATTCGGTTCTAGACGGACGTTTTGAAGGTAAACAGAAAAGCCCGCTCACGCGGGCTTTTCTATTTCTGGCGGGAAGGTGGCGGGGTGGAACGGGCGGTTGCGGTAGCATCAGAAGAATCATGATTTCACTGGAGCCGCCGCGCGGATTGGCGAAGGACGCTGAAGGCTGGGCGGAGCTTGGGCTGTCGCGAGCCGGGCTGGAGCGGTTCGTGCGCTCGGCGCAGGCTGCCGTTGGTCTGGGCGGCGAGGTGGATGTGCTGCTGGCTGGGGATCGCACGCTGCGGCGGCTGAATCGGGAGTTTCGTGGGAAGGACAAGGCGACCGATGTGTTGAGCTTTCCGGCGGCAGAAGAGTTGGCCGAGGTGCATGCGGGGGACCTGGCGATTTCGCTGGAGACGGCGGCGAAGCAGGCTGCTGAGTTTGGGATTTCGCTGCGGGATGAGGTTCGGGTGCTGCTGCTGCATGGGCTGCTGCATCTTTCCGGGATGGACCATGAGGTGGATAACGGCGAGATGGCGACACGCGAGGCGGAGCTGCGGAAGAAGCTGCGGCTGCCGGTGGGTTTGATTGCGCGAGTGGGTGCGGACCGGAAGAAGGTGGCGGCTTGAGCTGGATATTCAATGTGGCGGTGCTGGGGTTGCTGTGCCTGCTGGCGCTGGCGGCGTACGTCGACCGCATTTACTTCGAGATGGGGAAGTTTCTTTCGCGGGAGTATGAGGAGAACATCGACGCGTGGGAGCGGAGGGTGGAGCCGAAGCTGCATTTGAGCCGGGAGTCGGCGGCGATGTCGGCGAGCGTGCTGCGGCAGATTGTCCTGGTGGCGCTGGCGTTCGTGCTGGTGATTCGGCTGCATGTGCGCGTGGTGGGCGGGCCGATGGAGATTGTGCGGACGGTGTTTGAGTTGCTGCTGGTGCTGCTGATCTTCGACCGTCTGATTCCGGAGCTGTTCTTTACGCGCACTACGGGAGTGTGGATTGCGCGAATCACGGTGGTGATCCAGGTGCTGTTTTACCTGGTGCTTCCGGTGACGCTGGGGATCAGCCTGCTGCTATCGATTGCAGGGCTGGCCGAACCGGAGGAACAGGCGCCGGAACATCCCAGTGAAGCGATGGATGCGCTGCTGGAGGCGGGCGAGGAAGAAGGCGTGCTGGACGAGGAAGACCGCGAGCTGGTGCGGAGCGTGGTGGAGTTCGGCGACAAGGTGGTGCGCGAGGTGATGACGCCGCGGCCGGAGATGTTCGCGGTGCCGGGGGCGACGTCGCTGGAGGAGTTTACGGCGCAGGTGAATGAGCACAGCTTCTCGCGGGTGCCGGTGTATAGCGACTCGATCGATCATGTGACGGGGATTGCGTTTGCGCGGGACCTGCTGGGCGTGAAGGACACCGAGGCTGGACGGCGGACGGTGGCGCAGTTGCAGCGGCCGGCGCTGTTTGTTCCGGAGACCAAGAAGGTCAACGAACTGCTGCGCGAGATGCAGCGGCAGAAGCAGCACATGTGCATCGTGATTGATGAGTACGGCGGCGTTGCGGGGCTGGTGACGATTGAGGACCTGCTGGAGGCCATCGTCGGGAATATTGAAGACGAGCACGATACGGAGACTGTTGAGGACGATGTTGTGAGCGAGCCCGAAGGGACGTTTGTGGTTCCGGGTGGATTTGAAGTGGCGCGGCTGCGGGATCTGTTTGGGGAGGAGACCGCGGAGAAGCAGTCCGAGGGTGAGGGTGCCGAGGCTGAGGAAGAGTCCGGCGGAGAAGATGAGAGTGCGGATCAGTTGCTTGCGCAGATTTTGTCGAAGTATGAAGCGACGACCGTGGGTGGGCTGGTGAGCGAGATGGCGGGGCATATTCCACTGCCCGGTGAGGTGGTGGAGGATGGGGCGCTGCGGCTGGAGGTAATTGCGTCGACGGACAGGCGGGTAGAGCGGGTGCGGGTGGGGTTGATGGGGTCGCCGGTGGCCAGCGAAGCCGAGTGAGGCAGAGTGTAGAGCGTAGAAAAAGCCAGGGCGGTGGGACTGTGGGCGGCTTAGGTGGGATGATAGAGGGATGGCACTTCGTACGGGATTTGTATCGATTGTAGGGCGGCCCAATGCGGGCAAGTCGACGCTGTTGAATGCGTTGCTGGGACAGAAGCTGGCGATTGTGACGCATAAGCCGCAGACGACGCGGACACGGATCCAGGGCGTGCTGGAGTTGCCGGTGCGGAAGAAGGGGAAGGGCGATCCGGGGCGGTCGGCGGCACAGGTGGTGCTGGTGGATACTCCCGGCGTGCACAAGCCGGAGACGCAGCTGGACAAGCGGATGATGCAGGAGGTGCACGACGCGCTGGAGTCGCGGGATGTGGTGGTGTTCCTGGTGGATGTGACGCATCGGCTGCCGGTGGATGAGGCGGAGAAGACGGATGCGAAGGTGCGGTCGATCGGGCAGCATCGGCGGGCGCTGTCGAAGGCTGAGGATGACTTTGCGCTGCAACTGGTGAAGAAGCTCGACTGCCCGGTGATCCTGGCGCTGAACAAGATCGATGCGCTGCCGAAGAGCACGCTGCTTCCGCTGATCGCGCACTGGACTTCGCTGCATGATTTTGCGGAGGTGATTCCGATCTCGGCGAAGAAGCGCGAGGGGCTGGAGCTGCTGCTGGACAAGGTTGTCGAGAGATTGCCAGAGGGGCAGAGGTATTTTCCGAAGGATCAGTTGACCGATCAGCCGGAACGGTTTCTTGTCGCCGAATTGATTCGCGAAAAGATTTTGATGCTGACGGGCGAAGAGGTTCCTTATGCAACGGCGGTGGTGATTGAGACGTATGAAGAGCCGAAGTCGATGAAGAAGGGCAAGGATGGCAAGCTGCCGGTGACGAAGATTGCGGCGGCGATCTTCTGCGAGCGGGCGGGGCAGAAGGCGATCCTGATTGGCAAGCAGGGGACGATGCTGAAGCAGATTGGGACGTCGGCGCGGAAGGATATTGAGTCGCTGCTGGGGACGCGGGTTTTCCTGGAGCTGTTTGTGAAGGTGCAGGATGAGTGGAGGGCGTCGCGCGGGTTTGTGGAGCAGTTGGACTGGCGGCGGCAGCTCGAGCAGCTAGCGCAGACGCAGCACAGGAATCAGAAGCTGGCGGAGAGTCGCGGAGCTGTAAGCGCGGGTGAGGAAGAGGGCGAGTGATTGGGCTGCTGCGGCGTGGTGAGGGCAGGACGGAGGCGCTGAAGGTGGGGCGGTTGCGGCTGGTGACGATCACGCCGGAGATGCTGGCGGCTGAGCAGATACGCGACTTGAAGTTCGTGGAGCTGCAGCGGTTGCTGGGGGCGCGGACCACCGAGGAGTGGCCTCCGGAGCACTGGGAGCCGCATGTTTATGACTTCATCCTGAAGCAGTATGAGGAGCACCCGGAGACGCTGGGGTGGCATCGCTATGTGCTGCTGGCGGATGAGAGCGGCGATGGAGCGACGCTGATCGGGGCGCTGGGAGCGTTTCCCAAGGCCGATGAGGATGTGGAGATTGGCTACTCGACGCTGCCGGCGTTTCAGCGGCGCGGGTATGCGACGGCGGCGGCGAAGGTGCTGGTCGAGTACCTGCTGCGATCGAAGGGCGTGCGGTCGGTGAGCGCGCAGACGTTTCTGAGGCTGCCGGAGAGTGTGAAGGTGATGGAGCGCTGTGGGATGACGCTGGTGGGCGAGGGCGATGAGCCGGAGTCGGTGCGCTACCGGCGGATGCGGTAAGGCGGCTTTCGGTCAGGGATTGGCAGTGGCGGGTGCGACGCGGGCTGAGCCGTTGCGAATGCGAGTGACGAGATCGGCGGAGGCTTCGGGCCAGGTGGGGAAGGTGAATTCAAAGCCGTTGGCTCGGAGGACTCCGGGGATGACGCGGCGGCTTTTGAGGATGAGCTCGGTTTCGGTGCGCATGGGGATTGCGCCGAGTTCGAGCATCCATTTTGTTGCGGGCATGCCGAAGGGGTGGTTCCATGCATGACGCAACGTACGCATGAAGTCGCGGTTGGGCAGGGGTTCGGGCGCGGTCATGTTGACGACGCCGTTGGTGGCGTCGGTGATTTCGGGATGGGTGAGGAGAAGGTCAGTGGCGCGGCAGTAGTCCTGGTCGTGGATCCAGGAGACGAACTGCGAGCCGGGGCCCTGGGTTCCGCCGAGACCGAGGCGAACGAGGCGGGAGAAGACGGAGAAGACGCCGCCGTCGTCCGGGCTCATGACCATGGAGCTGCGGAGGCGGATCTTGCGGGTGCGGGGTGTGGGAGTGACGGCGAGCGCCTGCTCCCAGCGATGGGCGACGTCGATGGAGAAGGACCAGGTTTCGGGCAGGTTGGCGGGCTCGGTGGTATCGCGCTGGCTGGGCAGGTCACCGAGCTGGCCGGTGAACTCGTCCTGCGGTGTGTCGAGCGAGTGCCGATAGAAGGTGCTGGTGGAGGCGTTCATCCAGATCTTCGGCGGGGTGGGTGAGTTGGCGATGACGCGACCGAGCAGCAGCGTGGGCTGGACGCGGGAGGAGAAAATTTCGGCGCGGTTCTCTGCGGTGTAGCGGCAGTTGACGGAGCGGCCGGAGAGATGGATGACGGCATCGGAGCGGTCGATTTCCGCGGTCCAGGGGCCGGGGTGGAGGCCGTCCCACTGCAGGTTGCGCCAGAGCTGCTCAGGATGTTCGCGTGGATTGCGCGAGAGGACGGTGATCTCGTGGCCTTGCTTGTAGAGGTGGCGGGCGAGGATGGTTCCGACTTGTCCTGAGCCGCCGGGAATAAGAATGCGCATGCGTCGTTCCCCCGAGAGGAAGCGATCATACTCTTGGAAACAAGGAAGATAAAGTGGTTTTGTTAGCTGGCGGACGAGTCGGGACGGGAGGGGACGGCGCCCGCGCCCATGAGAATGAGCGAGCGCTGGGCGAAGGGGGCGTAGACCAGCGGAGGGACGCAGGCGATCGCCAGACCGATACTCATGTGGTGCAGGAGAAGGAACGGCGCGAGCGACCAGAGGAGGTCGAGCACAAGCAGCAGCGGCCAGAGGCGGAGGAAGTTGAGGCGGATGGTCGGGGCGTGGAAGAGAACTGCAGAGAGGAGAAAGATGCGGGCGGGGATCAGCAGGGCGGCCGTGGTGGTGAGGACGGAGAAGAAAATCGTGGGGTGCGGGAGAGAGGAGAGGAGATCACCGATCTCCGGCAGGTTGCAGAGGGCGCCGACGTAGTAGCCGAGGTACATAAGCTGGAGCAGGACGAAGAGGGTCTGGACAACAGCGTACGGGGTGCGCGGAAGGTCTTCGGGCGAGGCGAGGTAGCGGCTGAGGGGTTCGGGAGATGCGGGTGCGGGGAGTGGCTCGACCGGAGGAAGATCGAGGGAGGCGTCGAGGGAGACGTTTTCAACGGGAGCGATGAAGCGGTAGCCGCGGCGGGCTAGGGTTTCGACGAAGCGAGGGTTCGCGGCGGAGTCATGGAGAGCTTCGCGGATGCGGTTGATGGCGGAGTTGAGGCCGTGGTCGAAGTCCACGAAGGTGCCGTCGGGCCAGAGCTGGGCGGAGATTTCTTCGCGAGTGAGGAGCTGGCCGGGGCGTTCGAGCAGGAGAAGCAGGAGCTGGAAGGGCTGCGCGTTGAGCTTGACACGGAGGCCCTGGCGGCGGAGCTCGCCGGTCGCAGCGTCGGCCTCGTAGGTGCCGAAGCGGAAGCGCCGGGATGAGGCTGGTGCGGGCATGGATGCTGCCAGTGTATCCGAGGAAGATGGGTGAGGATCGATTTTTAGCCGGTGAGGTTTTGCCGGAAGTCATTTGGGGAGAGTGGCTTGCACCGTGAGGAATGTTTAGGGGCGGGGTGAGCGCGGGTGGATTGCTTTTCGGGTAGGGCCGGGGCATGGTTGGGCGCATGAAGCGATCGAAGGTGAGTTGGGCGCGATGGGCTCCGCTGGTTTGCGGAGTGGTGATGTTCCTGGAACTGCCGGGGCTGATGCTGGCCGAGCCATCGGCGGCAGCCGTGGCGGGGTTCGACCGCTACACGCGGGCAGTGGAACAGAGGCTGGCGGAGGAGCATCGGGCGTCGGCGGGGTTTGTTGCGGGCGGAGGGAACGCGGCGCGGGTGGCTCGGCTGAAGAGCGGAGAGGTGATGGTGGAGAAGCTGACGCCGGCGGAGGGAGCGGCGTTCGACGGAGCGATGCTGCATGACTGGCTGGGCACGGCATTTGTGAAGGGAGCGACGGCGGCGGACTTCGAGCGGCTGATGGAGGACTTCAATGGCTATCCGCAGCACTTCGCTCCGGACATTGTGCAGGCGAAGACGGTGGTGCGGAATGGCGACCGGTTTGAGGCGTGGATGCGGATCCGGCAGCGGCACGTGATCACGGTGGTGATGGACGCGAGCTTCGATGTGCAGTTTGCGGCGGTGGACGCGCGGCATGGGTACAGCGTTTCGCGGAGCACTCGAATTGCGGAGATCGAAGGTGCGGGGACGAAGAGTGAGCGGGCGTTGAGTGCGAAGGAGGACCACGGATTTCTGTGGCGGCTGGACACGTACTGGAGCTTCGAGGAGCGGGATGGAGGGCTGTATATGCAGATCGAGTCGGTGTCGCTGACGCGGGCGATTCCGCGAGGGCTGGGATGGGCGGTGGGGCCGTTTGTGGAGAGCATTCCGCGGGAGTCGATGGAGTTCACGCTGCGGAGTGCGGTGGCGGCGTTGAAGAAGTAAGCAGGGCGAAAGAGGAGACGGCGATGAGCGTTACGGTAGCGGTGCGAAAGAGTGGTCGCGAGTTTGTGGCGGCGAAGCGAGTGCATGGTGCGCTGACAGCGTCGCCGGAGAAGCGAGCGCTGGTGTGGATGGCGCAACGCGCGCCGCGATGGGTTACGTCGGATGGGCTGACGATGCTGGGGCTGAGTGCGCAGATTGGAGCGGGGGCCTGCTACGCGTTGTCGCGATGGTCGCGATGGTGGCTGGTGGCGGGCATCGTTTGCATGGCGCTGAACTGGCTGGGCGACAGTCTCGATGGGACGGTGGCAAGGGTACGGCAGCAGCAGAGGCCGCGGTATGGGTTTTATGTGGACCACATTGTGGATGTGGTGGGAGCGGTGGCGTTGATGAGTGGGCTTGCGTGCTCGGGGTTGGTGCACTGGCAGGTGGCGATGGCGATGCTGATCGCATTTCTGGTGCTTTCGAGCGAGAGCTTTTTGGCGACGTATACGCTGGGGAGTTTTGAGATGTCGCAGGGATGGTTTGGGCCGACGGAGCTGCGGATTCTGCTGGCGATGGCGAATGTGGCGCTGCTGCGGAGCCCGTACTCGGTGGTGATGGGGCACCGATGGCTGCTGTTCGATTTTGGTGGGACGATTGGCGTGGTGGGGATGAGTGTGATGGCCGTCGCGACGATTGTGCGGCATACGGCGGAGCTATATCGGCAGGAGCCGCTGGCAGGTGCGCGATGATGCGGTGGCTGCGGTTCAACGTGGTCGGAGCGATGGGGATGTGTGTGCAGCTTGCGGCGCTGGCTGTGTTGAATCGCGCCTGGCCGGGGCATTATTTGGTGGCTTCGGCGATAGCTGTGGAGTTGGCGATCGCGCACAACTTTGTTTGGCATGTGCGGTATACGTGGAGCGACCGGAGCGAGGGCTCGGCGGTGTGGACGCAGTTGTGGCGGTTTCATTTGGCGAATGGAGCGGTGTCGTTGGTGGGGAATTTGGTGTTGATGCGGTTGTTGGTGCAGGGAGCGCATCTGCCGGTGGTGGCGGCGAATGTGGTGGCGATCGCTTGTTGTTCGGTGATTAATTTTTTGCTCGGGGACGGGTGGGCTTTTGCGGCACCATGATCTCCGGTGAGGACCTTCAACAGCCGTTGTCTATTCGCCGAGGGAGATGCCGAGGGCTTTCATCTTGCGGTAGAGGTGGGAGCGTTCGAGGCCGAGGGATTCGGCGGCGCGGCTGACGTTGCCGTGGAGGCGGTCGAGCTCCTTGAGGATGTAGTCGCGCTCGTAGGCTTCGCGGGCTTGCTGGAGGGTGGTGAACTCCTGCGCGTTGCTGGAGGCGCGGCCGCCCATTCCGTCGGCACGTTGCACGAGCATGGGGAGATGCTTGGCTTCGATGCGCTGCGCCTTGGGGTTGAGGATGAGGACGCGCTCGATGACGTTGCGGAGCTCGCGGACGTTGCCGGGCCAGTTGTACTGGCGGAGCTGCGTGAGGGCGGAGTCGGAGATTTCGACGCGGGGGCGGCCGTACTGCTGGCCGAACTCCTGCAGGAACTCGCGGACGAGGAGAGGGATGTCTTCCTTACGCTCGCGCAGCGGAGGAACGAAGAACGGGATGACGTTGAGGCGATAGAAGAGGTCTTCGCGGAAGTTGCCGCGGGCGATTTCGTCTTCGAGGTCCTTGTTGGTGGCGGCGATGACGCGGGCGTCGACGTGCACGGGGGTGCTGGCGCCGACGGGGTAGAAGCGTTGTTCGTCGAGTGCGCGGAGGACCTTGGCCTGGGTCTTGAGGCTCATGTCGCCGACTTCGTCGAGGAAGAGCGTGCCGCCGTCGGCGCGTTCGAAGGTGCCGCGTTTTTCGCTGGGCTGGTTGGAGCCGCGGTTGTTGTAGTTGGGGCCGGCGCCGTGGCGATAGCCGAAGAGCTCGCTTTCGATGAAGTCTTCGGGGATGGCGGCGCAGTTGAGCTCGACGAAGACGCGGTCGCGGCGTTGCGACTCGGCGTGGATGGAGCGCGCGATGAGTTCTTTGCCGGTGCCGCTTTCGCCGAAGATGAGGACGCGGCCGTTGGTGGGGGCCATGAGGCCGATCTGCTGGCGCAGAGCTTTCATGGGGACCGAGGTTCCGGTGAGCGGGCCCTTGGCGGCGAGCTGGCGGGAGAATTCCTGGTTGTCTTCCGAGAGCTGGCGGGCCTTGATGGCGTTGCGCAGTACGAGCAAGGTGCGGTCGAGCGAGAGTGGCTTCTCGAGGAAGTCGTAAGCGCCGAGCTTGGTGGCCCGCACGGCGGCTTCGATGGTGCCGTGGCCGGAGATCATGATGACCTCGGGCGGGATGGGGCGGCCGTCGGTGATGGCGGCGCGGGATTGGTCGCCGCGAATTTGCGCGAGGACGTCGAGGCCGTCGCCGTCGGGAAGCCAGATGTCGAGCAGCACGGCCTGGTAGTCGGCGTCGCGGAGCAGCTCGAGGGCTTCGGCAGCAGTGCCGGCCGTGGTGATGGTGTAGTCCTCTTCGCGGAGGATGGCTTCCAGGGAAGCGCGGATTTCAGCTTCGTCGTCGACGATGAGAACGTGATTCATAGGGGAAGAGTGTAGAGCGTAGAGTGTAGAGCGTAGAGAGAACGGATACGTGCTGCGAAAGACGAAATCAGGGCGGGAAAGTTGGTTTTACTCAGGCGACCTCCTGGGGTGTAGCCCGGGGGGACGCTTCAGCGGACGGGGATAGAGCTTCGGGCTCGTCAGTGGATGCGGGGCGGAGTTCAATGATGAACCTGGCCCCGGCGGGCATGTTCTTTTCGGCGCGGATGGAGCCCTGGTGTTCCTGCAGGATCTTCGCCGCGATGGAGAGGCCGAGGCCGGTACCGCGTTGCTTGGTGGAGAAGTAGGGAAGGAAGAGGCGTTCCTTCATGTCGTCGGGCAGGCCGGGGCCGGTGTCGGCGACGACGAACTCGATCATGCCGGTGGCGCCGGGGCCGGCTTCGAGCACGCGGGTGGAGAGGTGGAGTTCGCGGAGCAGGGAGTCCTGCATAGCTTCGGCGGCGTTGTCTATGAGGTTGGAGAAGGCGCGCTTGAGGGCTTCGGGGTCACCGAGGACGAGGGGGAGATTGGGCGCGAAGTTGCGGTATACGCGGATAGAGCCGAGGCGCCCGGCGAAGAGCGCAAGGGCGTTTTCGACGATGGCGTTGAGGTCGGCTGGACGCGGACGCGCGGAGGGGAACTCGGCGAGCGAACTGAACTGGTCTACCAACGACCTCATGGTTTGTACCGAGGAAGAAATGACTTCCGCCGAGCGTTGGATGACGGACGGCGAGGTGGAGTCGATGTGATGGCCCTCGAACAGCGGGATGATGCGGGCGACGTGTCGTTGTATGAGCTCGGCATTAAGCGAGATAGGAGTGAGCGGGTTCTTGATCTCGTGCGCGACGCGGCGGGCGACTTCTTTCCAGGCGCTCTGCTTTTGCGCGCGGAGAAGTTCGGTCGCATCTTCGAGTACGAGTACGTAGCCGAGATGTTCGCTGTCAGCGGGGGCACCGCTCTCGAGTACAGCGACGGTGGCCGAGAGGTGAAGCAGGCCGGCGGCGGACTGCATCTCCATGGAGGCTGAGGCGGAGCCCATGCGGTGAGCTCGACGCAACAAGCGGTCGAGCGTGTCGACGATTTCAGCGGGCAGCACTTCGCTGAGAGAGAGGCCGACGAACTGCTTCTGGCCGCCGGGGTCGAGCATCTCCGAGAAGGCGCGGTTGGCGACGAGGATGCGGCGATCAGAAGCGAGCGTGACGACGCCGTTGGGGATGGTCTCGATAATGGTTTCGAGCTCGGTGCGGCGCTGCTGCAGGGTAGCGTTCAACTGCGAGAGCTGCGCTGTGGACTGCTCCGCGGTGGTGTGCGCACTTTCGAGATCGGCGGCCATGGTGTTGAAACGCTCGACGAGCTCGCCAAGCTCTTCGGTCGCGGATTGTTCGACGCGATGCGCATAGTCGCCGGCGGCAATTTTTTCCATGGCGTCGGCGAGCGACTCCACCGGGCGTGTGACCTGCTTGGAGAGGTTGAGCGCGAGCCAACAGCAACCGAACAGTGCCAGGCCCGTTGTGAGCAGCAGAAGCAGCATGAAGAGATTGCGGACGGTGCGGCGCTGGCGGAACAACGCCCAGTACGCGTTGGAACCGACGCGAAGCCGTAGTGTGGTGGCGGAGATTCCGGCGGGGACGGGAAGCGCAACCAGAACAATTCCGCCGCGCTGGATAGGCGCGGTGGCCAGCGTGTAGTCGGTGCCTCCGTTGGTATAGATGGGGTCGTCATTTTGCTGCGCGGTCAGTAGCAGGGCCTTGGGACCGAGGCCGGGGAGCGTCCGTTCCTGCAGGCTAAGAGAACCGTTCGGAGTTTCGTCAGGATCGCCGGTGCTGGGTCGAAGGACCTTGAGCACGATGCGGCCGGCATTGAGGTCGGGCGTGTTGAACGATGCGATGGGCTGGCTGTCGACATAGACGATGGCAAATCCGCCCAGCAGCGTTTTGTCATGCTGCCGTAGTTCGCGGTTGATGACGGCTAAAGCATCGGGGGAAGGATTGTCGGCTGTTCCGATGGAGAGGGACTGCAGGCGGCTGGCGATCGAGTCGGCCTCGGAGCGCGAGTTGGCGGCTGCGTAGTGAAAGAGGTCGTTGGCCAGGGTGTCGGCGTCTTCGCGCAGCTGTACAACGGGTTGCGAGAACCAGCGGTCGACAGCGCGGTTCATCAGCAGATAGCTGAAGGCGAACATGAAGACCAAGGGAACGATGGAAACCAGCACCGCTCCCCAAAGCATGCGAGTGCGGAGGCGGGTGCCGAGTATGCGGCTGCGCTGGTCGGCGTAGAGCTTGAGGACGTTGCGGACCAACAGGATGAGAACGCCGACGAAGAGCAGGAACGCAAGGATCGAAAGCGCGATGAATACCAGCGTCTGTATGGGCGAGGCTGGGTTGAGGAAGCTGAGGTTGAAGGCGTTGAGCGTGGCCAGCGACAGGAACAGCAGCAGAAAGCACACGCCGAGCGCGATGATCACACCACGGCGGCCGCGCAGCAAAATGCCCATGCGAGCCAGTTTACTCGTAAAGGGCCTGACTTACCGAGTGTTTACGGGAGAGCCAAAGGTCAACTTGTCGCGCAGAACCTGGCCGCCCGCGGCGTTGATTTCGAGAGGAACCTCCTCCGGAGCGTTGAGCGGGACGGATTGATCCGGGGGCAGAGGCAGAGAGCGGAAGGTGAAGTTCGAAACGTCGATACCGGCAAAGCTGGTGAGCGACGAGAGCGGCGTGAAGTGGAGATGCACCTGGTCCTGGCCCTCGACTTTGTAGGCTTCCAGGTCGTAGCCGAAGTAGATGTGATGATTTTTGTCGAGGAAGAGCCGGTGCAGGACCGAACGGCTGTCAGTGACGGTCACGCTGACGGCTGCACCATAGTTCAGGTTTTCTGCTCCGCGGGCTTCCCCGTGCACAGGGAGCCCGTTAAGCGAGCTGATGTTGAACTCCAGCCGCGCGGTGGACATGGGCGGCTGGGGGTTCTGCGCTGGGGTTGAAATAGGTGCAAACAAGAGTGCGGCGGCGGCGAGGCTGCCGAAAAGGACGTGCTTCATGCGTTCCTCCTGCAGGCGCGGAGGAACTCCCCGCGCTGCGTGCGCTAAAGGAGGGACGCGATCGGGGTGAACTCCCGGCCCTGACCTTCGGCGACAGCCTTGTAGGTCAGGTGGCCGTCATAGGTGTTGACGCCTTCGGCGATGCCCGCGTTGGCCCGGATGGCTTCTTTTGCACCAACTTTCGCCAGATGCATGACGTAGGGGAACGTCGCGTTAGTGAGCGCCAGCGTGCTGGTGTTGGGCACGGCTGCAGGCATGTTGGTTACGCAGTAGTGGACGACGCCGTTGACGAGGTAGCTGGGATCGGAGTGGGTGGTGGGGTGAGCGGTTTCGATGCAGCCGCCCTGGTCGATGGCGACGTCGACGATGACCGCACCTTTTTTCATGCGCGCGACCATGGCCTTGGTGACGATCTTGGGTGCGGCGGCACCGGGGATGAGGACACCGCCGATGAGAAGATCGGCTTCGGCGACGGCGCGCTCGATGTTGTAGCTGTTGGAGGCGAGCGTGAAGAGCTTGCCGTTGAAGACGTCGTCGAGCTCGCGCAGGCGGTTGAGGTTGAGGTCGAGCAGCGTAACCTTGGCGCCCATGCCGACGGCGATCTTGGCGGCGTTGGTGCCGACGATGCCTCCGCCGATGATGCAGACGTTGCCCGGAGGAACGCCCGGGACACCGCCGAGCAGAACGCCGCGGCCGCCGTGTTCTTTTTCGAGGTAGGCTGCGCCGACCTGGACCGAGAGGCGGCCAGCGACTTCGCTCATGGGTGTGAGCAGAGGGAGCGTGCCAGCGCGATCTTTCACGGTTTCGTAGGCGATGCCGGTGACCTTCTTTTGCAGCAGGGCGTCCGTGAGTTCCTTGAGCGGAGCGAGGTGAAGATAGGTGAAGAGGACGAGGCCTTCGCGGAAGTGGAAGTACTCCTGTGGGACGGGCTCTTTGACCTTGACGACCATGTCGGCGAGGCGCCAGACGTCGGAGGCTGCACCAACGATTTCGGCGCCGACGGACTGGTAGTCGTCGTCGGGGAACGAGGAGAGCGCGCCAGCGTCCTTCTCAACGAGCACTTTGTGGCCGGCGTCGGTGAGGGCCTTGACGCCTGCCGGGGTGATGCCTACGCGGCTCTCGTGGTCTTTAACTTCCTTGGGAACACCGATGATCATGGATGCACTTCCTTCGCTTCGTATCTTAGCTCGCGCGAAGGAGCGGCCGCCATGCAGGGCTAGAACTGGAAGTAGATAAATGGGCGATATCCGAGCGGAAGGAGAGCGATGGCCAGAGCCCAGGCGGCTCCATAGACGATGGCGAAGCGCTGGAGCGATGTTGCACAAAGGCGCTCGCCAATCTGCGTGCGGCGCATGAGGGCCTGTCCTAACAGCAGGACTGGAGGCAGCCAGAGCAGCCAGAGCGGGAATGCGTCGAGACCGTTCGCTGCGAGGCCGAAGTACTGGCGGGTGACGAAGCCTGCCTCCGAGAAGCTCGTCGAGCGGAAGAGGATCCAGACGATGCAGACGAACTGTAGCGTGAGGAACCAACCGAGGACCTTGCGCAAGGGTTCGTGATGGGGCTTGACCGGAAGCTGGTGGTTGAACTCGGCGTGGATGACCTGCGCTGCGCCGTGCGATCCTCCCCAGGCGACGAAGGTCCATGCAGCTCCGTGCCACAGGCCGCCAGCGAGCATGGTCAGCAGCAAGTTGCGGTACTTGAAGGCGCGCGTCTTGCCGCGATTGCCGCCGAGCGAGATGTAGATGTAGTCGCGGATCCAGGAGGAGAGCGAGATGTGCCAGCGCTTCCAGAACTCCTGGATGGAGACGGCGAGGTAGGGCGCGTCGAAGTTGAGTACGAGCTTGTAACCCATGAGTCCGGCGGCGGCGATGGCCATGTCGGAGTAGCCGGAGAAGTCGCAGAAGATCTGCGTGGCGTAGAGCCAGACAGCAGTGATCGCGGAGACATGGTTGAAGCCGGCGGGATGCTGGAAGTAGCGGTCGACCATCGGCGAGATGTTGTCGGCGATGCAGGCCTTCTTGATGTAGCCGAGCAGGAAGAGGTAGAGCATCTGCTTGACGTCGCCGACGGAGATCGTGCGGCAGGATTGCAACTGAGGAAGGAAATACTTCGGACGAACGATGGGGCCGGCGACGAGCTGCGGAAAGAAGGCGGCGAAGGTGAGATAGTCGCGCAGGCTGGGTGCGGGAGGGATTTCGCCGCGGTAGACATCGATGGTGTAGCTGAGCGACTGGAAGGTGAAGAAGCTTACACCGACGGGAAGAATGATCTTGATCGTGGGCTGATCGAGTCGCAGGTGGAGAGCACCGGCGACGGCAACAGCGCTGCCCACGAAGAAGTGGAAGTACTTGAAGAAGCCGAGCACTGCCAGGTTCATGGCGAGGCTCAGCGTGACGTAGAGTTTGCGCAGGCCGTCGCTGGAGCTCTGCGAGATGCGCAGGGCGAAGAAGTAATCGGCCGCGGAGATGAGGAGCAGCATGCAGGCGAAACGCCAGTCCCAGCTGCCGTAGAAGAAGTAGCTGGCGGCTAGCACAAGCCACTTGCGCTGGCTGTTGGAACGCAACGACCAGTAGGCCGTTAGAACGACGGCGAAGAAGAGGAAGAAGCGTGGTTCGACGAAGAGCACCCGGTCAGCCTCCGCAATCCATGGGCTGGGGGTGCTGCTGGTAGTAGTCGAGGAGCTGGCGGGCGAGGTCGCGGCCGAGCACTCCGGCTCCGGCCGCGCTCAGATGGGCTCCGTCGATCCATTCTGCTGGCGGGAAGAGGTCGGGATAGAGGTCGGCGCGGGCCATCGAGAGGATGGGGGTGGTGACTCCGTCTACGGTGATCTCAGCAGGGTATTGCGGATAGCTGGAGAGATTGTCGATGCGCGGCGAGACGACGTAGATGAAGTGGACTCCGCGGATGGGGCTGTCGCGCTGGAGCTCGGAGAGCAGGGCATAGTTGCCGGGTAGCAGGGGTTCGGGCGCGGGCGTCATGGCGTGGCCCGCGTCGGCGAAGAGCTGGAAGACTGCGGCGGTTGCCGCGGGCTGGTCGGGGGTGTAGAGGCCGCGGCGGTCCTGGATGGTTTCGGCGGTGAGCATCTGCTGGTCGAGCGGTGGAGTGAAGATGCGGTTGGCGAGCATGCCGACGTTGGTGTAATAGAGCAGCGAACCTACGATGCCGAAGGAGGTTCGGCCGAGGGCGCGCTGGGTGCCGAGCGATCGTGGCGAGAGTTGATGGATGAAGCGCAGGGTGCGCCAGTCGTAGATGTCGATGGTGCGCGGATGGACGAGGTGGTTGTTGGTGAAATTCGCGCCAGCGTTGAGCTCTAGAAAGACAAAGCAGGCCTGGTGGGGCTGCGGACGGAGCGTCTTGAGGAAGTTCAGGGCCAGGACGCGCTGCTCGGACTGCGAGCCACCTTCGACGCCGAGGTTGAAGGTGGTGGTGGCCAGGGGAGTGGCGGCGAGGGTCTGGTCGAAGCTGCGGGGATCGAAGCCGTTATGGATGTGGCTGGAGCCGAAGATGGCGCTGGTGGCGCGGCCTTGCCAAGGGGCGAAGGCGGCGAGTTTCTCGCTGCGGACCGCGGCGTAGAGGTTCAGTGGCGACCGGATGCAGAGATGGATGATCGAGGCCGCGGCAGCGAACGAGATGACGCCGAGAAGCACGGCGAAAAGTGCCTTCCTGAAGGTCGTCGCCTCTTGCGAGGGCTGTTCGATGGAAAGCCTCGTGGACATGGGTCTAGGCCGAGTATAGCGAACAGAGGTTCGGGCTCCGGTGGGTTGGCTGGGAGACGGAAGGTGGCGAACCGGATGCTCGCCGTAGATTTGGCGTGGCGGGCCGGCTCGGTAGCTGCGCGCACAGGCCGTACAATAGCTTTGACGGCTGTTCGCGGGCCGATTTGCTACAGCAGGGATAGTCCTTCTTCTCATGTCTTCGAAAAATTTCTCGTCGCGCGGCTCGCGCGTCAGCAACATGCGTTCGATCTTCTCGCTGTTTTCGAGCGATCTCGCGATCGATCTTGGAACGGCCAACACGCTGGTGTTCGCAGCGGGCAAGGGCATCATTGTCGATGAGCCTTCGATCATTGCGGTCAATCGTGTGACCGGTGAAGTGGAGGCCGTGGGTAAAGAGGCCAAGGAGATGCTGGGCCGAACTCCGGGCAACATCATCGCTATCAAGCCGATGAAGGACGGCGTGATTGCCGACTTCAAGCAGACGGAGAAGATGCTGAACTACTTCATTCAGAAGGCGCACAACCGCAAGATGATGGTGCACCCACGCATCGTGATTGGTGTGCCGTCGGAGATCACGCAGGTGGAGAAGCGCGCGGTTATGGACTCGGCGTATCGCGCGAAGGCGAGTGAAGTGCACCTCGTGGAACAAGCGATGGTTGCCGCGATTGGCGCGGGTTTGCCGATCACAGAGCCAGGCGGCAACATGGTTGTCGACATTGGCGGCGGCACTACGGATATTGCAGTGATCTCGCTTGCGGGTATTGTGTACTCGCGTTCGGTGCGCATGGCCGGCAACCAGATGGACGAAGCCGTGATGACGTATCTGAAGCGCAAGTACAACCTGCTGGTTGGCGAGCGGACGGCGGAGCAGATCAAGATTGAGCTGGGCTCGGCGTTTCCGCTCGACGAACGCCTGACGATGGAAATCAAGGGACGCCATTTGATCGAAGGCGTGCCGAAGACGATTACGATTGAGGACTCTGAAATTCGTGAGGCGCTTGGCGAGTGCATTGCGACGATCATGAATGCGATTCGCGTGGCGCTGGAGCGAACTCCTCCTGAGCTGAGCGCGGATATTTCGGACCGCGGGATTGTGCTGACCGGTGGCGGAGCGTTGATCAAGAATCTGGACAAGCGGATTCGTGAAGAGACTGGGCTGCCGGTGTCGATTGCGGATGAGCCGCTGCAGAGTGTGGTGCTGGGGACTGGGCGAATGCTGAGCGACTTCCGGCTGCTGCGGAAGATTTCTATCGACTAGGTTTTGAGACTCTGAAACGTGAAGGCCGCCTTTGGGGCGGCCTTTGCTGTTGGTATGGGTACCCCCCTCCCCCTGGTACTTTGGTCCTAAAATCCTGAAACAACATGGTTTAGGTCCAAATAGAGGCAGGGTGGTCCGGTGTGGGTCCGGCCGGAGAAGAAATGATTGCTATTTCTATTCTAGGGGAACGGGAGGAGCAAGTGGGCCAGCTCTATTTAGCTTGGAATCACATAGATAGGTGGGTTAAGGGCTTGACAGGATTTGGGGGCTAGATTTTGAGGATAGTGGCGGCGATGGTGTCCCAGGTGGGGGTTTGGCAGAGGAAGTAGGCGGCGGTCCAGAGGACGACCCACGCAGCGTAGGCGGCGGCGAAGGTGCGGTCGAAGGTGCGGGTGATGAGGGAGCTGAGGAGGAGAAAGACTGCACCGAGGGTGAAGACCGCGGCGAAGAGGCCGGACCAGCCGAAGCTGCCGAAGATGTGGACGACGGCGGGGATGCGGCCGGTGGCTCCGGGGAGGAGGCAGAGGCTGGCGAGGACCATGAGGTTGCGGTGGATGCGGGGGCGCTTGCGGGTGAGGATTCCGGCGGTGAGGAAGGCGGTGAAGGAAGCGATCTCGACCAGCATGACGAGGAGGAAACGGGAGTAGGGGATGCCGAAGAAGTGGAAGGCTGGCGGGGTGTTTTGCACGGAGCGGATGGCGACGAGCGAGCCGGTGACGGCGATGGTGAGGCCGATGGCGACCGAGGCCCAGCCGAGGGTCATGTGGAGGCGGCGTTTTTTGACCGTGATGAGCAGCGCCTGGAGGAAGAAGAGGACGAACCAGCAGGCGATGGCGATGCCGTGAGTGGTTACGAGAGCGAGGATGTGCGGGGAGATGATGCGGCCGCCTTCGCCCTGGCCGTTGGTGACGAAGCGGTGGAAGCCGAGGAGCATGAGCGCGACGAAGAGGGCTCCGGTGGCGGTGTAGAGAGTGCGTTGGAGTTTCATGGCGGTGAGGTGAGGGTAGCACGGGGTGGGGTGGGCGGCGGTCGTATACGCGACTTAGGGGGAGGGCTAGATTGAGGCGAGGAGAGTGGCGATCAACGATTGACCTACGTAGAAACCGAGACTGCGCAAGCGGTCAATCTCGACTCGCAGATCGAGGAGATTGGCCCGATGGGCATCGCGAAGGATGCCGAGCGTTCCAATGGTCTGAAGACCTCGACGTGCGGCTTCGTTCCGGCCTTCTTCATCGTCGATTAAGAGCCAATCGGCGTTGAGCTCTTCGGCGAGAGCGAGGGCCTCGGTTTCGCCGGGGTCGAGTTTGGGCAGCGCGATTTTGGGAACGGTCGAGGGTGAAAGGAGTTCGAGCCAGGATGGCGGGTTGAGCGCCCACGCCCGGACTACAGGAGGAGCTTTGAGGCTGAGCATTTCATCGTGGACCGCGTGCGGGATGATGATGCGGCCGTACAGCACCTCGAGAGCACCGACGTGGCCAAGGCGGATGAGGTAGTTGAGTGGAGAGGTGTCGGCGACGACGATCATGCGGCGTGTGCTGACGTTTGGCTGCGCTGGGCGTGGAGCTTGTCTGAGGCTTCGATGTCCCGGCGGAGGTGGTCTTCGGTGTAGTGGAGCGGGACATCGTGGTCAGCGAGGAGGGTGTGGACTTCCATGCGAGTCTCCAAGTTGAGGAGCCGGCGGACTTCTGATTCCGAGAGTTGGTGCGAGCGATAGGCCTCGACCGCGAGAGCTTCGAGGGCGGCGCGGGCGGGGTCCTGGCCGGCGGCGGTGAGCTGGGCGGCGAGGGTGTCCGGGATGTCGAGGGTCACCTGCATGAGTTCATGATAGCGCTGGAGGTGGGGGTTGGAGTGGTTTGAGGTTCCGTGATTCCAACCCTTCCCAAAACGCGGAGGGACAGAGCATCCGGCACGCTCGCTGGTTTGAAGCTGTTCGACTTCGGGGTTGAGGAAGAGGAGGAACGCCCGTTGGGTGGGCGTTCCCCGGCGAGCGGAGATCTACTGGAGCTTGGTGCCGGAGGTGGCTGCCGCGTTGTGGACGGCGGGGGAAACGGCGGATTTGAGGTGGCAGGTGGGATGTTGCGGCTGGGTTGCGTTGAAGGTCCAGGCTCTGCAGGCGGAGTTCCTTAAGCAGGCGTCACTGCAGGATTGATAGCTGTCACCGGGCGTGACGGCGATGTCGTTGCCGGGGAAAGCGATCTGGTCCTGGAAGAGCGACATGGAGGGTGTGATGCGGCGGGGGCGGGGAGCAGCGGGATCCGGCGGCTGCTGGTTGCCGTTGGAGGGCTGGACCGGGGATGGCGGGATTGGCGAAACCGGTGCCTGGATTGCGCTTCATGCCGGAGGTGAAGCCGGGGGAGTTGGCGACCGTCTGGCCGTTGCCGGCGTTTTTCAGATGGCAAGCGTAGGTGAAGGAGGCCGTTGCGGGCTTGTACTGGCTCTGCATGGTGTACGCGGTGCAGTCTGAGATGAGGTAGCAGGCGTTGGAGCAGCCGGCGGCCGTGGTGATTCCGGTGGTTAAGTAGTTGGAGGGTATATCGGTAGCCGTGAGGAGGGTGTTGAGCATGGGCTGGCCCATGGAGATGTTGTTGGCTGGAGGGGGGAAGTGCAGGTTACCGGACGTTCTGGCTCCGCTCGAGAAGTTAGCCGCATGGATGGGGCTGGGCCGGTCTCTTTCCTCGACATTAAAGAGGCTGCAGCCGGCGGGAACGGGCGGCGCGGCGTGGGGATTGCCGTGCTTGAAGTTCCAGGCCAGGCAGGCGATGTTGTCGGCGCAGGCTTCTCTGCAGGCTTCGGCGCTGGGGATGTTGGTGGGCTGATTGTTGGTGAGGTAGGCGCGGTCGCTGAAGGGAAAGGCCATCTGGTCGATGACGGGCCCCATCACGAGGTCGGCGGTGGCCTTCCTGGAGGTCTGCTGGGCCTGAAACTGCGCGGGCTGCTGGGCGGGAAGCGCGGAGGCGACTGCGAGGGCGAGGGCGAGCAGCGTGGGTCGGCGGGAGGGCAGATGCATGGGTGATTCTCCGATCGGGGGAAGTCGATTGGGTGTGGCGTGCGAGGAGAGGCCCGAGTGGGGAAGAGGAGAGGTTATCCGCCCTGGGTGATACGGACGGCCTGGGTGTGCTTGAGTGGCGAGACGAGTGGGAAAGCAACGACGGAGCCGGTGGTGCCGTCGGCTTTGGTTCCGGACTTGAAGGTGGAGTTGAACTGGTAGGAGCCGGGGGAGATCTCGTCTGCCGCGGGTGTGGACCAGACGGCGATGGAACGTGGAACGAGATTGGGTGAAGCTACGGGAGCGCCGTAGAACTCGCTGAAGTTGGCCTGGTCGGACATGGAGTTCTGTTTGGGGCCGACTTCGATTTGTCCGAGGTAAGTTTCCTGGTTGGTGGTTTCGTCCATGATCCATGCTCCCCACCAGACACCCCTGGAGTTGGCGGAAACCTTCCAGACGCGGAGGCGGTACCAGTGGTTGGGTGTGATGGGGAAGGCGAGGCGGCAACTGAGGCCGGTGCCCTCACCGCCGAAATCGCCGCAGGCCGGGCCGTTGGATTTGATGGCTCCCCAGAGGGAGAAGATGGCGGTGTCTCCGGTGGACTTGTCGAAGCGGTTGCCGTCGGTCTGGAGGCCGAGGTAGCCGCCGTCGGAGGAAGGCATGGAGAAGATCATGGACCAGTAGGTGGAGTGAGCCTTCTGGCGGATGACGAGTTCCTGGTCGAGGTTCTGCATGAAGGGCCCGTTGGCGGACCAGTTGTAGTAGGCGTAGAGATTGGCGTTTTGCTGTTGCTGGGCGACCGTGGGATGGATGGCGAGGGCGGCGAACGCGAGGGAAAGCAAGGCGCGGCGAAGCATGGAGGGTGGGTCTCCTGAGGGGATGGAGCTTTTTCCCGGAGGTGCAGCAGGCGTTGGTGACCGTTTTGGCTACCTTCGACTTGAGATGGCAGACTCCGCCATTGGAGGTGTTGAAGGTCCAGGCCCGGCAGTAGACGTTAGCGCCGCAGGCCTGGGCGCAGCTATTGGGATCTCCGCCGTGGGTGGCGGTGAGGTCCGCGCCCGGGAAAGCGGTATTCAGATTGAAGGGCGACATGCCCGGGAGGCTGGCGGCCGGTGGGGCGGAGGACGTGCCGGCGTGATTTCCGGAGACGTTCGCACCCGTGGAACTGATCCGGTTGACGGCAATACCGACGAGAGCGGACTGAAGACGCGTGATGGTCGACGGGGCTGGTGGTGGGGCTGGCTGCGAAGGGGCGACAGGGTGCTGCTCGTGGGCCCCGGGACCGTCGGATGGAGCGTACTGCGGGCCGGACCCGGAGATCATGGGGGCGGCGACAGGGGAGTTCATGGGGGCGGCACCCGGGGAGTTCATGGGGGTGTCTGGCGGGGCGTTCTCGGGAGAGTTCAGAGGCGGCGGCGCGGGTGGCTGTTGGGGAACCTGGTACCCAGGGCCGGCATTGGCGGGCGGCAACGTGGGCTGGGAGGCGATTTGCGTGGCGGCTTTGGTGCCAGAGGTGCAGCATGCGTTCGCCAGCGGCGCGCCGGCGGCAGATTTGAGATGGCAGACACCGCCGTTGTTGGTGTTGAAGGTCCAGACCTTGCAGCGGGCCCTGATGGAGCAGGCCTGGGCGCAGCTGTTGGCGTTGCCTCCGTTGACGGTGGAGATATCGTTGCCGGGGTAGGCGAGGTTGGGGGTCATGCCTGGGAGCTGGGGCGAGGGGGGAATCTGCTGAGCGAGAGCGGCTGAGGAGAGGGCAGCGGCGAGGGCCAGGAGCTGGGTGAGGCGCAGGGTGCAGGGATGGCGTCGTGTCATGGCTTTCTCCGGTAGATGGAAGCGATGGAGCCACGCGAACGGCTGGTCGGAGACACGAGGGAGAGATGCCGATGTGCGCTGGAAGCAGCGTTCACGGCTCTAGCGTTACCGTCCGGAGCGGTTGAGCGCGGGTGGAAGATGACCTGCGGGCCCGACGAACGATTGCGGAAATGCGAAACGACACAGGAACGTTAGCATTCGATGGTGGGTGTGTCAAAAGGAATTTGGGTCTAACGATTGATCTGAAAAGGGGAGTTTTTGGAGGGCGACAGCGAGATGCAGAGCGTGTTCGCGTGGGAGGTGATCTACCTGATCTGCCGCGCGGAACGACTCCACCTCTATCGGTGCGCGCGCACGGAGCCAAAGGAATACCTGGGGCGTAGCCCATGCTGGTGGAGGGCCGCGCCGTTGGCGCTGGAAATTGTTAGCGGCCCATCCAGCCGCCGTCTACGGTGATGATGGTGCCGGTGGTGTAGTTGCTGGCGGGGGCGGCGAGGTAGAGGGCGGCGCCGGCTAGGTCTTGAGGCTGGCCCCAGCGGTTGGCGGGGATGCGTTCGAGGATCTGGCGGTTGCGGGTTTCGTCGGCTTGCAGGGCTTCGGTGTTGGTGGTGGCGAAGTAGCCGGGAGCGATGGCGTTGACCTGGATGTTGCGGGGGGCCCACTCGTTGGCGAGGGCCTTGGTGAGCTGGGCTACGCCGCCTTTGGAGGACGAGTAGGCGGGGACGCGGATGCCTCCCTGAAAGCTGAGGAGGGAGGCGATGTTGATGATCTTGCCTCCGATGGGGGTGGCGTCGGTTTCGCGGGCGAAGAGGTCGCGGGCGAAGAGCTGGGAGAGTTGGAAGACGCTGGTGAGGTTGACCTGCATGACCTGGTTCCAGGAGTCGAGGGTGGTGTCGACGGCGGCGTCGCGGTGGATGGTGCCGGCGTTGTTGACGAGGATGTCGACGTGGCCGAAGTGTTCTTTGACACGGCCGAAGAGGGACTCGGGGCCGGCGGAGTGGGAGAGGTCGGCCTGGAAGGCGGCGGCGGTGCCACCGGCGGCATTGATGGCGTCGGCGGTTTCGGTGGCTTCGCGGCGGTTGCCGTGGGTGGCGACAGCGGCTCCGGCTTGCGAGAGCGCGATGGCGATGGCGGCGCCTAGACCGCTGGCGGCTCCAGTGACGAGGGCGACTTTGTTGTCGAGGCGGAAGAGGTCGAGGATGTTGGTTTCGGTCGGCATGTTGATTTGACTTTACAACGTTGGAGGTCAGGGTGGCGATGGGATGGGGAGTCGCGGATTTGGCTGCGGAATTTTGTTGCGCTTTGTGTGGGGCGGGTTTAGTGTGTCCGTTATTGATGTATCTGTAGCGGATATAAGGAGGCGACGGTGACTATTTTCGACCTGGTGTTTCTGCTGATGGTGTTGGGGACGGTGGTGGGCCTGGTGGCGGTGATGGTTGGAGCAGTGCGGAGGCGGTGGGGGATGGTACGGCGCGTCGGGTTCGGTGTGGCGGTGGCGTGGGTGGGGTATCTGGCGGTGGG
>JAZKBC010000263.1:0-3626 GCA_040388825.1 Acidobacteriota bacterium | reverse complement strand
CATCGCGATGTCGGCGATCGCGTTTGCGAGTGGGGGAGCGCTGGTGGCGGTGGCGACTCCGCAGAGGGTGCTTGGGATGGACGAGGCACGGTGTTTCGACGAGATGTGCTTCCAGGTGATGGGAGTGGACCGGGTGGCGACGCTGGGCGAAGGTGCGAGTGCGAGGCGGGCGCAGGGAGTGGTTTATGTGGTGGAGGTGGAGAGCTCGAACCGCGGGATGGGGCGGGGGCAGAGGGAGGCGGGAGCGATGGCGTGGCTGCGGGACGCGCAGGGGAGGAGGTATCGCGTGGAGCAGGCGGAGGGTGCGGCGATGGATTCGGTGCTGCAGGCGGGGGAGAAGGTGCGGACGCGGCTGGTGTTCGACGTGCCGGCGGAGGTGGAGCGGCCCGGGGTGGTTTTTGGGCATAGCTACCTGCTGAACCCGGCGAAGGTGATTGTGGGGGACGAGGGGCATTTCTGGCATCGTCCGACGATGGTTCAGTTGGGGAAGTGAGCGGCCGCGAATTTGTGGTGGGTGGGGCGGGTATCGCACCGGTTGCGGGTGGGAGTGGCTATACTGGTTAGCGAGTTGTTTGACCGGGAGAGATGAAAAATGAAGCTTTTGCAGATGGCTGATGCTGTGCGCTATCCGCGGATGACGACCGCGGAGTTGCGGGAGACATTCCTGCTGGAAGATTTGTTTCGGGCTGGTGAGTTAACGCTCACATACGTGGACCTGGATCGCACGGTAATTGGTGGAGCTGTGCCGACCACGGCAGCGCTGACGCTGGAGACACAGCCGGAGCTTCGCGCGGATACCTTCTGCGAGCGGCGGGAGCTGGGCGTGTTCAACGTGGGCGGGGCGGGGACCGTGACGGTGGATGGAACGAAGTATGCGATGGACAAGAAGGATTGCCTGTATGTGGGGCGGGGGTCGAAGAGCGTCGTGTTTGAGAGCACGGATGCGGCGACGCCGGCGGCGTTCTACCTGCTGAGCTATCAAGCGCACACGGAGTATCCGACAAAGCTGGTTAAGGTGACGGAACTCACAGGATTGAAGCTGGGATCGGTAGAGACTTGTAATGCGCGCACGATTTACAAGGCGATTCACAAGGAAGGTATCAAGAGTTGCCAGCTGGTGATGGGATTTACGATCCTCGAGCCGGGAAGCAACTGGAACACGATGCCTTCACATACGCACATGCGGCGGAGTGAGGTCTATTTTTACTTCGACGTGGATGCGAACCAGCGGGTGGTGCACCTGATGGGGCCGAAGGATGAGACGCGGCATTTGGTGATGAAGGACAAGGATGTTGTGGTGTCGCCGGGGTGGAGTATTCACTCGGGCGTTGGGACCAAAGCGTATGGATTTTGCTGGGGTATGGGTGGCGAGAATCAGGACTATGCGGACATGGATCCGGTTGTGATCGAGGAGCTTAAGTAAATGGCAGACAAGCTGGTAGTGCGACCGAAGAGCGAGTGCAAGTGGGACCTGGTGAGCCTGGGCGAAGTGATGCTGAGGCTGGATCCGGGCGATGTGCGGGTGGCGACGACGCGGCAGTTCAACGTGTGGGAAGGCGGTGGGGAGTACAACGTCGCGCGCGGGTTGAAGCGTTGCTTTGGGTTGAAGACGGCGATCGTTACGGCGCTGGCGGATAATCCGGTGGGGCGGCTGGTTGAAGATTTGATGAACCAGGGCGGCGTGGACCAGAGCCATGTGAAGTGGGTGAAGTATGACGGCGTGGGGCGGACGGTTCGCAACGGCCTGAACTTTACCGAGCGTGGGTTTGGTGTACGCGCGGCGTTGGGGTGTTCGGATCGTGGGAATACCGCCGTTAGCCAGTTGAAGCCGGGTGATATTGACTGGGATGAGATTTTTGGCAAAGAAGGCGCGCGGTGGTTTCATACGGGCGGCATTTTCTGCGCGCTGAGCGAGACGACTCCGGAGGTTTGCAAGGAGGCGATGGCGTCGGCGCGGAAGCATGGGACGCTGATCAGCTATGACCTGAACTACCGGGACTCGCTTTGGAAGTCGATTGGCGGAAAGGCGAAGGCTACGGAGGTCAATCGTGATCTGGCTTCGTATGTCGATGTCATGATCGGCAATGAAGAGGATTTCACTGCGGCGCTGGGATTTGAGATTGAGGGCCAGGGCGATGACCTGGGCGAGCTGGATACGACCAGCTTCAAGGCGATGATCGAGAAGGCTTGTGCAGCGTATCCGAACTTCAAGGCTGTGGGGACGACGCTGCGGCATGCGAAGACGGCGAGCATCAACGACTGGGGAGCGATCTGCTACTACGAGGGAGCGTTTCACCAGGCGCGTCCGATGCCGGAGCTGGAGATTTTCGATCGCGTGGGCGGAGGGGATTCGTTCGCTTCGGGATTGATTTATGGCTTCCTGAATGAGAAGGGCGCGGATTGGGCTGTGAACTGCGGATGCGCGCATGGGGCGTTGGCGATGACGACTCCGGGCGATACGACGATGGCTACGTTTGATGAGGTGCAGCGCGTGATGAAGGGTTCTGGCGCGCGCGTGCAGAGATAGTGGTTAGTGATTAGTGGCTAGTGATTAGGAGAGATATGAAGAAGATTGAAGTTCTTGCGGAGTTGAAGAAGATTGGGCTGGTGCCGGTGCTGCGTGCGGCTTCGGTGGAGAAGGCGATGGCGCTGGCGGAGGCGATTGCCGATGGCGGCGTGACTGTGCTCGAGATCACGATGACGGTGCCGGGTGCGATTGAAGTGATGAAGCGGTTGGCGAAAGAACGGCCCGACATTCTGATTGGAGCTGGCACGGTGCTTGATCCGGAGACGGCGCGGATGTGCATACTTGAGGGTGCGCAGTTTGTGGTGAGCCCGGCGTTGAACTTTGGGACGATCGAGATGTGCCATCGGTATGGGATTGCCGTACTGCCGGGTGCGTTGACGCCGACGGAAGTAGTCGCGGCGTGGCAGGCGGGGGCGGATGTAGTGAAGGTTTTCCCGGCGAGTGCGATGGGCGGAGCGAAGTATCTGACCGCGCTGAAGGGACCGCTGCCGCAGGTGGAGATGGTGCCTACGGGTGGCGTTTCGCTGGCTACGGCGAAGGAGTTCCTGCAGGCGGGTGCGTTTGCGCTGGGTGTGGGGTCGGATTTGGCCGACACGAAGGCGATGGATGCCGGGCAGGGTGCGAAGGTGACCGAGACGGCTAAGAAGTATCTGGAGATTGTGGCGGAGTTTCGGGCTGGGAAGTAGGCAGAGTGTAGAGCGTAGAGAAACCGCCCGGGCCGTGGAGGCTTGGGCGGTTTTGCGTTTGGGGTTGTGGCGGGTGGTGAAGCAGATCCTCTCCGAGGATGACAAGCAAGAAAGGCAAGTGCAACAGCAACGGCAAGTGCAAGTGCAAGTGCAACGGCAAGTGCAACAGCAAGTGCAAGTGCAACAGCAACGGCAAGTGCAACGGCAAGTGCAACAGCAAGTGCAACAGCAGGTCCTCTCCGAGGATGACAAGCAAGAAAGGCAAGTGCAACAGCAGATCCTCTCCGAGGATGACAAGCAAGAAAGGCAAGTGCAAGTGCAACGAATTCTTAGAGGCCGTGGGGGGCTTTGGCGGTCCAGAGTAGGGGTTGGTGGATGGGGAAGGTGAGGAGGATTTCGGGGGGGAGTTTGGT
>JAZKBC010000262.1:5945-6243 GCA_040388825.1 Acidobacteriota bacterium | reverse complement strand
TGGGTCCCAGATCCTTGCGTTCTTCGGTCGCCCGGCCAGCTGCCAGCTTCACCAGCGGCAGCTTGAAGAAGCTCTCCGCCTTCAACGCACCATCGGCAAATCCATAGACAACGACACCATTACCCGTGCCCCCCTTCGCTCCCGTCGGGTCCGTCGACGAAGCCAGGCTCGCATACAAACGCGCTCCATCCGCGCTGAACGCCAGCCCCGAAAAGTACACCTGTTCCGACTTCTCAGCCACCCGCGCATCCGGAAAATCTTCCACCTTGCCCGTCGCCGTGTTCAGCACCGCGATTGA
>JAZKBC010000262.1:480-5935 GCA_040388825.1 Acidobacteriota bacterium | reverse complement strand
ATTGACTGCCCATACTTCGACTCGAACGTCCCAAACCCCGCGTTCAGCGAAACAACCCACTTCCCATCCGGAGACACCGCCAGCGTCATCGGCATGCTGTTCACGCGCCGCGGCTCTCCCGGAACCGGCACAAACATCCGCTTGCTCGTTGGCAGGTTCACCATCGTGCCGCGATCCTGCGCTTCGACGCATCGCGTCCCGATCGCGAAAAACCCAGCAAATACCGGCATCAATGCCAACATGCCTGCAACTTTCGTGTAACGCTCCGTGTTCATCTCGCTCCTCATGCCTTCGCTTACAAAAGTCTTACACTCGCCGCTTCGTGCGCGGCGTAACCTTATCGATAGGCAGTATACGAGGTCGATGTAACAGCATGAGTCCTACTCTCCAGCAAGCTCCCCCCGTCGAAGACACCCTGGTCACGACAACCGTCAAGCCCGCTACGCTCGAAGCCGTTCGCGAAGTCACCCAGAAGATCAAGCAGGATCTCCGCATGGGCCGCGAGCATCAGCAGGGCCGCATCAACTGGATCACCACCATCTTCATGGGAGCCTTCCACGTCGGCGCTGTCATCGCGTTGCTTCCCATGTTCTGGTCGTGGGCGAACCTCAACGTCTTCGCCGTCATGTACTTCCTCGCCATCAACGTCGGCATCGGCATGTGCTATCACCGCCTGCTCACGCACCGCGGCTATCGCCTTCCCAGCTGGCTCGAATACTTCATCACCGCTTGCGGCACCATGGCGCTTGAAGGCGGACCGATCTTCTGGGTCGCCACCCACCGCGTTCATCATCAGCACTCCGACCAGGACGGCGATCCGCACACGCCGAACGACGGCACCTGGTGGTCGCACGCCGGCTGGATCCTCTCCGGCCGCGCTCTCCACTCCGAGACCGCGCTCCTCGGCCGCTACGCTCCTGACCTCACTCGCGACCGCGTCCACGTCTGGCTCTCGAAGTACCACTGGGTTCCGCTCACCATCAGCGGCGTCCTGCAGGTCATCCTCGGCGCAGCCATCGCTCCTTCCGGCCACCGCATCATGGGCGCCGTCGGCATGGTCCTCTGGGGAACCTTCCTCCGCGTGACGCTCGGCCTCCATGCCACCTGGCTCGTCAACTCGGCAACCCACATGTTCGGTTCGCGCCGCTTTGAAACCAAGGACGACTCCCGCAACAGCTGGTGGGTCGCCCTGCTCACCGGTGGCGAAGGCTGGCATAACAACCACCACGCCCACCCCGTCAGCGCGCGCCACGGCCTCACCTGGTACGAGTTCGACATCAACTACTACGGCATCTGGCTCTTGGAAAAGCTTGGCCTGGCAAAGAAAGTTCAAATCGCCAAGTTCGACCCCGCCAATCCCAAGCCCGCCGGCTCGTACATGTCCTAAGCATCAACCTGCGCACCACGGCGAACGGCCTCCGCAAGGAGGCCGTTCGCTTTTCCTCTACACTCTACCCTCTACGCTCTACACTCTAGACTCATGAACCTCACTCGACGCCGCGGAGCCATTGCGTTTTTCATCACCCTTGGCGTATGCCTTTGCGGCCTCGCGGTCGCGCTCAACATCACCTGGGTCCAGCTCAACGAGCGCCGCCTCGCCCTCGCCATCGTCGGCGTCATCCTCTTCTCCATCCTCATCGCCGGTGTCGCCGTCAACACCGTCTTCCTCGTCCGCGAAATCCGCCGCAACGAGCGCCAGGACTCCTTCCTCAACTCCGTCACCCACGAACTCAAAACCCCCATCGCCTCCATCCGTCTCTACCTCGACACCCTCCAGCGCCATCCCGTCGACGAGCCCCAGCGCCAGAAGTTCTACACCACCATGCGCGCCGACACCGACCGCCTCCTCGCCACCGTCGAAACCGTCCTCAAGGCCGGCGAGCTCGGCCACCGCCAGCGTGTCCAGCAGCGCACCCGCATCGAGCTCCGTCCCCTCGTCGCCGAATGCGTCGCCACCGTCTGCGCCCGCCATCATCTGCAGGGCGACGCCATCCAGCTCGCCGAAGTCCCCGGCGCCGTCCGCCTCTTCGTCACGGGCAATGCCGAAGACCTCCGCACCGCCGTCATGAACCTCCTCGACAACGCCGTCAAGTACTCCCCCAACGGCGTCCACATCACCTGCCGTCTCCACATCGAGCGCTACACCTGGGCCGTACTCTCCATCACCGACACCGGCCTCGGCCTCGAACCTCAGGACCTCAAGCGCATCTTCAAACGCTTCTACCGCGCCAGCTCCAACGACCAGGTCAAAATCAAAGGCACCGGCCTAGGCCTCTTCCTCGTCCAGGTCATCGCCCGCCAGCACGGCGGCAGCGTCAAAGCCGCCAGCGAAGGCCCGGGCAGAGGCTCCACCATGTTCCTCAAGCTCCCCCTGGCCATCGGAAACAGCATGGCCGGAATCGAATAATCAGGATGACCACCCCTCCCCTTATCGCCGTCATCGAAGACGAAGACCACATCGCCCAGGCTCTCCTCTTCAACCTCGCCGCCGAAGGCTACCGCACCCACCACGAGTCCGACGGCGACGCCGCCCTCGCCTGGCTGCTCTCCACTCCCGAACAACCCACCGCCATCCTGCTCGACGTCATGCTCCCCGGCCGCGACGGCTTCTCCATCGTCCGCGCTCTCCGCGAAGCCGGCCGCTACATGCCCGTCCTCCTGCTCACCGCCCGCGGCCGCAGCGAGGACGTCGTCGAAGGCTTCGCCGCCGGCGCCGACGACTACCTCCCCAAGCCCTTCGACCTCAACGTCCTCCTCGCCCGCCTCACCGGCCTGCTCCGCCGCATGCACTGGCAGCAAGCCGAACCCGCTGCCCAGCCCGAGCCCACGTCTACCATCGAGCCCTACACCCTCGGCGACCGCGTCATCGACTTCGACGCCCTCGAAGTCCGCACCCCCGAAAAAACCGTCCACCTCACCCTCATGGAGGCCGATCTCCTCCGCTACCTCATTGACCACCCCAATAAAATCATCGCCCGCAAGGAACTCCTCGAAAACGTCTGGCAGGTCCGCGAAGACACCGACACCCGCGCCATCGACAACTTCATCGTCCGCCTCCGCCGCTACCTCGAACCCAACCCCGCCAGCCCCATCCACCTGCTCACCGTCCGCGGCATCGGCTACCGCTTCGTCCCCAATCCCTAGCATCCTGCTTTTCGCGAAAAGCTGTTTTGCTCACCGCTCTCCGCCATGTACGATGGTCGCCGCGCCTCCATCCACTCCCAGCAGGAGCTTCACGCCGGCATGAGCCAGACCGATTCCCCCGCCTTCAAGACCGCCAACCCCGGCCCTCTCGGCCTCTTCGGCTTCGGCCTCACCACCCTCGCACTTTGCTCCGTCAACGCCGGCCTTCTTCCACCCGAAGCACTCGCCGCCGTCGTCCCCCTGGCCTTCGCCTTCGGAGGCGTAGCCCAGATCATCGCTGGCATCCTCGAGTTCCGCACCGGCAACACCTTCGGCATGGTCGCCTTCACCTCCTACGGTCTCTTCTGGTGGTGGTTCGCTCTGCTGCGCTGGACCATCGGCGCAGGCTGGCTCAAAGCCCCACCCGCCAGCGCCGGCGGCGCCGTTCTTCTCCTCTGGGGCATCTTCACGCTGCTGCTCTGGATCGTCTCCTTCCGCCTCAACAAGGGCGTCTGGAGCATTTTCCTCCTGCTCACCCTCACCTTCTTCCTGGTCTCAGCGGCAGACTTCGGCCACGCCAACGTCAAGCTCGGCGGCTACGTCGGCCTCCTCACCGGAGCCGACGCGATGCTCGTTGCCTTCATCGAAGTCCTCAACGCCACCGCCGGCCGCGTCGTCGTCCGGCTCGGAGATCCCATCCTGCGCAACTAGCGCATCTTCCGCCAGACTTGCGTCCAAAGCCACTCCACGCGCATCGTAAGAGTATGGCGACCCTCACGCTCCATCTCGAAAACATGCACTGCGGATCCTGCGTCCGCCGCGTCACGCAGGTTCTCAACGAGTTGCCGGACACCCACGCCGAAGAAGTCCGTGTCGGCATTGCCCGCGTCACCACTGCGGCCTCACCCGACACCGTACAGGAAGCCCTCTCCAAAGCCGGCTTCCCTGCCCACGTAGAAACCGCCGGCGCATGACCGACCAATCGCTGCGCGGCGTGAGCGAGCAGTCGCTACGCATCCAGGGCATGACCTGCGCCTCCTGCCAGGTCCACGTCCAGCGCGCACTCGCGGCGGTCCCCGGCGTCACCTCCGCCAACGTCAACCTGATGGCCCACACGGCCACCATCGCCTCCGCCGAGCCCATCGCCCCCGAAGCCCTCATCACCGCCATCCGTAACTCCGGCTACGACGCCACCCTCCCCACCGAAACATCCTCCGCGCACGACCACATGGACATGGAAGGAAGCCGCCTCGGCCTCCGCGCCCTCCTCTCGCTCATCGCCGGAGCCGTCGCCATGCTCCTCTCCATGCCGCTCATGGCCACAGGCGACACCAGCGACCCGCTCCTCGCCGCCACCTCTCGCGCCCTCATGCCGCTGATGCCTCTGTGGCTGATAAATCTCCCGCCGCAACCCATCCGCTGGATCCTCGCGCTTCTCTCCATCGCCGTCGTCGTCTTCGCCGCGCCCGAAATCTACACCGCCGCCTGGCGCGCCGCCATCCACCGCACCACCAACATGAACACCCTCATCGCCATCGGCACCCTCGCCGCCTTCGCGTCCTCCCTCGCCGCCACCATCGCTCCCGCCACCTTCACCCGCCACCACCTCGCCTCCGACGTCTACTACGAAGCCGTCATCCTCATCCTCGCCTTCCTGCTCTCCGGCCGCTGGCTCGAAGCCCGCGCCCGCGCCCGCGCCACCTCCGCCCTCCGCAGCTTCGCGCATCTCGAAGCCACCGACGTCCGCCTCCTCACCCTCACACCCGGCGACACCAGCTACGCCTCCGCGCCCGAAACCATCCTCCCCCTCGACGCCATCGAGACCAACGACTACATCCGCGTCCTCCCCGGCGACCGCATCCCCGTCGACGGCCAAGTCGTCCACGGACGCAGCTCCGTCGACGAGTCCATGCTCACCGGCGAGCCCCTCCCCGTCACTCGCTCCATCGGCAGCCGCGTCTCCGGCGGCACCCTCAACCTCGACGGCGCACTCGTTCTCCGCGCCACCGCCGTCGGTGCCGCCTCCACGCTTGCGCAAATGCAGCGCCTCCTCGAATCCGCCCAATCCAGCCGCGCCCCCATGCAGCGCCTCGCCGACCAGGCCTCCGCCATCTTCGTCCCCGCGGTCCTCATCCTCGCCGCCGTTACGTTCGCCATCTGGTCCATCGCCGGCAACATCCACGGCCATCACGAAGGCTTCGCCCGCGCCTTCGCCATCGCCATCGCGGTCCTCCTCATCGCCTGCCCCTGCGCCATGGGACTCGCCGTACCCGCGGCCATCACCGTCTCCATCGGTCGAGCCGCGCAGGCCGGCCTGCTCTTCCGGGACAAG
>JAZKBC010000262.1:0-470 GCA_040388825.1 Acidobacteriota bacterium | reverse complement strand
ACCATCGCCCTCGACAAAACCGGCACCCTCACCGCCGGCCAGCCCTCTATCGCCGCCTTCATCCTCGCCCCCAACACCCCCTTCGACTCCGCCACCCTCATCGCCTTCGCCGCCGCCGCCGAACGCCTCTCCACACATCCACTCGCCAAAGCCGTCGTCGCCTTCAACACCCAGCGCACCGCTACCATCCCCATCGCCGAAGACCTCGAAGTCCTCCCCGGCACCGGCCTCACCGCCACCCTCTACGACTACAAACCCCGCCCCGATCAACCCCAGCCGGGCGGCCGTAAACTAGCCCTCGGCAACGCCTCTCTCCTCACCGAGCCGCTCCCCCCCGAGCTAGCCACCCCAACCGACCTCGCCCACGCCACACCCCTCTATCTCCTCCTCGACGGCCACCTCCACGCCGTCTTCTTCGCCGTCGACGCCCTCCGCCCCACCGCCTCCGCCGCCATCGCCGAGCTCCACGC
>JAZKBC010000261.1:23875-28833 GCA_040388825.1 Acidobacteriota bacterium | reverse complement strand
CGCCGGGGGCGGTGACGCCTACGAGGGCGCTGGTGCCGGCTTTGACGATGGCGCCGAGGGTCTTTTCGACGATGTTGGTGAGGCCGCCTTTTTTGTTGCCAGGGGATGGATTGGCGCTGCGGTCGACGCCGCCGCGGTCGAGGTAGGCGTCGTACCAGGCCATCTCGCGGATGAGGTCTTGCGCAACCTGCGGCGTGGCGGCGCGGGCCGTGAGGAGGTGGACGGCGTCGCGAGCTTCGGTGACTTCGGAGAACATGACGGTGGCGCCGGCGCGGACGAGGAGATCGGCGGCGTAGCCTACGGCGGGGTTGGCGGTGACGCCGGAGAAGGCGTCGGAGCCGCCGCACTGGAGGCCGACGACGAGATCGGAGGCGGGGCAGGTGACGCGGCGGCGGAGGTTGAGCTGCTCGAGGCGATGCTCGGCCATGTGCATGATGGCGTCGATCATGTCGCCGAAGCTCATGTGCTCTTCGTCCTGCAGGCGGACGATGTAGGGCGAGGTTTGCAGAATCGGGAGAATGCTGGACGGGAGCATAGTGGTGGGCTGGAGCTTTTCGCAGCCGAGCGAGACGACCATGGGAGAGCCGCCGAGGTTGGGGTTGAGCGAGATATTGCGGAGGGTGCGGATGGGGATCTCGGAGCCGGGGGCGTCTGTGGCGATGCCGCAGCCGTAGCCGTGGGTGAGGGCGATGACGTCGTCGACGTGAGGGAAGCGGGGGAGGAGCTCGGTCTTGATGCGCTTGACGGCGTAGTCGACCGTGGCGGCGACGCACTGCACGGTGGTGGAGATGGCGAGGATGTTCTTGGTGCCGACGGAGCCGTCGTCGTTGAGGAAGCCTTCGAAGGTGTAGCCGTCGAGTGGCGGCAAGGGCGCGGGGACATCGGTGCAGATGGGGAGCGAGTCGAGTGCGGGAGGCTCGAGGATGATCATGACGGCTTCGTGGACCCAGCCGCCTTGCGGGATGTCGACCGCAGCGGTGCCGATGGGGACGCCGTAACGGATGATCTGCTGACCGGCGGCGATGGGTGTAAGTGCGGTTTTGTGGGCTTCGGGGACGTCTTCGACGAGAGTGAGGCCGGAAGGGAAGACGGTGCCTGCGGGAAGGCCGCCTGGATTGACGATGATGGCGACGTTGTCGTGCGGGTGGACCTGGACGGAGAGTGGCCGGGATGGCGGCGTGGGCATGCGGGTTTCCTTCTTGCGTCGCCGGTCGCGGGATTGGCTCGCCGGGTTCTGTGTAGATGATAGTGAATCGGAGGAGCCAGATTCACGCAAGGGCGCTAGAATGTGTCGCCGGTCAGACAGGAGTTCGCGCGGTTGCGAGACCTGGAGACGGCCAACCAGAGACGAACGACGATTTACGGAGGCAGTGGCATGGCGCAGGAAAACAATCGCAGAGACTTTCTTAAGGTGGGTGGAGCGGTGCTGGCGGCTGGAGTCGTGAACTGGAGCGCGAAGAGCTATGCGGCGATTCCGGGAGCGAACGATCGCGTGCGGACAGCAGTAGTGGGCTGCGGCGATCGCATGAAAGGCGCGCTGATCCCGGCGTTTTCTGCTCATGCAAAGGCCATGAACTTTGAGTTTGTCGCGGTGAGCGACATCTGGAATCGGCGGCGTGAAGAAGGCGCGGCGTATATCGAGAAGGTGAGCGGGTTCAAGGTGGACCCCGTGCGGAACAACGATGAGCTGTACGCGCGCAAGGATGTGGACGCGGTGCTGATTGCCACGGCGGACTTTCAGCATGCGCGTTGTGGGACCGAAGCTGTGAACGCGGGACGGGATGCGTATGTGGAGAAGCCGACGGCGCACAACATGGAGGACGCGCGCGTGTTCCGCCATGCGGTCCATAAGAGCGGGAAGATTGTGCAGGTGGGAACGCAGCGGAGAAGTACGCCGAGCTATCAGCGGGCGGCGGACTATATCCAGTCGGGGAAGTTTGGCGACATCGTGATGGTGGAGATGAGCTGGAACGTGAACCAGCCGGGACGGTGGCGGCGGCCGGACCAGGTTCCTCTATTGAAGGAAGCGGACACGGACTGGAAGCGTTACTGCATGGGCGTGATCAAGGACAACTTCGATGCGCGGAAGTATTTGGAGTTCCGGCTGTTCTGGCCGTACTCGTCGGGGATTCCGGATCAATGGCTGGTGCACCAGATTGATACCGTGCACTGGTTTACAGGATTGCCGCATCCTCGCAGCGTGGTGGCGAACGGCGGGATCTACCTGTGGAAGGATGGGCGGACGAACTGGGACACGATGACGGCGGTGTTCGACTACGGCCCGCTGGATGATTTGTCGAAGGGGTTCCAGGTGCAGTACACGTCGCGGTTTACGAACTCGGCCGGCGGCGTGAAGGAGCTGTACTACTCGAACGGCGGCATGATCGACATGGACAAGCAAACGGTGACGCCGACCGGTGGGCTGACGAAGAAGTTTGCCGATGAGATGAAGATGCAGCCGAATCTGCTGGAGCCGATGTCGCTGGGCGTGAAGGGCGAGAAGGTATCGACGGATGCGGATACGGGCGGCGATCCGATGACGTCGGCGAACATGCGCAACTGGATGGAGTGCGTGCGTTCGCGCAAGACTCCGAACGCGAGCATTGAGGCCGGGTATAGTCACTCGGTTGCGCTGTGCATGAATGTTGCGGCGATCCAGACTGGGCTGAAGGTGACCTTCGACGAGAAGACGCAGCAGGTGATGGCGGGAGGGAAGGTCTATGCGTAAGGCATTGGTGGTGGCCGCGCTGTTTGCCTGCGGCGCGGCTACGTGGGCCGAGGCACCGGCGAAGGGTGTGATGGTGGTGGCGCATGAGGCGGACCGGCGCGTGGATGTGACGATCGACGGCGAGCCGTTTACGTCGTACATCTGGCCGACTTCGCTGAAGAAGCCGGTGCTGTATCCGCTGATTGCCGACGATGGCGTGACGGTGACGCGCGGGTATCCGCTGCAGCCGCAGCCGGGCGAGCGTGTGGATCATCCACACCATGCGGGGATGTGGTTCAACTACGGCAACGTGAATGGGTTCGACTTCTGGAACAACTCGGATGCGATTCCTGTGGAGCGGCGGCCGAAGATGGGCTCGATTGAGGAAGGGAAGATTGTCGCTACGAAGAGTGGACGCGATCGCGGCGAGCTGACGGTGACGTCGACATGGGTGACGGGCGCTGGCGATAAGCTTCTGGAGCAGACAACGACGTATGTATTTATGAAGCGGAAGGGTGCGCGGGTGATCGATGAAGTGGTGACGCTGCGTGCGCTGGATAAAGCTGTCTTCAACGACGACAAGGAAGGGCTGCTGGGCATGCGCGTTGCGCGATGGCTGGAGTCTCCGGAGGAGAAGGGTGGCGTGTTCACCGATGCCAGCGGCCATGAGACGAAGGTGGCGGCGGGTGATTCTTCCACTGTGAATGGCGTTTATCTGACGAGCGCAGGCGTGAAGGGCGGCGCGGCATGGGGAACTACAGGGCGATGGTGTTTGTTGAGCGGACATACTGGCGAGCATGCAGTGACGATCGCGATGATCGATCATCCGGGGAACCCGGGCTATGCGACCTACTGGCATGCGCGCGGGTATGGGCTGTTCGCCGCCAATCCGCTGGGGCGCAGCATCTTCGATGCGAAGCAGCCGAAGTTTAACTTCACGATCGAGAAGGGTAAGACCGCGACGTTTCGTTATCGAGTGGTGATTTATTCGCACACAGCGGATGCGGCGGAAGTGAATCACGAAGCCGATGCGTTCGCCGGTGAGAGCGAGTGAACTAGCGGTCCTCGATCGAGGTGCGGAAATCACGTTGAGGCATTGTGTGCTTTTTGCGCCGCACCGTTGCCCGACCACTCAACGACTACGGTTGCAGTACGACCTTGAGCGAGCTTTGCCCTGACTCCATGACACGGAAGGCTTCGGCGAAGTTCTCCAATGGAAACTTGTGAGTCACGATTCCGCGCACGTCAATCTTACGGCTTGCGATGTAGTCGATTGCGCGTGGATACATGTAGGGACCAAGGTGTGAGCCGAGTACGTCGAGCTCTTTGCGATCGCTGATGATGGACCAGTCGCAGGTGGCTTCCTCGTTGAAGACGCTGAATTCCACGAAGCGGCCCAGTTTGCGGAGCATGGCAAGACCTTGATTGACAGCCTTGTGGTGGCCGGTAGCCTCGACGTAGATATCGCAGCCGTAGCCTTCGGTGAGGGCCTTGATTTCTTTGACCACATTCATTTCCGACGGGTTCCAGACGAGGTCAGCGCCCATGCGTTTTGCGAGCTCGAGTCGCTCGGGCCGCATGTCGAGTGCGATCAGCTTCTTCGGATTGCGTAGACGCAGAGCGCCCAGGATGCCGAGGCCAAGTGTTCCCGCACCGGCGACAACGACCACATCGTCGAGGCCTGGATTCGCGCGGTCGGCGGCGTGCAGTGAGCAGGAAAGCGGCTCGATGAGGATGGCTTCGTCGGGGGGGACGGAGTCGGGAACCTTATGAACGATGCCTTCCTTGGTGTAGATCATGTACTCGGCCATGGCGCCGTGAACGTTTTTTTGAAAGCCGTAGAGATCGTGCTTTTCGCACATCCAATACTGCCCGTGCGTGCAAAAACGGCAAGCCCAGCAGGGGACAATCTGTTCGGAGATGACGCGGTCGCCGACCTTGACGCCGCGGCTTTCCGCACCTGGGCCGAGCGCGACTGCGCGGCCGACAAACTCGTGGCCGGGAATCATTGGCGGCTTGACGTAGCGGGGTTGCTCGGCGTCTCCCCAGAAGGAGGGGGCACCGTGGAATGTTTTGATGTCGCCCATGCAGATGCCGCATAGCTCGACCTTGGTGAGGATTTCGTTGGGGCCGGGCGTGGGCACGGGGACTTCTTCAAGACGGTAGTCGAGCGGAGCATAGCAGACGACTGCCTTCATCGTCTTGGGGATTTCGACGGGGTTTATTGCGTTGAGTTCTATCGTTGCGGTTG
>JAZKBC010000261.1:15314-23865 GCA_040388825.1 Acidobacteriota bacterium | reverse complement strand
CAGATCTCCTTCGAAGGGTTCCAGGGTTTCAAGTTGGAGCGGAGTGAATCCGCCAGTGAGGTCAAGATCAAACAGCAGGACGAGGCGCCGGCATCCAGGACGCCGCGTGAGCGCTCGCCGAGGCGGCTGGCGCGCCCGATCTTTGCGATCATGCCGCGGGTGGATTCCTTGCCGGCCTCAGCTCCTTGCTGCATGGCGATGAGGGAGTCGGCAAAAGATGCGCCTTGATCCGACGCGGTGTTGAAAGCGTCGATTGCGGGGCAGAGGCAGTCGAGGAGGGTTTTGTCGCCGGGCCTGGCGCCGCCTATGTCCATCATGCTGTCGCGACCCGCCTCCAACATTGCTATGAATGCTGCCGCGTCCATCGTGTCGCGGGTTTCCGCGCTCGTGCCCATCTCGATGAACATGCTGCCGTACAGCGGGCCGAGCGACCCGCCGGTGACTTCGAGTAACGTGGTGCCGAGAACGACGAGAGCGTGGCCGAAGGTCAACTGTTTGCTTGCGACCGCTTCGCGGAAGTGGAGGAAGCCGGTGCTCATGTTGATGCCGTGATCACCGTCTCCGATGGCGCCGTCTATCTCACTCAGCATCTCGCGGTTGGCCTGCATGACGTCAACGAGTGACAGCACAGCGCTGCCTGTATCGCTTGTCACGAAATATTGGGGCGTGCTCATGCCTGCACCCAGCCCTCGGAGAAGGCGGGTGTCTTCAAGAGCTTCTCCAACTCTTCGTCGAGCTTCATCACGGTCAATGTGACGCCCATCATTTCGAGCGAGGTGAACAAATTGCCGGTGATGGGTTCGGCGATGACGACGCCGTGTTCGCTGAGGCGGTCGGCGATGCGGTCGAAGAGAATGTAGAGCTCCATCAAGGGTGTTGCGCCGAGACCTGAGACGAGGACTGCCACGCGATCGCCGGCGGTGAAGGGGAGATCAGGGAGGATGATGTCCAACATGCGGTCGGCCATTTCACGGGCACTGACCATCGGTGTTTGAGCGACTCCAGGCTCTCCGTGATGGCCAATTCCCAACTCCATCTTGCCGTCTTCGATGGTGAAGTTGGGCTTGCCGTTGGCGGCGATCGTGCAGGCCGTGAGACCGATTCCTACGCTGCGCGTATTCTCGAGAGCACGCTGCGTTGTGGCGATGACGGTGTCCAGATCCGCGCCCTCGCTGGCTGCCGCTGCTGCCACCTTCCACAGGAGGATTTCTCCGGCGACTCCGCGGCGGCGAAGGATGTCTTCCTTTGAAGCCGAGGCTGCGTCGTCGTTGGCAACGACCGTACGGACACGGATGCCGTCCTTCTCGGCAAGCTTGATCGCCATCTTTACGTTCATGTTGTCGCCGGCATAGTTGCCGTACACGCAGGCAACGCCGGCGCCGGTGTGTGCCGCGCGGATGGCATCGTAGAAGCTCTTTGCGGTGGGCGATGAGAAGACCTCGCCGATTGCGACTGCATCCAGGAAGTTTTTGCCGAGGTAGCCGAGGAATGCGGGCTCGTGCCCCGAACCGCCGCCGGTGACGACGCCGACGCGCCTGGTTGCGCCGGCGTGCACACTTTTTAGGACGCGGGGATTATCCGTTGGACTGATCCTTGCGGCATGACACTTCAAGTATCCGCGAACTGCGTCGTCGACCACGCGGTCGGGATCATTGATGACTCGCTTCATGCTTACTTCCTTTCGCGCTGTTCGCGGGCGATTGTTTCTTCGTAGTCACAAATGCGCTGCACTTTGGCGGTTGAACTGCTGCCCTGAAACTCGGAGTCCAGCCAGGTGCCAAGAATGGTCCTGGCGAGCGCGGGCCCCACGATGAGCGAACCCATGGTGATGATTTGTGCGTTGTTGCTTTTGCGCGCCCGCTCAGCCGAGTAGGCATCATGGCATTGAGCTGCACGGACGCCGGGCACTTTGTTGGCGGTGATAGCCACGCCGATGCCGGTGCCGCAAAGCAGGACGGCTCGATCAAAGTGACCGTCCGCAACTTCGCGAGCGACCCGGAAGGCTATGTCGGGGTAGAGCGCGGTCTCGCCCTTGTTGGTACCGAAGTCCTGAACGGCCCAGCCGCGTTCCTCGAGAAAGGCAGACAGCACCATCTTGAGGTCGTAGGCGGCTTCGTCGCATCCGATGGCAATTTTGGGGGAAGCCATGTGATTCACCGTGAATAAATATTCGGCATCGTTATTTTAATGCTGTTCGACGACTCAACATACAAGCCAGCATCGTGGGCTGTCAACTGCAGGAGTTCGGTCTTAAGGTCGGGAACGCCTGGTGCTTGAAGGCTTCACGCTACGGCCCTTTATTTCCGATAAATCGATCAACGCCGTTGCGGCACCTTCATCCAGGATCACGGTGTTGAGCAAGCCTCCGCGGATTGCTGCCAACACTGCGTGGGCGCGGTCAGCCCCGGCAACGACGCCGATGCGGCGTGAGATCTTGCGGAGCTTTTCGAGCTCCAGACTCATCGTGCGCTCGCGCAAACTGGTGCGGCACTCAATGCCGCGGTGATCGTAGAACCGACCGAGGATTTCTCCTGTGGCGCCTGCGTTGCGCACCTCCGCAATGTCGGAGGTGGAGAAGATAGAACGTTCCACTAGTACGGATTGTTCCAGTGTGCCTACGCCGACGAGGGCGATGTCGGCCTCGGCGATGGAGCGCATCGCGTCCTGGATCTGGCGCAGGCGCATGAAGCGCTGGCATTGCTCCTTGTCAGGGAACAGCAGCGGAGCGTTGAGCCCGAGCATGGCTCCGTTCCATGCCTTCGCCAGAGTGCGGCAGAGTTCCGCTGCGTCGTAAGGCCCAGGTGTGGCGTCAATGTGGCCCATACCCTGCGCTACGCGAAGCCCGTAGACCTGCTGCTGGGGGCGGAGTTGATCGATGAGGGGCTGAACGGTACGCCCACCGGCGAGCACGATGAGCGACTGCGACTGAATCCACTGGCGCACCACCGGAGCGGCGAAGTATCCGAGGATTTGCCGCAGAGGCCGAACCTCAATGCCGGGTAGGCTGTGAATTACGATCGCTTCAACTCCGAGCTTTTTGCGCAGGGCCGACTCGAGTGAAGTGTTGCGCGATTCGAACTCTGGCACGGAGATTCGTACGAGGCCGCGCTCCTGGGCGATTGCGAGCATGCGCGAGACCTTGGACTGCGAGACGCGCACGAATGTGCCAATCTCTGACTGTGAGAGGCCGTCGATGTAGTACAGGCGAGCTGCGAGGATGAGCTGCTGGTCCGTGTAGGTTCCGGACCCGGCCAGGGCGCGTTTCATGCTTGCTGATATTTTGTCATCGTTCGACTAAAAGGGACAGCGATGATGAAAAACTGCCCTCACCGCGCTCTACGGCCCGGTCGAAGCCGAGAGGGGCGTGACGACTGGTGATGCGAGGCCGATGAACTTCGTCAGGCTATTGTCGCCGGAGTTTGCCGTCCAGACATTCCCGCTGCCGTCTACAGCAACATCCAACGGGGTGGCGAGAGCTCCAACACTTGTGCTGGTGGCCGATGCAGCGGATGGGATTGCGGTGAGAGATCCGTTGTCCGTTCCATTGACAACCCACGCGGTTCCGACGCCGTCCAGTGCGATTGCCGCCGGGGCGTTGAGCGTTGGGGAAGTCAGGGGCTGGGCATGCACGGATGTGCCGTCACTTCCGAGCAAGCTGACGCCCGCGTAGCCGCTGTCGGCCACCCACGCACGTCCGCTGGCATCCAGTGCGAGGCCGAGAGGTGCGGCCATTGCAGCATCAGCGAAGCCTGCGCCGCTGAGCAACGCCTGGTTCTTATCGAACTTGAGCACGACGGAGGCCTGATGGTCGGTGACCCAGACGCTGCCTTGCGCATCGACGGCAATGGCAGTGGGTGCGAGCAGGCTGGCGCCGCCAGTGAATGGGCCACTGCCAATAATGGTTCCATCGCTGTTTAGTTCCGTTACATTGCCGCCGGCGAAGTTGGCGGTCCAAATGTGATTCTGTTTGTCCACTGCAATGCTCGTTGGACCCAGGGAAACATTGGCGAAGGCAGAGCTGCTTTGGACGATCCCTCCTGAGACATTAAGTTTGAATATCTTGCTGAGCAGCGTGTCGGCGACCCAGACATTGCCTGTCGTGTCGATTGCAACGTCCTGTGCACCGACGATTGTGCCGCCGGCTGAGTACCCCGAGCTGCCTGCGAGGGATGCGCCCTGATTGGACAGCTCAGTGATGCTGGAGCCGCTGCGATTGGCCACCCAGATGTTTCCGCTTGCGTCGATAGCGATGCCGGTGGGACCGTTGAGACCACCGCCGGTGAACTTCACGGAGACGGCTAAGTCCTGAGGTGCGGTTGCGAGCGAGGGTTGAAAGGGAGCAGAAGGCAGAACGAGGCCGAACAGCGCAGGCACGTTTTGTGAGGGAGTATGGGCGAGAGAGAGCAGAGCTCCGATGGTGTTCGAGGGAGTAGTGCCTCCGGATGGCGTGGTTGCACTAAAGAGCGTGTCGCAAGTGCCGGTGCCATTGGTGTTCACGCAGGCAGCGGCGATGTCGGCGAGGGTGTAGAGCAGCGGCAACGGGACTGTTTCACCGCTGACGATTCCGGGGCCGGGAGCGAAGCCGGATGAGGTGTCGACCAGGGAATGCACGGTCTCAAAGGCGCTCTTGAGGCCGGACATTTTGGAAGCTGCAGCGCCGACGTGAGCGGCATCGGTCATGAAGGGAGCGAGGGAGTAGACACTCGCTACGGTGGTGAGCTCGTTGATGGAGATGCGAGTGTTGGCGGTGACCGTGCTGCACGGGCCCAAGGCAACCAGCATGCCCAGTGCTGGATTCGATCCACCGGGACCAAGGCCGGGATTGCCTCCCGTGGCAGTGATGTAGAGCAGGGGATCGCTGCCGTAGGTTGCTGTATCGCTGCAGTTCCACTGTCCGGTGATGTCGAATCCGCCCGTGTTGTCGGTGTAGACGGAGGATTGAACCAGTTGCGTTGACGCTGATGCCGCGCCGGTGTTGCCGACGGCCCACAGTTGGATCAAGGCGCTGGAGACGGGTTGTTGTCCACCGCGGACCTGACCAGTGAGTCTGTGCTGGGCGGGGCCGATGGAAACGTCGTGCGTGGCCGTGCTCGTCGACATGCCACATCCGGCGAGGATCTGACACACGAGGCCGGTACCCAGCGCCAGGGTGAGCTTTTTGATCTGCGTCATTGGATCACCTTGAACGTGCGCTGCACTGCAGTTGGTTGGATGACGTTCGGACTGCTTATCTGATTCGCGGTGACCACGACAGTTCCTGTTCCGGTCAGCGTGAGTTGCAATCCGGCTATCGATCCCGGACCGCTGACTGTGTACACGAGCGGGTAGCCAGAGCTGCTGGTGCCTGTCAGTGTGAGCGTTCCGGCAGTGAGCGGGATTTGTGCTGGGAGTTCAGGGAACGAGATCGTTGCGGAGGCAGGCACAATGTTGAACGCCTGGCTTTGGAGATCGAGGATGTAGTTGGTGTCGTCCAGTGTGCCCTTGGCAACGAAGATGGAGTAGGAGCCCGCGTCGGAGTGGAAGGTCGCGTTCGTGGTTAACTCCGGTGTGCCCACGCTGGCGCGCGTGTCTCCATTCACCAGGGGGGAGTTGGTGTAGCCGGCGAAGAGTTGAGGATCGTTCGGAGTGTGCCATGGCCGACTGTAGCCTGTGGGTGCGGAGACATGAAGAAGAGCCTTCCGCGCCGTGAAGCCGCTGATCACCGTAACGGCGGCGTTGTAAGCGGGGTCGCCGGGCTGGTTTGCGCTCAGCACTACTGCGCCGGCGCCGTGGATCGTGACCACGTTATTGAGGACAGAGGCCGGACCGGATACGAGACCGATGGTTACCGGCAGTCCGGAATCGCTGCTTGCGCTGACGGCGAAGGAAGGGTCACCGTAGGTCTTGGTGAGTCCACTTACATCGAAGGTGATGGTCTGCTGGCTCTTGGTTGTGGTGGTCGTCACGTCGTCGACTACGTGAATGGCTTCGTCGATGTTGAGCTGCTGAGCAACCACAAGATCGACTGCATCGGTCACATGAACGTCTTCGACGATATCCAGAGATGTAGCAGTTTCCGTGGTTACGGTGTCAGTCACGTGCACGGCTTCAACGATGTCGAGTGTGAGCGCGTTGGACGGAACGGTCAGCGTGAAGCTCTGGGTCGATGATGCTCCGCTGCCATCGTGCACTGCGAGGCTGAAGGGATAGGCGCCGATCGTCGTCGGCGTGCCGGAGAGGGTGTACGAGCCGTTGATCGAAGTGCCGGTGATGCCGTCTGGCAACGCGCCGCTTTCCGTGAGGGAGAGATCGCCGGTGCCGCCGGTTGCTCTGATCGTCTGCGAATAGGGCAAGTCCTTCTTTGCGTCGGGCAGTGTCAGGGGTGTAAAGGCGAAGGGAAGTACACCGGTTCCGTTGCCCTTGAGGCTAAGGTACTGCATCAGGGTGCCGGTCGACGTTTGTTCCGCGATGCTGATCGCGCCGGTTTTAGCTCCAGCCGATTCAGGCGAGAACTCAAACGAGAGCTGGCAGCCCTGGCCATTCGATGTAACGAGTGGGCCGATGCAATCGTGTAGCTGCGGCGTGCTTTGCTGCACGGAGATGAAGTCCGCGAGTGCGTCGTTGTCGCTGGAAACAATGCTTGGCGAAAAGTTTGGGAAGGAGTTTGGATCGGTTGTTCCGCTCTGAAATATCCGGGCGGTTTGTGGCGCGGAGGTCTGTAGGACAGCGGTATCAGGGAAGATCAATGCGCCAGAATTCTGGTTCACGATTCGGAAGTCGTGGCCGGCGTGTTCGGCGATATAGAGCTGGTTGCCGTTGTCCAGTGCGAGGCTCCATGGAGATGCAAGAGTCGTATTGACTGCGGAGCCGCCATTCACCACGCCGGTTGCGGCCGTGCTGCCTGCAAGAGTGTAGATGGCGGGAGGGTGATCGCCTCCGCTTTTGAGATTGGCGACATAGCGAACCAGGTTGTTGCCGGTGTCCGCGATGTAGAGACCGCCGGCGGCGTCGGATAACAATTGCTGGGGTGCGTTGATCGCGGCGTTCGGTGCGAAGCCTCCGTCCCCGTAATAGCCGGCAACGCCGTTTCCTGCGGCGATCTTGATCTGGTCGGTGCTGGGTGAGATGACGCGAACCGTATTCGCGGTCGAGTCCGAAATGTAGATATTACCGGCCGCATCGACAGCCAGTCCGGACGGTGTTTGCAACTGAGACGCCGTTGCCGGACCGTTATCTCCGCTAGTGCCGGAAACGCCCGTGCCGGCGGCTGTGGTGATGATTCCTGTAGTTACGTTGATGCGTCGCACACGGTGCATGCCGGCATCGGCAACCAGGAGATCACCGTTGCGGTCGAGCGCCAAGGCGGTTGGGTTGCCGATGCTAGCAGATATTGCGGGGCCGCCGTCGTTGACGTTGGTCGTGCCGCCGTCGCCCGCAACTGTGGAAATTATTTGACTGCCAAGATCGACGGCGCGAATGCGATGGTTGCCAGCGTCGGCGATGTACAGGATATTGGCTGCGCTCATCAGAACGGCATTGGGGTGATCCACACGAGCGTTGAAGTAGTTGCCGCCGTCGCCGCTGAATGCCGGTGTGCCATCGCCCACGAAGGACCGCACAACATAACCGCCGCCGAATGTCGTCGAGACGCTGTAGACGCGATTTGCTGCGGTATCGGCGAGATAGCCATTTCCGCGTTGATCGAAGACCAGCGACGACGGAGTATTGAAGACGAATGGAGACTGATGGAACCCCTGTCCCGGTATGTAGGTGCCCTGGTCGAGAAAATTGCCTTGATCGATGGTTCCCGGAACGAGGGTCGCCTGTGGAAGGTACTGCTCGCCTTCAAGGCCGAAGAGATATTGATTGTTGTTGGTGGCGACGATGATCTGGGCGATCCGTTTTCCGGGAGCACTCGCGGCGAAGTAGACAGGGAAGTGACACGTCGATCCAGCTTTGAGTACGACAGAGCCGTCGGTAACGCAGTCGGAGCTGCTGCCGATGGAGAAGTCCTGCGCCCCCACGCCAGCCTGGATGCCAACGTACATACCGCCCGGGAGGTCAGCGAGCACTTCTATGCTGATGGTTCCGGAAGGGACTCCGCTGGCGGGCGGAGACGATGCCGGAAGTAGAACGCTGTTGCGGTAGGCGATCTCCACGATGGCAGCACTGCCACCACCCAAAGGTCCCACTCCGGCGTAGATCGTTCCATTCGCGCCCACGGCTAAGGCGTACGGATACTGCCACTTCGCGGGAAGGAGGGCATCGGCCATGGCTCGGAATAGCGGGGAAGGATCATAGCCGCCGCCGTCTCCGGCGACCCTGCGAATGTAGCCATCGCCCAGGGTCGTCGTTCCACCATGAACGCCGATCTGGCGGATCCTTTGGTTGCCCTGGTCGGAGACGTACAGGCTTCCGTCACCGTCGAGCGCGATGCCCTCTATGAGCGAGAACAGAGCCTGGGGCGCGGGGCCTCCGTCGCCGAAGAATCCGGTGAGTCCCGGAGTTCCGGCGATGACTGACGTGGTTCCGCCGCTGTAGCGATACACCGTGCTTCTACCGGCGACGTAGA
>JAZKBC010000261.1:14010-15304 GCA_040388825.1 Acidobacteriota bacterium | reverse complement strand
AGCGTTCCTTCGCTGTCGACGGCAATATACCGGGGGAGCTCATTGCCATTTGTATACGTAAAGGCAGACGATCCGATGACGGTCGTAACCTGTCCCGTCATTGGGGAGTACTTGCGAACCACAACGTTGCCGCTGTCCGCGATGTACACGTTGCCGGCCGGATCCACGGCCAGGCCGGAGTCGCCACCCAGGGTGGCAGAGAGAGCTGCACCATCCTGCTTGCCGAAAACACCGGGCTGTCCCGCAACGGTTGTGATGGTTCCTGCGGTGTCCACCATGCGCAAGACGTGTAGGGTTTCATCGTAGATGTACAAGTTGCCCGCTGCATCAAACGCCAGGCCTTCGGGAAGGACAAGCTTTGCCGCGCTCGCAGGGCCACCGTCGCCGGAGTAACCAGAGGATTCAGGAATGCCCGCTGCTACTGCGACTTCGCCTGTCTTCACATCCAGGCTGTAGACGGCGTGCAGATTGCCTTCGCTGAAGTAGAGCCTGGTTCCCGCTGGGTTCAGCACCACGTCGGTGGGGTAACTGAGGGGCAGAGAAGGGTGCACGCCCGCGCCGAGGAGCGTCGTTGTCGTGCGACCGAGGCGGACCTCCTGCGCCAGAGCAGGAGCAGTGATCGCTACTGCTGCGAGCGACAGCCACGCTGTGGTCCATCTCCGGCCATGCGGACGCCTTCGAGTTGTCATACCTGCCTGCAACACGCGCACCATCGCTTCTTCCTGGGTCGGTGGGGAAATTCCGTAGGGTTCCGTCAGCCGCAACGAACGGGAGTTCTTAGGAGAAGCTGATCGTCACGGATACCTGGACGATCTGGCCCGCATTGACATGGAGTATGGGGAAGTTCGGATTGGTGGCCACGTTTGTTTCGGTGAACGAGTGATTCAAGAAGATCGTCGCGGGCGGAGGGACGGTGCCGTAGTAAGCCGTTGCCTTTTCGCAATCGCTCGGACTCAACTTCGAGAGAGGGTCGCCGTTGGAGCATGTGATCGCGATGCTCTGAACCCCAACGATGCTCCCTGCCTGGGTTGCCGTCAGTGCGCCCGAGAGTTTAAAGCCGCCGTAGGGAATAGTCGTCTGTATCAGACCCGTGCTGCACGGGGTTCCAAGGTTGCAGAGCGCGTTCAGGACCGGCGTCGTGGTGTCCCGGACCAACCGGCAAAAGTCCGAATTGCAGGGTGAATCGCTCGGCTGCGGAGTTTCCAGCAGGATGCTCAGTGGCCCGGCGGTGACGTGACCGGTCAGCAAATCGGTCAGTACAGCGGGGTCTTGCAGTGCGTTCTCAAACTCTGAG
>JAZKBC010000261.1:1455-14000 GCA_040388825.1 Acidobacteriota bacterium | reverse complement strand
AGAGTGCCATCCGGGTTCTTGATGTCGACCGTCCAATGGCCGTGGACCTTCACTCCTTCGCCACCGGGCCTGGACGGCTTCTCGGCCTGCGGTTCAACACTCGGGGCGCTCCTGTGGTCAGGCGCAACCGCGTTGGCCTTAGCCGGGACAGTTGAGTTCTGGGCGATGGCAACGGAGGTGCAGAGCAGACCAGCTGCGAAAATTGTCGACGTTCGAAATACCATCTGCGCTGCTGCATTGAGGCGAGAGACGTTCATCAGGAATCACTCCGTTGGCTGGTTTGACATGTCCTGTCGCGACAAGTGGAAGGCGATCGTGCCTTGAGCACTCAACTCGGTTTGCAGGGCAGCCCCAACGTAGGGCAAAGGGCGATTTACAGTCCTTTTGCGTTTGTTATTTGTTCTTATGCGGGGAGGGGAACGCTATATTAGAGACATCGCGCAGGTGCTAAACCCCGTTTTGTCTTCACGATGACAGATACCTCCCGATCCACCCTATTTTTCTTCGGCCCCTTCACCCTGGACCTGGCGAAGCGCATCCTCCTGCACGCTGACGAGAATGTTTCGCTTACCGCGAAGCAGTTTGAGGTGCTGGAGTACATGGTTCGGAACCCCGGGAGGGTTCTGAGCAAGCAGGAAATTCTGCAGGCCGTGTGGCCGGACAGCTTCGTTGAAGAAGGAAGCCTGACGCAGACCGTCTTCTGGATCCGGAAAGCGCTTCGGAACGGTGACCTCGACGACCAGGAACGCTATATCCTCACGGTCCAGGGGCGGGGCTATCGGTTTATCGCCGAGGTGATGGAGCCGCAGGCTGCCACAGAGGCGCTCGCGACGACGGAACCGGACGTGGCCGTCGCTGCGACGCAGCCAACGATAGCGGTGCACTCACAGTTCGTTCGGCGACATACACGGAGCTTGATCGCGGCTGGGGTCTTGCTGCTCCTTGGCGCAGGGGTTTATGTCTGGCAGCGCCCGAAGCTTTCGCACCAGTTTTATGATCCGGTGGCGAATCCCGAGGTGATCATCACCCAGATCGAAAACGCTACGGGTGACGCAACGCTGACGCCGGTCATCAACAGCGTGCTGCGCCGCGGTCTCTCGCAGTCGCCATATGTTGTGATTGTGCCGCGTGTAGAGATCAACAAGACGCTGGGCTATATGAACCTCCCGGCTACAACGGCGATCACGTCGCAAAACGCTCAGGCGATCTGCATCCGGCGAAACTCCACCGATACGATCGAGACCTCCGTTACGCCTCAGGGTGCCGGCTTTCTGATCACGCTTGAAGCCATCAACTGCGTTACCGGCAAGGCGCAATCGGTGGGGCGGGCTTCCGCAGCGAGCAAGGACCAGATTCTTATCGCGCTCGACAGTCTTCTCCCACAGCTACGCCGCAACCTCGGCGAGACTTCGAACTCGATTCGGCAATTCAGTGTTCCGGTCGAGAATGCTACGACGGCTTCGCTCGAGGCCTTCAAGGCATTTCTTGAGGCCGAAGATCTTCGCATGAAGGGCGAGACCGTCAAGGCGATTCCGTTTTTTCAGCGGGCTTTGCTCTTGGACCCAAACTTCGCTTTCGCGCATCTCGGTCTGGGCACCTGCTACCAAACCGCTAACCAGCGGGATGCCTCCATTGCCGAGTTCACCAAGGCAAACGAGCTGGCGAGCCGGGTCAGTGCCCGTGAGCGCTTCAGCATCGAATACTTCTATACCAAGATTGTTCGCGGAGATCTTCCGGCATCCATCGGTCTGAACGATGCGTGGGCGGCGCGCTACTTTCGCGACATGGCCCCATACACCAACGGCACCGACACCTTCAACCAACTGGACCGTTCCAGTGATGCGATCGCCTACGGAGAGAAAGGCATTCGCCTCTATCCGGACGGCGGACTTACTTACGTTGCGCTGGGGCAGGCGTACCTCCGAACCGGACGTTACGACGACATGAAACGCATCGGGGCGGACGCGGTCTCCAGGCACATCGACGGCTGGCAGCTTCATGAAATGCTGTGGCAACGCGCGTATCTTGCCAACGACAAAGCTGCTGCGGCCAGTGAGCGAGCGTGGGTGAACGGCACTGCAGACGAATACCTCGCCATTGCGGACGATGTGTTGCTCGATCTGCGGGCTGGCGACGTGAGTGCAGCCCTGGCAGCACAACAGCGTTTCGTAACTGCAGCGACGGTGAGCGGAGCGCAGGATCTGATCGATGCCACATCCTGCCGCAACGTCTTCTACCTTCACGAGATGGGATTCGATACGCAGGCACGTGCCGCAATGGTGAGCTGCCATCCCGCGAACGCAACGCCGGAGTTTGGACTGGCGCTGGCTTCGATGGCGAAGGAGAGCGAGACTCTCGCGTTGGTTGCCAAGCTATCCAACGGCCACGAACAGGACACGCTTATCCAGCAGTGGTACGTTCCGACCATTCGCGCCACGCTGGCACTGCATAGCGCTGGAGAGCCGGGAGCGCAGAAGGCGCTCGACGCACTTCGAACCGCCGAACCACTCAACTTGCACGATTTCACTGCGTACTATCTGCGCGGCAAAGCGTATCTGGCAATGCACAAAGGGGTGGAAGCGGCGCAGGCTTTCCAGCATGTTGTCGACAACCCTGGCGCTGACCCGTTCTCTCCTCTCTACTCGCTGTCTGTGCTTGGATTGGCGCGGGCACAGGCCATGCATAGCTAAACTTTCTTGAGTCAGGCCATTTACGCAATCGGGCACGATCACCGCACGCAAGCTGCAACCGCAACAACCGAGGAGAAGGGATGAATCGGCGTCAATTTCTAGGTGGCCTCGCCGGCGCGGCAGCGCTGACCACAATGGATAGCTCCGCCATGCTCCCCGGTGCGGCCAAGCCGGGTCGTTCCAAGCCCAACATCGTCCTCATGCTGGTCGACGATCTCGGCTATGGCGACTTCGCCTGCTATGGCAGCCAGTTTCATGAGACGCCGGAGATCGATCGCCTCGCGCGCGAGGGCATGAAGTTCACGCAGGCTTACGCCGCCGCTCCTGTCTGTTCGCCCAGCCGTTGCGGCATCCTCACAGGCCAGCATCCGGCGCGCGTGCATCTCACGCAGTGGATACCCGGCGTTATCTATCCGCACAAGAAACTCAACGAACCGAACATCGCACTGCATCTTCCGAAGGGCACTCCGACGCTCGGCTCTGAGCTCAAGAAGCAGGGTTACCAGACGGCCTCCATCGGCAAGTGGCACTTGGGCGGCGCTGGTTTCTACCCCGAAGACTTTGGGTTTGATCTGAACATCGCTGGCGACGCCAACGGGCACCCCGCGCCACCGCATGACTACTTCGGCCCCTTCAAGTATCACAACCTCACCGGCTACACCGAGCATGACAACCTGACGGAAGTCCTCACCGATCAGGCTGATCGCTTTCTCGAATCCGCCGCACCCAAGGGCCCTTTCTTTCTCTATCTCGCCGAGTATGCTGTGCACTTGCCGCTCGACGAGCGCCCCGAGCACATCGAAAAGTACAAGCGCAAAAACCATGGCGCCGACGAGCCCGACCCCATCTACGCCGCCATGGTCGAGAGCGTCGATACAGCTTTAGGGCGTCTCCGGAAGAAGCTCACTGAACTGAAGGTTGCCGACAACACCATCATCATCCTTACATCGGACAACGGCGGCGTTGGATTCCAGGGCCGCAGCCTCCACCGTGTAGGAGACAACGGTCCGTTCCACGGCGGTAAGGGCTTCGTCTACGAAGGCGGCATCCGCGAGCCTCTCATCGTCCACTGGCCCGGGGTGACCAAGCCCGGCAGCATTTGCCAGATGCCGGTGTATGGCTGCGATTTTCTCCCGACGCTGCTGTCGATGGCGAGGGCCGAGGAAGCGACTCCGACACCTTGCGACGGCCTGGACTTCTCTCCACTGTTGCGTGGGGAAGCGGTGCTCAAGCGTGATGCTCTCTACTGGCACTATCCCCACTACAGCGATCAAGGCGGAACGCCGAGCGGCGCTATTCGCGAAGGCGATTGGAAGCTCATCGAGTTTTTCGAAGACGAACACGTTGAGCTCTATAACCTGAAGGTCGATATCGGCGAGCAATTCGATTTTGCTTCGTCCTACTCCGATGAGGCGGTCCGGCTTCGTGCGAAGCTGCACCAGTGGCGCCAGGAGGTGAAGGCGGACATGCCCTCGTCGAATCCCAATTACGACCCCACGAGGGTTGGGGATCACGAAGGGTTACTGGGCTGCAGCGCGGCTAAGGGGCCGCGCTGTGCTGAGGACTAACGACGGCAAAGCATTGAGCCGCTTTGCCGTTCCTGTCCCAACGTTCGACTCTCAGCTCCGATGCGCGGGATGCTGCGCTCTGGTAAGATTCGGTCATAGGCTTGAGGTTTGTGGTTTGTTGCCGTGTGAGTCGTAGCCGACGAATTTGATTGAAGACGAGCGGGAGTAGTTCAGTGGCAGAACGTCAGCTTCCCAAGCTGAATGTCGCCGGTTCGATCCCGGTCTCCCGCTCCAAAGCTTGAAACGCAGACAAAGGCCGCGTCCTGGGACGCGGCCTTGGTGTTTTGCTGCCAGTGCGTTACTGTCTCGTGTCGTCGTGGCCGGGAGCTACCTGCGCTTGCTGAGTCTTCTCGGCGGGCAGTTTGTGCTCCTCGAGCGCGAGCGCCTCGGGCATGAACGTCAACGCCTGCTTGATCTGAGGATCCCAGTCGGCGCGGACCTTCAGGCCTTCGATCTGTCCGAACTGCGAGGTGAACAGCTCAGCCTTGATGCTTGCCTTGATCCAGTCGATGTTGTCGTTGACGTCTTTATCGGTGTAGTCCACCTTCTGCACCTTGAGGAAGTCTTCGAACTGCTGGATCATCGCCTGGTCAACTGCGAGGTCTTTCGCGACGGTATGGCTGGCGAGGTAACGGCTGGAGAAGTTCGAGAAGGCGTAGTGGATCAGCAGCACGTCCTGAAAGTGGTTTGCTTTGAGTTCGGCGATCTTTTCATCGGGCGTGATGCCGCCGCCGCCGTAAACGGTGCGGCCGGAGTCGGTCTTCTCGACGTCCTTGTTGGTGGTGTCGGCGGGCAGCGCGTCCTTGCGGACGTAGTAGTAGTCATACAGCGACACGTTGTCGTAGTTGCGCTGGATGAGGCGGCCGCTCGGGGTGTAGTAGTGATACGTCGTGAGCGCGAGGCCGGTGTTCTCGGAGATCGGGAACACGGTCTGCACGAGGCCCTTACCGAAGGTCGTTTCACCGACGATCAAGGCGCGGTCGTGGTCCTGCAGGGCGCCGGAGAGAATCTCCGCGGCAGAAGCCGTGTTGCGATTGACCAGGATAACGATCGGATACTTGGCGTCTGAGCCCGAAGGTGCGCGATAGACCTGGTCGGGGAAGGCGCGTCCGCGTTGCGAGACGACGATCTGTCCTTTTTGCAGGAACTTGTCGGAGATGTCGACGGCTTCGTTGAGCAGGCCGCCGGGATTGCCGCGCAGGTCAATCAGCAGGCCTTGCAGGCCGGGGCCAAACTTGTCGAGCGCGTTCTGGACTTCCTGCGCCGTGGTCTCCGAGCTGAAGTTCACGATGCGGACGTAGCCGATGTTCGGACGGATGAGGTAGGCGAGATCGACGGTCGGCCGGGGAATCTCGTCGCGAACGAGATCAAAGGTGAGCGGCTTGGCTGAGCCTTCGCGGCCCATGGTGACGACGACGTGGGTGCCGCGCGGTCCCTTGAGCAGAGAGGCGACTTTGGTCGTGTCCATGTTGTCGGTCGCCGTGCCGTCGACCGAGAGGATGACGTCGCCGGGACGGATGCCTGCCTTATAGGAGGGCGTGCCTTCGAACGGGGCGACGACGACAATCTTGGTGCCCTGCGGCTGGATCTGCATGCCGACGCCGTAGTACTTGCCATGCTGGTCTTCGCGCATCTGCGCCATGGCCTTGGGGTCGTAGAAGTTCGAGTGCGGGTCGAGCGTGTGCAGCATGCCAGGGATTGCGCCGTCGTAGATGGCCTTGTCGATGGCGTCAGTGTTCAGCTTGTCGGCGTAGTTGGCCTCGACGACGGAGTAGACATCGGTGAACTGCTTGATGTTGTCGCGCAGGGTGGACTCATCGGTGGCCGATTGCGCCGCGACCCGGCCACCCAGAAGGGAGCCGGTGACTCCGCAGGCGGCGAGAAAAACGGTAGCGATGAAAAGGGCGCGACGCGAAGTGGATTGCATAGAAATTGGGTTCCCTCGGGACAAAAACGCACGGCAGCCTCAAGCTGCCTGCGTGGTAGCAGTTGGACGGAGTATAGCACCGGGGGGTTAGCCAAAGCGCGGCGCGGAGTGGGCTGGAAGGAGGTGATTCTGCTCCGGTTCGACGCGGATTACCCTTAGTTCCAACCCGCCCCCACGAAGTCGTTTGGATAGGTAGAATGGAGGAGCCAGATAACCTCCGTCCGTGTTGGTGGTCCAAATACCAGGCACGGCTGCGGCCAAGGCAGTGAACCGTAGTGAGTCAACAGACCCGCAGTTGTCTGAAAGCCGTCAGTTTGCGGCTAAAGGCCGAGTGCAAGCATGGCGGGATGCGCGGGTGAAGTTGCAAAAGGAACGGATGACCGAGAAGCTGATTCGCACCAACCTACAGGGCCCTCTAGCGGCCATGATTGTTTTCGCCGCGGCGGCGGTGACCCTGCCCGCAGTGCACGCCCGGGCGCAGTCCCCACAGCCGAAGTACCCGGTCCCGTCCGGTGGCTTCAATGCTCCGGCGCCGCAGTTCCAACTGCCGGCGCTGCCGATTCCGCAGGCGATTACTCCGAACGGCAGCGTGGTAGAGGACGTGATTGCACGCGTGAACGACCAGATCATCACGCGCAGCGAGTTCCAGAAGGCGCGGGAGCAGATGGCGGACGAGGCCAACCGCTCGGGCGCTCCTCAGGCGGAGCTTGAAGACAGGCTGCATAATCTGCTGCGCGACATGATTGACCAGCAACTGTTGCTCTCCAAGGGCAAGGAGCTGGGTATTACAGGTGACGCGGAGACAATGCGGCAGCTGGACGATATCCGCAAGCAGAACCACCTGGACTCGCTCGAAGCTCTGCAGAAGGCGGCCGAGTCCCAGGGCGTTTCGTACGAGGACTTCAAGCAGCGGATTCGCAACCAGGTCATCAGCCAGGAAGTGGTGCGCAATGAAGTTGGCCGCCACCTCAACATGACCCATGCACAGGAGCAGGCGTACTACGACGCACACTCCAAGGACTTTGAAGTTCCGGAGCAGATTCACCTTAGCGAGATCCTGGTGACGACTCCGGAGAACGCGACCAACGAACAGATTGCAGCAGCGCAGACCAAGGCCGACGACGCTTATGCGAAGTTGAAGGCGGGCGCGGCGTTTGGCGATCTGGCGAAGACGGTTTCGGGTGGACCGACGGCTTCGGCTGGCGGCGACCTGGGCGACTTCAAGCGTGGAACGCTGGGAACGGTGCTCGAGAACGCAACGTTTCCGCTGCCCGTAGGCGGCCTTACGCAGCCGATTCGTACGCGCCAGGGCTTCGTTATCCTGCATGTGGATAACCACCAGCAGGCGGGAGTTCCTCCGCTGGCACAAGTGGAACAGCAGGTGGAGCAGGCAATCTACCTCGACGCGTTGCAACCGGCGCTGCGAGCGTACCTGACCAAGGCTCGCGAAGACGCTTATGTCGAGATCGCGAAGGGTTTTGTGGATGCAGGCGCACCGCACAAGACTGCGAACTCGCAGCTGGCGTACACATCGTACAAACCGCCAGCCATCAAGAAGAAGACGCTGAAGAAGCAGCGCATGGAGCAGGAGAAGGCTGTCCAGGCGCAGGCTGCGCTTTCGGCGGCTCGCGAAAAGGTGGCGGAGAAGCAGACCGCCAAGGCCGCGGAGCAGGCTCGGAAATCCGGCGTGAAGGACGTTGCCGGGCCAGTGAAGCATAAGAAGATTCGGCGTGAAAAGATTCGCTACGGCGAAGCTCCGCGCAATGCGCTGCCAGCAGGTACAACGGAGACGGCGGTGGAAAACGTTGGCGCTCCTGGAACTCCGGGCAGCCCGATTCAGGGGCAGGCGCCGGGCGTGGCAATGGCGCCGACCCAGTCGGTAACGACGATTTCTACCGGAACCGGCGTGGATGCGGAGACCGATCCGCTGGCTCCGCAGGAGGGACCGCGCAAGAAGACGCGGTACACCTCGCGCCAGACCGAAGCTGAAGAGCAGCGCGCAGAGACGAAGCTGGCTGAGGCCCAGGCCAAGGCCGTGCTGCGGCCGGTCGTGGCTCCGAAGGACGAGAATGCGACTGAGAAGCACAATGCGTCGCCGCTCGGTCTGAACGGCGACACTGTGGCCAAGCAGCCCAAGAAGAAGCGTCAGAAGGGCGAAGCGAAGGCGCGCTTGCAGGAGAAGCCGAAGCCGGTCGAGCCGCCGCCGCCGGCGCCAACGGTCAATCCTTCGGTCGTGTCGACTCCGGGTGGTCTGGTACAGACGCCGTCGGGCACCAACACGAAGCCGGACGCCTCGGACAAGACGGTTCTGCCGCCCGCAACCGCGGCTCCGCCGAACGCAAATCCAACCGGCCAGCCGGTGCCTCCAGCGCAGCCGCCGCAATAACGCGATTGAGTAGAGAATGATGAGTAGTGAGTAGCGGTCTGGCTTGCCAGTCGTTGCTTGCTACTCATTGTCATTTAGGCCACGCTGGTTTCTACTCACTACCGAAGACTCCTATGAAAGATTTCTACATTGCCGATTCGGCTCGCTTTGAGAATCAGAACGTCATCAGCTACTTTGCGCTGGCGGCGCTGAGTGTTCGTGAGCGCAAGGGTGGCGGACAGTACCTGGCGCTGACGCTGGCGGACAAGACGGGCCAGTTCGAGGCTCGGATGTGGGACGAGTTTGCCGAGGCGCTTAGCTCGTGCTCGGAGGGCTGCTACGTCAAGGTGCAGGGGCAGGTGTCCAAGTACCAGGGCAAGTTCCAGATCACGGTTACGAAGATGCGGTTCGCGGCTGAGAGCGAGGTGGACCCGGCGGACTTCGTGCCTACCTCGCAGTTCGACGCTGGGGAAATGGATGCCGAGCTGCGCGGGTACGTGGAGGCGTTCAGCAACCAAGCCCTTAAGGCGCTGGTCTTTGCTTTTCTGGACGACCCGATTATTGGGCCGCAGTTTGTGGCGGCGCCGGCTGCCAAGCGGCTGCACCATGCTTGGATACATGGTTTGCTGGAGCACGTTCTTTGCCTGGTTCGGGTGCTGCGGGCGGTGGCTCCGTTCTACCCTGAGGCGGACCCTGAGCTGGTGATGACTGGGGCGATACTGCATGACTTTGGCAAGGTGCGGGAGCTGAGCTGGCGGTCGAGCTTTGACTACACGCTCGAGGGGCAGTTGATTGGGCACATTTCGATCGTTCAGGGCATGCTGCACGAAAAGGTGGCGGGGTTGAATGCGGTGGCGGCGGCGGAGGGTGGGGAGTTGTTTCCGCCGAAACTTCGGACGCTGATTGAGCACATGATTCTGGCGCACCATGGGAAGAAGGAGTTTGGGTCGCCGGTGCTGCCGATGACGCCGGAGGCGATGCTGCTGAGTGCGCTGGATGACCTGGAGGCGAAGTTCCAGGCGCTGCGGAACGAGTTTGCGGCGGCGAAGGCGGCAGGGAAGCCGGCGGACGCGGTGACCGAGTGGGTGCGGTCGATGGAGCGGCCGTTGTTCGACTCGCGGGCGTGGCTGGCGGATGAGTCGAAGGGGTAGGGCCCCCCTCCCCCCGTACTTCTGTACCAAAATCATCAAAAGATGGGACTTAGGTCTGGACTGGGGTCTGGATTGGTCTGTACCCGGTCCGGACCTCGACTGCGGCTACTGTTGTCGTCCTTTTCCTACTCCACTCTTCTATTATTTCAGATCGAAGGGGGCAAGAGGGCCAAGTGTATTCCTTGTGGAATGAGTGGTTTGAGGGGTGATGGGGCTTGACAAGGTTTTGGGCTGAGCGGTTGGGGGTGCCGCTTTGGCAAAGCCGGGTTGGGCTTGGGGTCGTTATAATCGAAAATTGATGCTTCGATTTTCTACAGCGGGCGAAAGCCACGGTGAGTCCCTTGTTGCGCTTGTCAGCGGTCTTCCGGCGGGAGTGCCGGTGGATCAGGAGTTTCTGGATCACGAGCTCTGGCGGCGGCAGCAGGGTTATGGCCGCGGCGGGCGGATGCGGATTGAGAAGGATACCGCCCACATCCTGAGTGGGGTGCGGCATGGGAAGACCATTGGGTCGCCCATTGCGATGACGCTCGCCAATCGGGACTGGAAGAACTGGGAAGAGATCCTCCCTGTGGAAACCGGGGATCTGGCCAAGCACAAGGCGGTAACCAGCCCGCGGCCGGGGCATGCGGACCTGGCTGGAGCGCTGAAGTATGACTTTCGCGATGGGCGCTATGTTCTTGAAAGAGCAAGTGCTAGAGAGTCTGCCGCGCGCGTCGCTTGTGGCGCGCTGGCTAAGATGCTACTGCGGTCGCTGGGGATCGAAGTGGCGAGCCATGTGGTTCGCGTGGGTACGGCGGAGCTGCATCGGGACGCCAGCTTTGAGGAGATTGCGGCGCTGGCCAGCCGGGAGCAGGTGATGCTGGCCTGTGTTGACCCGGAGGCCGAAGCGCGGATGAAGGCTGAGGTGGATGTTGCTCTGCGGACAGGAGATACGATCGGCGGCGTGTTTGAAGTCGTGGTTCATGGGCTGCCGCCGGGCGTGGGAACGCATGTGAACTGGGATGAGCGGCTGGACGGGCTGCTGGCGCAGGCAGTGATGAGTCTGCAGGCGGTGAAGGCTGTGGAGCTGGGGCGAGGTGTGACCGCTGCTTCCACTCCGGGGTCGCAAGTGCATGATGCGATTGGATATAACGTGGAGGCTGCGGGCGAGCCGGGGAAGTTTACGGGGTTTACGCGGGAGCGGAATAACGCCGGCGGGCTGGAGGGCGGGATTTCGAACGGGGAGGACCTGGTGGTGCGCGGGTACCTGAAGCCGATTTCTACGCTGCGGAGGCCTCTGGGGTCGGTGAGCTTTGAGACCCGGGAGGCGACCAAGGCATCGTATGAGCGGTCTGACGTTTGCGTGGTTCCGGCGGCGGGTGTTGCTGGGGAAGCAATGGTTGCGCTGACGGTTGCGCGGCTGGTGGTGGAAAAGTTTGGCGGCGATAGCCTGAAGGAACTGGAACGGAACTTCAAGGGCTACTGCGAGCAGATTCGAGCCTATTAAGATGAGTGCGAAGAAGACGACGACGAAGGCGGTCCGGACGATCAAGGTTCCGGATAAGCTGCACAAGATCCACGAGGTGGTGAAGTGGCCGGAGCCGGTGCTGATGCAGAAGGGCGCCGAGGTGACGGAGTTTGGGCCGGAGCTGGAGCAGTTTGTGGAGGAGATGTTCGCGACGATGTATGCCGCGCAGGGGATTGGACTGGCAGCACCGCAGATCGCTATATCCAAGCAAATCACAGTGATCGACGTGAGTTTTCAAGAAAGACCTGAAGATAAACTGGCGCTGATTAATCCGGTGATCCTGGAGCTGAAGGGCAAGCAGACGGAAGAGGAAGGTTGTTTGAGCTTTCCGGATATCCGCGAAAAGGTGCACCGGGCGGCGTGGGTTAAAGTGCGTGCTCAGAATGTGAAGGGCGAGTTCTTTGAAGTAGAAGGTGAGGAGTTGCTGGCGCGGGCGCTGCAGCATGAGATCGATCACCTGAATGGGGTGCTGTTTATTGACCACCTGAGCCGGTTGAAGCAGGACCTGGTGAAGCGGCGGATCAAGAAGTTGATGAAGAATGGCGATTGGTAGGAGTTCCAAGTTGTAGGTTGTAAGTTGTAAGTGATTGAGGTTGGGAGGGTTCGGTTGAAGCTGGTTTTTTGCGGGACTCCTGACTTTGCGGTGCCTTGTTTGGAGGCGGTGCTCGAGGCGGGGCATGAGGTGGCGCTGGTGCTGACGCAGCCGGATCGGCCGGCGGGGCGGAAGATGGAGCTGCAGGCTCCGGCGGTGAAGAAGGTGGCGCTGGAGCGGGGGCTGGAGGTTTGGCAGCCGGAGAAGATCAAGAATAACAACGAGTTACGGGCAAAGCTGGAAGCGATTGCTCCAGATGTGATTGTGGTGGTGGCGTATGGGCGGATTGTTCCAGGGTGGATGCTGGAGTTGCCGCGGTGGGGATGCGTGAATGTGCACGGGTCGCTGCTGCCGAAGTATCGGGGGGCGGCGCCGATCCAGTGGGCGGTGGCCAATGGGGAGGCCGAGACCGGGGTGACGACGATGCGGCTGGACGCTGGTTTGGATACCGGCGATATGTTGCTGAAAAGGGAGATGTTGGTTGGACCGGATACGACTTCTGCGGAGCTTTATCCACAGCTTTCGCACATGGGTGCGGAGGCGCTGGTGGCGACGCTGGCGGGGCTGGAGGCTGGGACACTGGTGGGGGAGAAGCAGGATGAGGCGGAGGCGACGCTGGCCCCAATCCTGACGCGGGAGGATGGGCGGATGGAGCTGGGAAGTCGAACGGCCGCAGTGGTTTATAACCGGTGGCGGGGGTTTTCGCCGTGGCCGGGGGCGTGGGGGGAGTTTCGGGGAAAACGGT
>JAZKBC010000261.1:0-1445 GCA_040388825.1 Acidobacteriota bacterium | reverse complement strand
TGCATCGGATGAAGCCGGTTGCGGAGGTTGGGCTGGGGGCTGGGGAGTTACGGGTTGTGGATGGGGAGCTGGTGGTGGGGGCGGCGAATGGGGCGGCGCTGCGACTGGATGAGGTGCAGATGGAAGGCAAGCCGCGGATGGCGGGTGGAGCGTTTGCGAAGGATTTCCAAGTGAAGGCGGGTGAGCGGGTTGAGTGAGCGGGGGCAGAGGCCGAGGGGAGCGAAGCCGGCGGCGGAGGTGCGTCCGGAGTTCAAAATCAGTGCGGCGCGGGTGGCGGCGTTCGAGATTCTGGAGCGGGTGGGGGCGACTTCGGACCATAGCGACGATTTGCTTCACGGTCGAAGGTTGGCGGGGATGTCGCAGGCGGATAAGAACTTAGCGACTACGCTGGTGCTTGGAGTGCTGCGCTGGCAGATTGCGCTGGATGCGGCGGTGCGGCCGTTTTTGCAGAGGCCGGACCTGGCGCTGGCCAGCCCGGTAGCGACGGCGTTGCGGATGGGAGCGTTCCAACTGCTGCACCTGGACCGGATTCCGGCGCATGCGGCGTTGAGTGAAAGCGTGGAGCTGGTGAAGGCGGCGGGGCATCCTCACGCTGCGGGAATGGTGAATGCGGTGCTGCGGAAAGTGGCGGGAGGGACGGCGGCGAAGCCGAAGCTGTTTGAGTCGACGGCGGCGTTTGCGGAACGGTTGGGGCATCCGCGGTGGCTGGTGGAGCGGTGGGTGGCGCGGTATGGACGGGCGGCGGCCCTGGCAATTTGCGAGTATGACCAGACGGAGGGTGGTGGTGGCGATCTCTTTGCGGGTGTGGGAGATGCGGACGATAGCTGGGGGATGGATGAGGGGTCGCGGCTGGTGGCGGAGGTGGCGGCTCGGTTTGGAGTGGGGGCGAAGCGGGTTTGGGATGCCTGCGCGGCTCCCGGGGGGAAGACGAAGGTGCTGGCGGAGCGGCTGGCGGGGGCGGAGGTGCTGGCTACCGACCTGAGCGCGCGGCGGCTGGAGGCGATGGCGGCTCGGCTGAAAACGGGTGGTGTGGAGGTTCGGGTGTTGGCTGCGGATGCGGCTCGGCTGCCGGTGGTTGAGGGGGAGTTTGATCTGATCCTGTGCGATGTGCCTTGCAGCGGGACTGGGACTCTGGCGCGTAACCCGGAGATTCGGCATAAGTTGGAGCCGGCGGAGCTGGGGCGGCAGGCGAAACGGCAGAGGGAGATTTTGAAGGCGGCGGCTGAGCGGCTGGCGGTTGGGGGGCGGCTGATTTACTCGACGTGCTCGCTGGAGGCGGAGGAGTGCGAGGGGGTTGTGGAAGCTGTGGAAATGCCGGGTGGGGTGGAGAGGGTGTCGCTGGAGGGGATGGTGGCTGAGGTGTTGGGAGAGAGGGGTGAGGGGTTGGTGAGGGAGGGGTATTTGAGGACGTTGCCGGGGGTGGGGTTTAAGGGGGATGGGTTCTT
>JAZKBC010000260.1:17920-21361 GCA_040388825.1 Acidobacteriota bacterium | reverse complement strand
CTCACCCCGTGCATCTGCAAAAATTTCTGCATTCCAGTTCGGGAGCAGGGGGTCGTTGGTTCGAATCCAATCGCCCCGACCATTTCAATTCAGTCATATCGCACTCTTTGATGCCGAGAAAGAGCGTTTTGAGCGTACCTTTTGGGGTCGCCCTTTTGGCATGGTAATCGCACGGGTAGCGTTCGCGTAGGCCACCACCTGCATTCCGACTGCGCAACTCAATCGAACATCTTCACTGCCGCATATGCCATCAGCCCTATAGATTCTCTCCTCTACGCTCTGCCAGCGGAACGAGGCACTGTGACCATCCTCGTCCTTATTCTCATGAGCGAACGAGCGGCGTTGCTTACCCCTAAAATCTATAGAGGTTGTAAAAGGACATTCCGTGAAAAAGTTGATGCTATGGATCATGGTGTCGGCGGTGCTGGCAGGTGGTGTTCTGCGTGCCCAGGACATTACAGGCAACTGGCAAGGGACGCTCAAGGCCGGCAAGGATCTGCGAATGATCCTGCTCATCACCAAAGAGGATGACCGGTTGCAGGCCAGGCTCTACAGCATTGATGAGACTGCACAACCGTTCAGAGTTTCCTCCATCTCGCAGGATGGCTTGACTCTGAAGTTCGCAATCGACTTAAACGGAACTTCGTACGAAGGCAAGGTGGACGCTGGCAACAGCAGGATTGCCGGTACATGGACACAAAGCCTCACTTCAACGCCCATGGACTTTTCGCGTGCCACCAAGGATACGGCGTGGGAAATTCCGCCGCCGCCAGCACCGCGTAAACCTATGGCGGCTGACGCCGAACCAGGAATTGAGGTTGCCACGATCAAGCCGAATGACACCGACGGCTCCAGCATGCAAGTGCTTACGTTTAGAGGGCACAACCTTACCACTGTAAATTCTTCCCTGGCGGACTTAATGATGTTTGCTTATAGCGTGCAAATGAAACAGATCATTGGCGCTCCAGATTGGATCGAGAAGGATCGATACGATATTGTCGCGACACCCGATCGGGAAGGCGCTCCTACTGCCGAGCAAGTACGAATCATGATCCGCAAGCTCCTCGCAGATCGCTTTCAGTTGAAGTTCCATCACGACAAACGGGAGCTTTCTGCCTTCGTTCTCACAATTGGAAAGGGTGGTTCAAAGCTACAACCGGCTCAGCCCAACGGGAATCTACACGGCATCGGCATGCAACCCGCCAGGACCGGCACACTGATGTTTGCCAACAATTCACCCATTCCAGCCTTCGCAAGCTTTCTGCAATCACTTGTTCTTGACCGTCCCGTGGTGGACCAGACTGGCCTGACCGGCAAGTACGATATGACGGTGACCTTCACCCCGGACGACTCCCTTTTCGGCGGCCACTCGCTAGGCTTTCCGAAACCTGATGAGGGTGTTGAGCCCGCTCCAAGCCTCTTCGAAGCTATCCAGCAGCAATTGGGGCTAAAACTCACGTCTGAGAAGACGCAAGTCGATGTTCTAGTCATCGACCATGCCGAAAAGCCATCAGCCAACTAAGCCAGCATCAACTGCATGTTGGCTGTCGTCGGTAGCTACATCCCTCGTTTCATTTGGGCGGGCGTGATCCTGATCATCATCACGTCATGCCGCGGAACTTCAGCCGTGTAGCTCGCTCCAAAGCGACCTACATTCTGTTGCCTCCAAACGTCACGTACAGTCACGGCCGAGGTCGCGCCAATGTCTTTGAAATCAATCTTGATGGAGCGCGGAGCCTCGGAGATATTGAAGAGTCCAACCACGGTGGATCCGTCGGCCATGGGTTTCATCAATATGAATTCCTGATCCGTGTGTCGAACGATCTTTCCCTGTTTCCCCAATACATCTTGATCGACATCAATCACCTCGGAATTCTCGAGGATATTTAGTGTCAATGGATCAAGTCTCGCCATGTCGCCAGAAAAGAAGAGCGGGGACGCCATCAGCGTCCACATGGACATATAGCTGTACTGCTCACCGGCGGTCAGATGCGTTGGTTGTGGCCCTGCCGCCAGGTTGTGTGGATCGCCATCGGCGCCAATGATGAGGTAATCCGGATCGTTCCATGCTCCCGGCCCGGCGTACGCGTCCAGCGCAGCATTCGCAAAGCCGACCTTATAGAATCCGGGCAACAAATCCCCCTTCACAGCGCCAACATCATTCGTTGTACGCCACGACGATCCACTCACATCTCTAGCCCACTTCCACACATCTCCCCATCCGTACTCGCAGAGATTGAAAACAATGTCGCGATCCTGCCCATTGAGCAGCGTACCCATCTTTAGGTAAGGAGCTTTCAGTTCGGAAACACTGTGAGGATCTTTCATCTGCTTGCGGTAGCTACACAAATCGTACTTCAGCAAATCAAAGCCCCATCCAGCAATTAGAGCTGCATCGTCGGCCTCATGTCCGAAGGAGGCCGCAAACCCACCGCACGTCAGCGGTCCCGGAGAGGAATAGATGCCGGCCCTCAGGCCACGCGCATGCACATAGTCGGTGAGCGCCTTCATATCCGGGAATCGGCCGTTAGGAAGGATATGCCCGGCCTCATCGCGCATCGGCCCCTTCAACGCGGCGATGTCCGTGACAGGCTTCCTCTCCCACGCGTCATCGATATCAATAAACTGATATCCATAGTCCGCCATTCCAGACGCGATCATCGCATCTGCGGCCTCACGAATATCTTTATCGGTAATGTTCGTGTAGTGCGTATACCAATCGTTCCAACCCATCTGCGGTGTGAGGCTGAGCTTCTCGCCAACAACGACGGCAAACTCCCGCCGTGACCGGCCGCGCCTATTGCTCGCCTTAATGATCAGCCGATAGCTGCCTTCTGCCTTTGGGACTGTGCCCGAAATAATGCCAGTCTCAGGATCAAGTACCAGAGATTTTGGCAGGCCCTCTACTGAAAACCGCATCGGCCTGACGCCGGAGCACGGGATACGGTACAGAAACGGATGCCCCGCCCTTGCACCATAGACTTTAGGGCCATTGATGTGCGGCGCTTCCGGCGCGCGCGGCGTCCTCAAGTCAGGCAGTCCCTGCCCCAAGAGAGGGTGCGGCGAACTTGCAAGAACAGCAAACATTACAACGATGACAACCATCGAGCGCCCGAGTATACGAAACATCGATTTCCTTTCGTCAAACAAATCTTTCAGGACGGCCGCGCCATCCTCGATAGCTTTTGGCCAAGGACATAGCGGGCAGTGCCCTCGTCCTTCTCCACGTAACCACATCGTTCAAGTGTTACCACGAGATAGTGAACCGAACTCTTAGCCATCCCTGACCACTCAATGAGCTCGGTCAAAGTTAGCCCCACGGCAGAATCCGCGATTTGGTCCAAAATGCTCAGCGCCTTCGATACTGCGGGGACGCTTCTTGTCTTGAGAGCCTGCATGGACACCCTCGTCAAAACTATATCCTTGCGACTCTAAATCTCC
>JAZKBC010000260.1:16425-17865 GCA_040388825.1 Acidobacteriota bacterium | reverse complement strand
ACCTGCAGTGCGTGCGCCGACATCCACCCGCGAGCAGACATCGGCGCACTCTGGTCCTCAGTACGTCATCCTCACGCCGAACTCAATGACCCGCGGAGCCGTGGCGGTAGTGATCTTCCCAAAGTTTGCTGAAGTCAAGCCCGTCGTCGGGTTAGAAAGGTTGGCATGATTGAAAGCGTTATACATCGAAGCCTTCAACTCAACACCGTACCTCTCGGCAAACCGCAGATTCTTCTGGATGTTGAGATCGACGTTGACGTATCCAGGACCCCGCAGCGCGTTTTTACCGAGAGTTCCGAACGTTCCAATGGCATTCTGCGTAAACGCCGCAGGATTGAACCAATGTGCGGTCTTGTCAGCTTTAGAGTGGTTTGCAATGGCGTAGCTTCCAATGACATCCGGAGTGTCCGCTCCAATTCCAGTGAGAGAGTTGTCGCGACCTGAAGTGAGGTTGATTGGCGCTCCCGAACGCAGAATCGAGATCCCGCCCAATTGCCAACCACCAACAAGCGCGTTCACGGCTGGCTTGAAATGATGCGACGAGAGCGGCTTCCAGATTGCTGACGTCACCCAATTGTTGGTCACATCGATCGACAGGGGGCTGTAATCGATGCGGTAATTGAACGGATTGCGCGGTCCGCTGTTGCCCTCGCTCTGGGCACCCGAAACACCCAGCGCTCTGGACCACGTGTAGGCGCTCTTGATGAAAACTCCCGCGGAAAGCCGCTGACTATAGTCCAGTTGCATGGAGTGATAGTTCGCACTCAGGACATTAAGGATGGAATTTACCGACCCGATCTGAGGATAGAGGCGACGGCTTTGCGTGTTCGCCGTAGTCGAAACTCCAGGTGTATAGACTGCCGGGTTGCTCTCTGCGGAGGTCGTCAGGTGCGAGTCAGACGAGCCGACGTAGTCCACTTCTATCGTGGACTTGCGCCACAAAGCCTGCTGGACCGAGAGGCTCCATTCGTAGTTCACTTCCGTTTTGAACGTTGTCGGCAGAGAACTCTCACCCGCCGTTGGCACGAAGGCAAGCTGCTTGAGCCCTGCATGATCGCTGGCCGTGGCCCTAGGATAAGGGTTGACCCCATTGAAGGGAGCCGCCGCGAAGATGTTCTGCGCGTCTCCACCGGAGATGTTGACCTGGAGAACGTACGGCTGAAGAAGCGTCAGACGGTTCAGTGTGATCCCTCGTGTCAACGGCACGTAATATGCGCCGAAGCCACTCCGAAGCGACGTCCTTCCGTTTCCGAAAACATCCCACGCCACGCCAACACGAGGCGCAATATTGTTCCACCGCGTGCCAACAACGTTGTTCGGCACTCCAGCGTCGCCCGGATAGAGAAGGCCCGGTGTCGCCAGAGGGAACACGGTTGATTGTTTGCCCGGCTGCAGGCTCAGCAGTTGACCGTCTTCGGAGCTGTAACCGCTAGCGATATC
>JAZKBC010000260.1:1494-16415 GCA_040388825.1 Acidobacteriota bacterium | reverse complement strand
AACAGCAGGCCGCCGTTCAGCGTAAGTCCCGGCACCGAAGACTGCAGCGGATTCGAGCACGTAAGGCAGAAGCCTGTGTTCTGGCGGTTGTACCGCTCCGTGAAGGGCGATTCATAGTCCCAGCGCAGTCCGGCGTTGAGGGTTACACGAGGCGACACCTTGAAATCATCCTGCAAATAAAACGATGGCAGCGATTGATGCAAACGGGCCGTGAGTGATCCCACCTGAATATAGCTGCTGTATTTCCCAAGCAGGAAGTCCGCCACGCCAACGCCAGTGGTTTGCCCGTTGAACGTGAGGTACCCGCCAGAGAGGTAATTCTGGGTCTCGTTGATGCGGTTGCGATACAAGGTGCCACCGACATTGATCGTGTGCGCACCCTTCTGGAAAGAAAGATTGTCGGTAATGTGTGTTGTCGGAGCAATGTCGCGAGTTGGAGAACCTGTGCTCGCACTGAAGCTGCCCGTAACGGCAAGGGCAGCGTCTGGTGTGAGACCGTACTTCGTCGTCGCACTTTGATTGATGCCGTATCCAAGCGCAGCGAGTGAAAAGTTAACCCGCGGAAGCACTCCAAACGCGCTACGCACATAGCTCAAATGGAAGTTGTTGAGAAGCCGTGATGAAAACGTATGGACTTCGCCCACGGTCGTATTTTGGTACCGCGTCGGTTCGTCAGCGATCCAAGTAGGATCAAGGGCGGTCCCTGCGTAGTTGACCTGGGGTACATCGTCAATGAAATAGCGCGCGAAGATAAAGTCCTTTTGAGACAGTTGAAAGTCAACCTTCACGATCGCTTGATGCTCGGCAAGAGTAGCCACGTTCTGGTAGGCATACGTGTTGGCTCCTTGATTCGGCGCAGGCAATTTACTGGCAAAGAATGCCGCGGCTTGGGACGTGATCCGGTTCGTCGGAATGATGTTTCCCGGAAACTGCTTGCCTGTCAGTGGATCGATAACCGGCGTGCTGATCCCGGAAAAGTCACCCGTACGCTGCGGCAAAGGAGCCGTGGTGTAAGTCTGCGTGCCAGGGCCGCCGCTTTGCTGCGTGCCTTGGTAGCTTGCGAAGAAGAATAGTTTGTTGTGAACAATCGGGCCGCCGATCGCGCCACCAAATTGATTTCTCTGGAAGTTCGGTTTGATGGTAGTGAAGTAAGGAGTAGCGTTGAGGCTCGTATCACGGATGAACTCGAACAGTGAACCATGGAACGTGTTCGTGCCAGAACGAGTTACGGCGGATACATCGGTCGAGCCCTTGCCGAACATGGCGCTATAGTTGCGCGTCACGACCGCGAACTCTTGAAGCGCATCCGGATTCGGATACGGATTCGCGATCGAGTAGAACGTATCCTCATTGAATCCGCCGTCAAGGCTGTAGTTCGTGTCGATGTCTCTTCCACCCGAAGATGAAAACGTTATCTGCGTGGCACCGAACTGTCCTGCGGTTCCCGTTGGGACGACGCCCGGAATGAGCGACATTAGCTGCAGCGCGTTTCTGCCATTGAGCGGAAGTTGCTGAATCTGCTCCGACGAAATCACTTGCGAGAGATCGCTGTTTGACGTCGTAATGGCAGCCGGCTCGGTCGTCACCTCAACGTGTTCGGAAATCGCTCCGACCTCGAGTTGCGGATAGACGGTAACGTGCTGAGCGACTTCCAGCGTGATTGACGTTTGGAGCCACGTCTTGAACCCATCCCTTCCAACCTTCAGCGAGTAATGCCCCGGTGTCAGGTCAGTGAATTCGAAAAAGCCTTCCCCCGAACTCACGGCTTGGCGCGTTTGATTTGTTTCGGAGTTGGTCAGCACCACGCTTGCGCTGGATACCGCGGCGTGAGTCGCATCAGCGGTTGTTCCGCTGATCGAAGCCGTGCCTTGAGCGAACAGTTTCAGTGGACTGTGCAGAAAGGCAGTCATCATAAGGGCGATCAATACGTAGAGGCGTATCCGGTTTCGCATGGGCTCTCCTGAGATCAAAGGTCGTTAGTAACGCTGCCGCAGAAGTCGGATCTTCAAATTTGCGGGTACGTTACCGGCCTGAATGCTCCCACGTAGAATTTACTTTTGTCAACGGACCGAAAACTTGCGGTCGAGTGGCTAGCAATCGTTTTATTATCAATGACTTATTCGCTATTTGCAGCCGATTCGTTGTTGACACAAGTCTCCACGGTGCTGACTTAAATGTTCACGAATTCATAGTCTATGAGGGTATGTCGATGTCCAACCAGGCACGTTTTATAGCTATTTTCATTGGCAAATTACGACGTCGGGCACGTGCACGGCGATTACACCGGGCTACGCTATCCGCGGAACCCGCTGCTCTTGATCGCGCATCCAAGGGATTGGACAACACTGTAAAATAGGTTTCCCCAGTCACTGTCCAACCGCATCTACAGATTCCGCGAAACTCCCGGGTTATAAGGGACTCTCAGCGGGTGCACCGTAAGCGCAATCAACCCGCTTCCATCGCTACCGGCCGAAGCACTTTGTACAATCAAGGACATCGCTATGGCTGACGGAACTAAACCCGCCGGGATCAAGGACATCTCGAAAGCCTTGAACGTGTCCCTCGGCACGGTTGACCGGGCGATTCACGGGCGCTCGGGAGTCAGCGAAAAAACGAAGGCTCGCGTTCTGCAAATGGCGACTGAGTTGGGGTACACGCCCAACCTCGCCGCGCAGGCGCTCAAAATCAACCGCCAGTTTTCGATCGCGGTCGTTTTGCCCAAACACATCTCTCACTTTTTTGAGCCTCTGCGAAAAGGCATTCGCGCCGCCGCAGCTGCCACTGTCGGCACGCATATCGCGATGGAGTACTTCGAGTATCCCCGCTTGGGCATTGGCGATATCGAAGCGTTCACGCGCATCCTGGATCGTCACTTCGATGGCGTCATCTTCCTGCCCGGCGACGCTCGGAAGTTCGATCCGCTCATTCGCAAGCTATCGCGGCAGGGGACAGCGATGATGTGCGTCGGCAGTGACGCCCCCAACACCGAGCGTATCGGCTCGGTCACCGCTGATGCGTCGGTCAGCGGCGCGATTGCGGCGGAGTTGCTCTCGCACAAACTCGGCCAGAAAGCGAACGTCGCCGTGTTCAGTGGCGCGCTCTCCACCATGGATCACGCGGAGAAGCTGCGCGGTTTTGCCGCGACTCTCGCCATGCAAGCCTCCCACCTCACCTTGATGCCCGTGCTCGAAAGCCACGAGCGGCCGGGCGAGGCCTATCGGCAAGCTCTGGCGCTGATGAAGGGAAAATCGCATCCCGAGGGACTCTACATCAGCACCGCAAACAGTATGCCGGTCATGAAGGCCCTCGAAGAACGCGGCCTTCTCGGGAAAGTGCAGGTAGTTACGACCGACCTCTTCCAGGAACTCGTCCCGCTAATCCAGTCCGGAAAGATCCTTGCATCGCTCTACCAGCGACCCTATCGGCAAGGCAAAACGGCATTCGAGAATCTCCTCTCCCATCTGCTGAAGAAGAGCACGACGCAACAGATCGTTCGGCTTGCACCCCATGTAATCTTTCGCAGCAACATTTCGTTGTTTTTCGAACACATCGCCGGAACGGACGGATCTCTCGAGGAAGAGGACGATCTCTAGACCTCATCCTCCCGGTGATAACTGGTCGTCGATCACGCATCTTTGGACTGGCACAACGAACCACACTCATACCGAGTGAACAGAGCAAAGCCACCATGCATCTTGATCTCTGCGAAACACTCCGTTGTCTCAATAGGCGCAGCTTGACATCCTCGCCAACGAGAAATAGATTGAGCTTCGGTAACGTTCACGGTCAGCGACAGCTGACCCTTGCCTACTTTCCGTGCTCCCCTGCACGTCTCGCCAGCTGACAGAGGGTTCCATGCTTCAGATCGATTCGCGCGTTGTCGACACCCAACCGGATCCGCCGGCTGAGGACGCCGCAAGGTTGATGCTGCCACCTGCTCCAGAGACCGAACAAGGTCCGGTGAAGGCCTGGGATCAACCCGTTGTTCTGCGCACATACGCCCCGGCGGCGCCAGACAAGAACCCCATGTTTCTGGAGAAGCGCGTCTATCAGGGCAGCAGCGGCCGCGTTTATCCTTTGCCCGTCATTGATCGGATCGAAACCGCAGCGCATGACCGTTCGTGGCAAGCCGTTCATCTTGAAAATGAGCAGATTCGCATCATGATCCTGCCCGAGGTCGGCGGCCGGATTCACGTTGGGCTCGACAAGTCGAATGGATACGATTTCTTCTACCGTCAAAACGTAATGAAGCCTGCCTTGGTCGGTCTGGCTGGGCCGTGGGTTTCGGGCGGAGTCGAGTTCAACTGGCCTCAGCACCATCGTCCGGCAACGTACATGCCAGTGGAAACGAGCATCGAGCGCGCTGCTGACGGGTCCGTCACAATCTGGTGCAGCGACTACGACCCAATGGAACGCATGAAAGGTATGCACGGCATTTGCCTGCATCCCGGCAAAGCCTACGTCGAGTTCCGCGTCCGGCTCTACAACCGCACAACCGATACGAAGACGTTTCTCTGGTGGGCAAACGCCGCAGTCAGTGTGCATGAGCGATATCAATCGTTCTTCTCCTCCGACGTGCGCTTCGTCGCCGACCACGCAAAGCGTGCAGTCACAGAGTTTCCTTTGAGCCGCGGTACCTACTACGGCGTCAACTACGGCAAGCGCCCTGAGCACGGCGTCGAACCTGCGGAGTGGCCAACGCACTTCCAGCCCGACGGAATGTTTGCGCCCAACGATCTCAGCTGCTACGCGAATATCCCCGTTCCGACCAGCTACATGATCTGCGGATCTCGAGGCGACTTTTGCGGCGGTTACGACTTCAAGCGCCAGGCGGGCGTTGTGTCCGTAGCCAATCGCCACATCGTGCCCGGAAAGAAGCAATGGACGTGGGGCAACCACGAGTTCGGCTACTCGTGGGACCGCAATCTGACTGAGTCGGACGGCCCATACGTAGAGCTAATGGTCGGCGCCTACACGGATAATCAACCCGATTTCTCTTTCATCGCACCTGGTGAAACGAAGGCCTTCAGCCAGTTCTGGTATCCGCTTCGCGAGATTGGGATCCCTGACATAGCCACCATCGATGCCGCTCTGCGCCTCGAGACGCGCCCTGACGAAATAGTGATCCATCTGCAGGTCACGTCGGACTGGCCAGACGCGGTCATCAAATTGATTGCCGGCGATGCCGAGGTCGATCGCTGGCTAGGCGATCTCTCCTCTAAAGAGCCGCTGCATCACAAGTTCCGCGTTGGCGAAGTCACGTCTCCTGTAGAAGTGCGCGTCGAACAAAACGGGCAGTTGATCCTTCGTTTTGCTCCGCAGGAGATTGTTCCCGCCGATCCTCCCCAGGTGGCCATCGAGCCGGCCTCACCGCAGAAAATCACAACAAACGACGAGCTTTTTCTCACCGGCGTTCACCTCGAGCAGTACCGCCATCCCACCCGCGACCCCGAGCCCTACTGGCGCGAAGGCCTCCGTCGGGATCCAGAAGACACCCGCATCAATCACGCGTTGGGCCGTTGGCATCTGCGTCGCGGCGAGTTTGACAAAGCCGAGCAGCACCTTCGATCAGCACTGAAGCGGTTGCTCCTTCGCAATCCGAATCCCTTCGATGGCGAGCCGCTTTATCATCTTGGTCTGACGCTGCAACTTCAGGATCGTCTTTCAGAGGCTTACGATGCCTTCTACAAAGCAACTTGGAATGCGGCGTGGCGAGGTCCGGGACACCTTCGCCTTGCTGAAATCGACTGCACGCGCAAAGACTGGCGGAGTGCACTCGATCATCTCAATCGCTCCCTGCGCGCGGATACGGACAACCTGAACGCACTCAACATGAAAGTTCTGGTACTGCGAGCGCTCGGCAGCGAGCCGGATGCGGCAACTCTTCTAAAGCAGATCATCTCTCTCGATCCGCTCGATACGTTCTCGCGCTTTCTTCATGGCCAGCAAATCCCATCCGACGGACAACAATGCCTGGATCTCGCGTTCGACCTCATCCGGGGCGGATTCTACGAGCAAGCGCTTCGGATCCTCTCCGCAGAGCCGCCACAAAACACGGACGGCTCTGCAACGATGATGCATTACGTTCGCGCGGACATCCTCAACCGCCTTGGCCAGCACGCAAGCAGCGAAGCAGCCTACCAGGCCGCATCCCTCGCCAGTCCGGACTACGTATTCCCACATCGCCTGGATGAACTGGTCCTCCTGCAGAAGGCTGTGCTCGCAAACAGAGCCGATGATCGAGCTTTCTATTACCTCGGCAACATACTTTACGACCGCCGGCGGCATCAGGAAGCAATCTCCTGCTGGGAGCGTTCCAGCGAACTCGATCCGAAGTTCCCCACCACTTGGCGAAACCTCGGCTTCGGATACTTCAATGTGCTGCACCAGCCCCACCGCGCTAGCGAGGTTTTTCAGAAAGCCTTCGAACTTTCCCCAGAAGACCCGCGCGTCCTTTATGAGTACGATCAACTTCGAAAGCGAACTTGCACTCCCGCAGCGCAACGCCTCGCGATGCTGCTCCAACATAAATCGCTGGTGCTGTTGCGAGACGATCTCTCCGTAGAACTCGCCTCTCTGCTGACAAGCAGCGGCGAACCCGGCGCTGCACTTCGCCTCCTCACTTCCCGCAAATTCCAGCCTTGGGAGGGCGGTGAAGGCCTCGTGCTTGAGCAGTATGTGCGAGCCAATATCGCGTTAGCGCAGGACGCGTTGCAGCAAGGCGATAACTCCAGCGCGCTCATTCATCTCACCGCTGCAAACTCGCCGCCGCTCAATCTCAGCGAAGTCAAGCATCCTTTGATGAATACAAACAGCATAGATTTTTGGTTGGGCGCGGCATACACCGGCTTGCATCAACACGACGCAGCCCAGGAAGCATGGGAGCGAGCAGCGCTGTCCCAGGCAGACTTCCAACAGATGCAGCTCAAGTCGATCTCAGAATCCACATTCTGGTCGGGGATGGCTCTTGATCGCCTCGGACGCCACCACGAAGCCCAGCAGATATTCCATGCTATATCCAGATATGCCGACAACCTGAAGCAACAAGCTCCCACAATTGATTATTTTGCTACGTCTCTTCCAGCCATGCTCCTCTTCGAAGAGGATCTCCTCGAGCGTCAACTGGTCACGAGCTATTTTCTGAAGGCACAAGCGCTGCTCGGGCAGTCAGCCCAAAGCCCTGCCTCAGGACTCGCTCTGCTTCGTGCTGTACTCGAGCGCGACCGGTGCCACTCCGGAGCAATCGACTTGTTGCGCGTATTCCAGGAGTAATCATGCAAGTCATCGCACCTTCAAACCCATCTTCGAACTCGGTACCCGAAGCGGTCCATGCGGCCTATGTCTGGAGCATCGCCGCAGCCGCAGCGCTTGGCGGCCTGTTGTTCGGTTACGACTGGGTGGTCATCGGTGGCGCACGTCAGTTCTACGAACTCTACTTCCACCTCACCTCTCCTCAGCTCATTGGCTGGGCGAATAGCTGCGCTCTCCTCGGCTGCCTCGTGGGCTCACTCGGCTCGGGATATGGTGCCGAACGTTTCGGCAGGCGCAAACTGCTCATCACAGCGGCTCTCCTTTTCGCAGTCTCGTCCGTGGCCACTGGTTGGGCCACTTCATTCTTCGCTTTCATTTTTTGGCGAATCGCAGGTGGCGTCGCCATCGGGATCAGTTCTAATGTCGCCCCACTTTACATTGCGGAGATCAGCCCGGCTCCCTTGCGCGGCAGGTTGGTGAGTATCAACCAATTCACCATCGTGATCGGCATTCTGCTCGCGCAGGTGGTGAACTGGGCCATCGCGCGCCCCATACCCGTCGCGGCGTTGCCACAAGCCTTCTACTCCTCGTGGAACGTTCAGTTTGCATGGCGATGGATGTTTACCGTGCTCACACTACCGTCAGCAATCTTCTTGATCGCTTCCTACTTCCTTCCGGAAAGTCCTCGATGGCTTCTCGCGCACGGACGCGAAGATATCGCCGCCAGTATTCTCCGGCGAATCGGAGGCGACCGGTATGCAGCGGCGGAGCTTGCGAGCATCCGCAGCAGTGTTACAGCCCGGCCACCGAGCGTCGCTTCGTGGAAGTCCCTGACTCGACCAGGAGTAAGGCGAATCGTCTTGATCGCTGTCGCACTCGCGGTCCTTCAGCAATGGAGCGGGATCAACATTCTGTTCAACTACGCAGCCGAGGTCTACCGCAGCGCGGGCTACGGCTCCAACGATATTTTTCTGAACATTGTGATCACCGGCTCCATTAACCTCCTGTTCACTATTCTCGCAATCGTTCTTGTAGATTCGCTTGGGCGAAGGAAATTGATGTTATTGGGCTGCGCAGGCATCGCGGCTTCACATCTGTTCTGCGCACTCGCCTATCGCCATCACTATCTCGGTCGTCCGGTGCTTGTGCTCACCTTGTGTGCCATCGCGTGCTATGCGCTCACTTTGGCTCCTGTCACGTGGGTCTTGATCTCTGAACTCTTTCCAAATGAAGTGCGTTCGTACGGCGTCGCAGCAGCCGTTAGCTCCCTCTGGATCTCGTCTTTCCTGCTCACTTACACCTTCCCGCTTCTGGATCACACTCTCGGGACTGGCAACACGTTTTTCATCTATGGCCTTTTCTGCGTCGCCGGAATCTTCCTGGTGTATTTCTTCGTCCCCGAAACAAAGGGGCGATCCCTTGACCAAAACAGCATCGGGGCGACACTCGCACCATAGCGCACTCATTCAGACAGCCTGTGCGAAGTGATCTACCCACAGCTCTGCGAACGCGCTTGATGAATCATCTTCAACGAGGGGACGCAACGTCTTGTCTACGGGTAACGACACGGTCATCAAGGCTGCAACTTGGCAGACGCCATGGGGAGCGCATCCGTCACTTGAGCTAGATAACGGTGCCCTCGTGGTCACCCTCCTTCCACAATTTGGGGGGAAGATCGTATCCATTCGACGCTCGTCTGATTCAGCGGAGTTTCTCCTCCAGCCTCAACAACCGTATAGAGCACCGGGAATAGCAGACGACTTCGCCAATTCCGACAGAGGCGGATTTGACGACTGTTTCCCTTCCGTCAGCCCGATACGCCATGGTGACGAAATCAGCACACCTGACCACGGTGATCTCTGGAGACTACCGTGGAAGGCTTCCTCCATCGGCGATTCAATCGTTCTTACTGTTGACGCGGTCAGTGTTCCGGTCACCGTCCAACGACGGATCAGTCTGAAAGCGCAAACGCTGCATTTCGACTATGACCTGCACAACTTTGGAAACACTCGCACTTCGTTCCTGTACGCTGCGCATCCCTTATTGCAGGTCGAGCAAGGTGACCGTGTTTTGCTACCCGCGGAAGTTGAGCGAGTCCGGCTTGAGGGCTGGAACTTGGATGACCGCCCTCCTGGCACGTTCTTGGATTGGCCAATCACGGCGCTTCAGCCGTCAGGGGTTTTATACGATCTCAGCTCGGTCGGTCCCTCGGACGGAATTTCCGCCGCGAAGATCTTCGCAGGCCCCTTCAAAACCGGAAGAGCCGGCCTCTATCGACCGAAGTTACGCACCGGCGTCATCATCAGCTTCAATGCGCAGCAATTGCCGTATCTCGGTCTTTGGATATCACACGGTGCATGGCCTATGGAATCCGCGCCCACAGGGCACTACACTGTGGCGATTGAGCCCACGACCGCCCCATATGACAGCGCGGAGAAAGCGGAGTCTGCCGGCTTGGCAACCGTTCTTGACCCCGGATCCAGCATGAGTTGGCGATATTCTCTGTCCATTGCTGAGGTTCGGGATATTGGAGAATTCCACCGCGCCTTGGAGCCTGAGACCTCTCAGGCCGCTGCCTCTTCCCCTTCCGCGCCGCCATGCTTAGGATGATTCCTATGCAAACCAAAGTTCGTTGGGGAGTACTCGGCGCAGCAGCCATCGGCATCCGCAAAGTGCTGCCCGCCATGAAGCTAGGACAATACTGCGAGATCACCGCCATCGCATCGCGCTCACGCGAAAAAGCCGAGCAGGCTGCCACCACCGTCGGCATCCCTCGCGCCTATGGATCGTACGAAGAGCTCCTCGCCGATCCAGACATCGACGCCATCTACAATCCTCTTCCCAACAACCTGCACGTTCCCTGGACCATCCGTGCCGCCGAATCCGGCAAGCACGTCCTCTGCGAGAAGCCTCTCGCACTCGATCGCACCGAAGCCGCCACCCTGATCGCCGTGCGCAAACGCACCGGCGTAAAGATCGGTGAGGCCTTCATGGTCCGCTGCCATCCTCAGTGGATTCGCCTCCGCGAGCTCCTGCAAGCCGGAGCCATTGGCGACCTCCGCGCCATGACTGGCTTCTTCAGTTACTTCAATGTCGCTCCCGCCAACATCCGCAACCAGGCCGACATCGGCGGCGGAGCACTCATGGACATCGGCTGCTACTGCGTCCAGGCTGCCCGCTTCGCCTTCGAACAGGAACCCACGCGAGCCGTCGCCCTCATCGACCGCGATCCCCAGTTCAAAACCGACCGCCTCACCACCGCGATCCTAGACTTCCCCACCGGCCAGGCATCGTTCACCTGCAGCACACAACTCGCTCCGTATCAGCGCATGCAATTCTTCGGAACCCGCGGCCGTATCGAAATTGAAATCCCAGTCAACGCCCCCAACGATCGCCCAACGCGTCTGTTCATCGACACTGGCAGCGATCTCTTCGGGGGCGGCCTCACCAGCGAAACCTTCCCCACCTGCGATCAGTACACCCTGCAGGGCGACGCCTTTGCACGCGCCATCCTCGACAACACCGAAGTCCCCGTTCCCATCGAGGACTCCATCCACAACATGGCCACCATCGACGCGATCTTCGGCTCGGCGGCAACAGGCGCGTGGACGGCCGTGAAGTAGCGTCGCACTCTGCAAACAAACCGCTCGGTCAGCACTTATGCCATCGACGCCGCAGGCTTGTCTCCCAGGTGGAACGTCAGCGTTCCACCCTGCGCTAACTGCGCATGCTCAACCACGAGTCCATGCACCGGCTTGCCGTTCCACACTAGCCCGTGCACATAGATCGACTCAGGCGAGTCGCGCTTGGCCTCGATCACCAGCTTGCGACCGCCAGGCAGCGCAATCTCCGCGTGATCGAACAGCGGCGTCCCAATGTCATACATCGCGCTTACGGGATCAACCGCATACAGACCAAGCGCGCTGATCACAAACCACGCCGACATCTGTCCACAATCCTCATTGCCCGCCATACCATCCGGCTGATTATCGTACATCGTCTCCATCAGGCTGCGAACGCGCTTCTGTGTCTTCCCTGGTGCACCAGCGTAGTTATATAGATACGCCACGTGGTGGCACGGCTCGTTGCCATGCGCATATTGCCCCACAAGTCCCGCTACGTCAGGCGGCATATCCGGCGGCATCGCAGAGCTCGCACTGAACAACCCGTCCAGCTTCGCAACAAACGCTTCATTACCGCCGACCAGATCAATCAGCAGCTTCGGCTTATGCTGCACGCAGAACGTCGTCTGCCACGCATTGGCCTCCGTATAGTCGCGCCACTTGCGCGTCACGCTGATCTCGATAGGATCGAACGGCCCCGCCCAGTGTCCGTCGGAATAACGCGGCCGCACAAAACCCGATTCCTTGTCGTAAAGGTGCTTGAAGTTCTCTGACCGCTCCATCAGCGCATCGTGTTCGGCCTGCTTGCCGGCAGCCTTGGCGATTGCGGCAACTGCGCGATCGTCATACGCATAGTCCAGCGTCTTGCTTGCGGACTCCTCCTGCACGTCACACGGCACGTAGCCGTACTTGCGATACGCCCCAAGCCCGCGATAGTCGTCATCCATTGCCCGCTTACGAAACACCGCATACGCGGCCTTCGCATCGATACCGGGAAATCCCTTCGCCAGGGCCTCCGCAACCACCGGAGCGGAGTGATAGCCAACCATGCATCCAGTCTCACGCCCATGCAGCGGCCACACCGGAACCCCTGCAGGGCTTTCCTGCGACATGCGAATCAGACAGTTGACGAACCCAGGAACCCGCTCAGGAAACGCCAGCGTATAAAACGGATGCAACGCACGGTACGTATCCCACAGCGAAAACGTGCTGTAGTTATGCTCGCCCGCAGCAAGCGTGTGCACCTTGCCATCCATGCCCCGATACTTCCCATCGGCATCATCGAACAGCGTCGGTGCAACCATCATGTGATACAGCCCGGTATAGAAAATCTCCAGATACTTCTGATTCTCCGACCGAACGCTTACCCGTCCCAGCGCCTCGCGCCATGCCGTATGCGCTGCCTCGCGCTTCGCTTCAAAGTCCCATCCCGGAGCTTCGGCCTTCACATTAGCTGCGGCCCCCTCCACGCTAACGCCCGAGATCCCCGTCTTCACATAGACGACCTCGTTCTCCGTAGTCGCAAACTGCAGCACCGCACGCAGCGCACCGCCGCGTATTTCATCACTGTTGCTAGCAACCAACTTCCCGGCCGAGTACACGTCCACATGCTTAAACGGCTTGGAGAACTTCATGTAGAAGTAGATCTCGCGCCCCATTCCCCAAACATCCTGGCTACGCCCGCCCACGATCGTGTCGTTGCTCACCACCTTCAGGAACGACCACACCGTCGCCGGCGGCACCACTTCATGCTTCTCCGGGTTCGGCACTTTCACGCCGCCATGCATCAGATCCAGCAGGAAGCACGAATGCTGCGACGCCGGGAATGTGTACTTGTGCAAACCCACGCGCTCCGTCGCCGTCAACTCCGCCTTGATCTTCGACTCCTTCAGCTTCACCGAGTAGTACCCCGGCACAGCCACCTCATCCGCGTGCGAGAAGTGCGCTCGATAGCTGGCCGGACTGTCCACATCAGCCTCCGGATCAAATCGAAAGTCGTCGCTCCCCGGCATCAGCAAAAAGTCGAGCAGATCGATGCACCCTGTTCCACTCAAATGCGTGTGACTGAAGCCGAGGATCGCGTCGTCCTTGTAGTGATATCCCGAGCAATGATCCCAATCCCGCACACCCGTATCCGGCCCCAACTGCACCGCACCGAACGGCACCGTCGCCCCGGGATACGTGTGCCCATGCCCGCCAGTGCCGATCGCAACCTTCACATGCCGCAGATTGTCGTGCATCTCCGCTGCCGGAGAAGCAGCAGCGAGAAAGGGCTGAAACGATGCCGGCAATGCAAATGTTTCGCGAACCATGCAGGCAAGCGACGCGGCAGAAACGCCGCCGAGAAAAGACCTTCGTGAAACCATGCGAGTCATACTCCTCAAACAATACGGAAGGACACCAGGTACTGACGCGGTCCAGGCCGCGCCTCCAGTTACGGCTTATGCGCCGGAGACACCTTGCCGCCACTCTTGGCGCCCGGCTCCAGCAGGTTGTTCTTGCACGTCTTGGGTGCGTTGATGATGTTACACCGCGCCGGCAGACCATCTTCAAAGCCCACCGAATAGCCAGTCCACTGCGACGGCTCCGACAGAGGATAGTCCGTGCTGATCATCTGCGCTCCCGACGCCAGCAGCTCATCCCGCCGCGTCGTGTCGTTCGTGCGCGCTGCTTTCGTGCCCTCATCGGCGCGAGCGCGAACAATGTAACCCTGCTTCACCAGCGAATCGATCACCGCTGGCGTTCCCTCATTCTCTTCCACAAACGCCGCATCCGGCTGACCTGCATCCGCATTGGTGAACAGCACCCGCCCCTGCAACAGCGGATGCCCCGCCGTATAAATCGGCCCGACATGCTTCTGGTCCATCAGGAAGATCACCTTGCCGCGCGATTCAGCCAGCGTAGGCCAGTGCCCGGCGTGCACTGCGGCATCAAGTGTCGGATAGCTCCCACGCACGTCATCGGGAAGCACCATCTCGCCATCATGGAACACCGACCGAATCTCTTTATCAAGCGCGTCGAACGTCTCCGCCGTGAACGGCTCAGCCACAACGCTGTTGGGAATACCCTTCGTCCCGCCTTCCTTGGTCTCGATCAACAGGAACAGTGGCACATGCTGCGGGTGCGCCTTCGACCACGCACGAATCTCCGCCAGACACGCCGTAAATAAGTGGCACGAGCTCCGCTGGTTCAGGTCGGAGATATGAATCACCTTGAACCCCGGCTTGTCCATCTCATGCTTCGGATCAAAGTCAGGATCCGCCGGCAACCCTGCCTGTTGGGTCATCTCGATAATCTTCGGATGCGCAAATCGTCCACCCTTCGGGTCCTGCACAATATCGATCTCCAACTGCCGCACGCCGCCATCGAGCTGGTGCGTCAAGGTGGCATGCCGATACTCCAGCGACAGATACTCCTTCGCAAACTTCATCCGCGCATACTTCTCTTCGCTCGGCGCAAACCCCAGGTTGTAGCTGTTATGCGATCCAATCACCTGAATCTGGTTCAGGTGGACTGCCTTGTCCTGCACAGCTGCTGGCGTCTGCTGCGCAACCGCCGTCACCGACGTACCAAGAAGGATCGCCAAGGCTGGCACACGCATCGCGTCAATCGACAACTTCATACTCATCTCCAGAAAATAGCCGGCTTTCGTTCGAGCCGCAAAGGCTTACCCCGGTAGAAAGGGCGCCGCTCCAAACAGCAAGCGGCGCCCCATTGGTTGAACACTGTACCTTACGGCGAAGCTAGAAGATAAACTTCGCTGCAAGTTGAAGCTGACGGGCAGGTGCGGCCGATGTAATCGTGCCATAGCTGCCATTGCTGATGTTGCCGTCAGGAGCCGCGTAGTTCACCTGGTTGAAGACATTGAAAGCCTCGGCACGGAACTCCAGCTTGTAGTCTTCCTTGAACAGAGCAAAGTCCTTGTGCAGACCGAAATCTGTGTTGTAGTAGGCGAGCGACCGCAGCTTGTTGCGCGAGATGTTGCCATAAGGAGTGGTAGCTCCGTTAGCAACACTCGGCTGCACCAGCACCAGGCCCGAGACCAGA
>JAZKBC010000260.1:0-1484 GCA_040388825.1 Acidobacteriota bacterium | reverse complement strand
GACTTGTCCAGGATCGTATAGCTGGTCGCCGACTTCACCCGTGCACTGTCGGCAAGCTTGATGGGCTTCGAGTTATTCAGCAGTGTCGGGCGGAATGTGACCAGATCCGTCGTATAGAGCTGATTGGATGACGAGGAGCTATAGGTGAGGTTGAAGGGAAGACCCGATGTCATCGTATTGATGACCGTCGTCTGCCATCCACCCAGGATCGCGTTCACAACAACGTTCGAATCTCCACCAAACTTACGGCCGTGGCCGAAAGGAAGGTCATACACGATCGAAATTGTGTTGTTGACAGGCTGATCATAGCCAGACGGGCCATAATCGTTACGCGGGTTGGCGAAGTTTACGCGAGAGTTATCGCCGTTCGAGGTCTCCAGGTGGCCGGAGGCCAGATCAAACGCGCGGCTCCACGTGAACGAATCCAGCAGGTACAGTGCGCCGACGCGCTTTTCCAGCTTGGCTTGCAGCGAATTGTAGCTGGACGAGTTACCGCCATAAGCGATTTCAATGTCGCCGAAGGTGGGAACGGGACGACGCGACTGGTAAGCCGCGCATCCGGTACCGCCAGCGTTGAGGCAAGGAACTGCTTGGTTGTAGTCGGCCAGCACCTGCAGGTCGGTTCCCTTGTTTCCAACGTAGGCAACGTCCGCGACCACGCCCCACGGCAGCTGCTGCTGAATACCGAGGAAGTAACTCTGGATATAGCCCGTTTTGAAATCCTTCGGAATATAGCGCGAGGTCACCTTCTTCGGGTCGAAGCTGGAAGGGCTCGCCAGTCCGACAGCGTAGCCCTGCTGCATTTGGCGGAAACATGCAGTCTGGTCCTGCGTATCGTTCACGCAGCGGTTAGACGTGGTCGGATTCGGGTTGTTGATGGAAGCGTTGACAACACTGGGTCCGTTGTACGTCAGGTTGTTTTCGCCGCCCGCGCGGTTGAATTGCGTATAGCTGATGCCATAGCCACTGCGGATGACGCTCTTCGGCGCAACCGCCCACGCTAGACCGATGCGCGGACCAAAATTCTTCATTGGAACATGCACCAGCGCCCGCTTGTAAATGCTGCCCGACGATGCCTGAATCAGTGAAACCGAGGTGGGATCAAAGTTCGCCAGCTTGTTGTTGGCTTCCCACTGCGGAGTCGCAATTTCATACCGCAGACCAGCGTTGACCGTTAGATTCGGCAACAGCTTCATGTCGTCCTGGAAGTACATGAAGTTGAAGCGCTGACGCAGGTCCACAACGACGTAGTTGGTAAGCGAATAGGAAGACTGATTGCCGAACAGGAAGTCCGCCAACGCCGACGCCTGCGCAAGCTGCGTTGCTTGCGTATTGAGAGGATCCGTATCGGACGAGGTCACGGACGCATTGGCATATTTGCTGGCGTAGTTGTCCTGTCCATAGCTCGGGTTGAAGTCGTTCACCTGAGTGTTGACCGCCTGGTACTCGTAGCCCATCTTCATCGAGTGCTTGCCGCGCACCAA